>JAXEJQ010000122.1:0-42798 GCA_034101475.1 Candidatus Limivivens sp.
GCCGCTTTTTCTTCTTCCTTCGGACCATTCACCTGGATATCCGGAAGCTTTTCCACTTCTTCTATAAAATAATTCCTGAGTGCTCTCAGTTTCTTCTGTTTTTCCTCAAAATCTTTATAGCAGTCTGCTGCCGCTGCTCCCAGTCCTGCGATCCCGGGTACATTATCCGTACCGGAACGCATGCCCTTTTGCTGGCCGCCGCCCAGGATCAGAGGATGGATCTTTACTTTCTCATTGATGTAGAGAAAACCGCTTCCCTTGGGACCATGGATCTTATGGCCGCTGACGGATAGCAGATCGATTCCTGCTTTTTTCGGACGGATCTGATACTTTCCGTAAGCCTGGATGGCATCCGTATGGAACCAGGCCTTCGGTGCCAGTCTGTGTACCAGTTCTGCTGCTTCTTCGACCGGCTCTCTTGCTCCCACTTCATTATTCACATACATGATAGAAACCAGGATTGTGTCCTCGCGAAGTGCCTCTTTCAGCTCCTCAAGACTGATCAGTCCCGTTTCATCTACCGGAAGAAAGGTGATCTCAAAGCCCTGCTCCTGCAGATACAGCATGGGCTGCAAGACTGCTGCATGCTCGATTGCTGTCGTGATGATATGCTTTCCCGCCCTGCGGTTTGCCATGGCAGTGCCGATGAGGGCCCAGTTATCGCTTTCCGTCCCGCCGGAGGTGAAAAAAATTTCTTTTTCATTGACCTTCAGCGTCTTTGCGATAAGCTCCCGGCTCTCGCGGAGATATTTCTCCGCTTCCATTCCTTTGATGTGTTTGGAGGAAGGGTTTCCATAATCCTCCATCATTGTCTTTACCACCACATCACGCACATGCTCACTGCACACAGTCGTGGCGGAATTATCCAGATATGCTTCCAAAATTTATGCTCTCCTTTAAGGATTTTCAGTTCTCTTCCAGCTGATACATCAGAATAGAAAGAACCGTCATTCCTGCTGTTTCTGTTCTTAAAATACGTCTTCCAAGAGTGATCGCCTGAAAACCGGCGTCTTTTGCCAGTTCCACCTCCGCTTCTTCAAAACCGCCTTCCGGACCGATAAAAACAGCCACAGACTGCCCCGGTTTCACAGACTGGATGATCCGGCGTGTCCCGTCCATCCCTTCTGCCAGTTCGTAAGGGATCAGCCGTACATCCAGGTCAGAAGCAAGTTTCAGTGCCTCGGAAAATTTCACCGGTTCTTTCACTTCCGGTATCAGAAGACGTTTGGACTGTTTGGCTGCGCTTTCAGAAATCGCCTGCCAGCGTTTCACCTTGGCTGCTGCTTTTTTCTGATCCAGCTTTACCACCGCCCGGGCCGTAGCCATGGGTATGATCTCATAAACACCCAGTTCCACGGCCTTCTGGATGATGAGCTCCATCTTGTCACTCTTCGGCAATCCCTGAAAGAGATAGATCTTGGAAGGGAGCTCCATGCCTTTTTCCTGCGCCCACATAATGTTCAGTTCCACCGTATCTTCCCCGATGGCGGCAATGGCACAGCGGTAAACCTTCTCTCCGGTGCCGTCTGTCACATTGACTTCCTCTCCGGGATTCATGCGGAGCACATTTCTGATATGATTCACATCCGGCCCGTCTATGAAAATGTGATTTCCCTGAATCTTAGACGGTTCCACAAAAAAATGATGCATGCTGTTAAAAATCCTTTCTTGCAGTGACGGATACCCACTCTCCCTGATGGGTCACTTCCAGAACCGTAAGGCCTGCTTTTTTCACTGCTTCCACAACGGTCTCCTCTTTATCATCGATGATACCGGAGGTAATATAGATACCGCCTTTTTTCATCTGATGAATGATGACCGGAGTCAGGGGAACCAGGACATCTGCCAGAATGTTTGCCGTCACGATGTCATACTTGTCATAGCCAGCCGCATCCTGTACTTCTTTGTCATCGATGATATTTCCGATCATGACGTCCATAGAACCTTCCGGAATCGCATTGGCTTCCAGGTTCTCTTTTGTCGCACTGATGGCGCAGGGATCCAGATCAGTTCCGACGGCATGCTTCGCTCCCAGTTTTAAGGCGACGATGGACAGGATGCCGCTTCCGGTTCCTACATCGAGAAGCTCCGTCTCGGAAGTCACATATTTTTTCAGCTGACGCATGCAAAGCTGTGTGGTCTCATGCATACCGGTTCCAAAGGCAGTGCCCGGATCGATATGAATGATCATTTTGCTCTCATCTTCCGGTTTCACCTGCTCCCAGGAAGGAATGATGAGAATATCATCCACATAGAACTGATGAAAATACTGTTTCCAGTTGTTGATCCAGTCCTTATCTTCTGTTTCGGAAGCCGTGATCGTGCACTCACCGATATCCATAAAGTTTCTGAGATCATCCAGCTCTGCCTTTACCCGCTCAAGAAGTTCCGTCTCATCCGTATCCTCTTCCACATAGAAATTCAGATAAGCGATGCCGTCATCCTTGGGACCTTCCGGCAGGATATCCACAAACATCTGCTGCTTATCGGATTCAGTCAGAGGAACCTTGTCCTCGATCTCAACGCCTTCCACTCCTGCTTCTGCCAGCGTGGAGATCACAATATCCTCCACTTCTGATAAAGTCTTTAAGGTAAATTTTTTCCACTTCATAAAAATAAATTCCTTTCTTTTCACGGTCACTACTCTAACTAATCAATTATCACCCAGGTGACGGGAATTGTCAATGGGAGCATTTTAAAAATCCGTTTTCCCGGGAATTTTTTCTCCGGAAAAACGGATCTGATCATCGGTAAAACGGACGTTCCCGATATATATTCTGTTCTGTTGTTGTGGTGACAACGTAACATTCCTTCCCGAAAAGGAGCTTCTTCGGCAGCCGCCAGGAAACACCGTGATAAAAATCATCCGCAGTAAGCGTGCCATCGGTGTAAAGCTGCATGATGTCGCAGGGAAGCTCCAGAGAAACAAAGCCATAGGGATCCGGGACCGTCAGCCGGTACCAGTCCAGCGGACCGGGGGCGGAAAGGAGCACTTCCTCCAGGCCGGGGCCGGTAAGCGTGAAAGGAGAATCAGAAAGCTTTGTCAGCATGCAGACGGAATCATTGGATCGACAGCTAACATCCCCTGTTTCGGCAGTCAGACGCGGAGCTTCCTCACAGCCCGTTTCTTCCGCCTGCACCGGACAGGGCTGAAATGCCCCGTTTTCCCAGATAAATGCCTTCTGTTCTCCCGCTTCCACAGAACGGAGTGTCCCGTCCTCCAAATAAAGGTCACAGCCTTCACCCAGATAGAGTTTCCCATCCAGTCGCCGCAAAAAACGGGCATCCGACAGGTTTAAGGTCACAATGGAAATTTTCTTTTCCGGAATCCGGAATGCCTCCCGCCCGGTCTTCACCGGAAATTCTTCGCCATCCAAACAGTACACCGGTTCCATTCCGGGAATCTCCAGGAAAAAGAAGGTGTTTCCTTCCCGGCAAAGAGGCTGGGCTGTGGCCCAGGTAAGCTCTGCTCCTGCCAGATCCATTTTATAAGGCAGGAAAAAGCTCACCTCCCCACAGATATCCAGTGCCGGAAAACGGATCGTCTCACAGGTGCCGTTCTCATTCCGGCTCTCCACCTCAAACACCGCCTGTTCCACATCCTTCAGCCTTGTCTTCCGCTGATAGTGGTTCACAAAAACAAAACCGCCCGTTCCATCCGTACGCAGGGCACAGCGGAGCTTCTCTGTGTCCATCAGCCCCGGCGAAACGCCGGCCGGCACATAGGTCATCTTCGCAAAGCATTCTCCATAATCCTTCAGGAAAAGATGCAGAAGATTCAGGAGACGGTACTGTTCCCGTACCTCCCCGTACTCAGAAAGCGGCGCCTGGAAATCATAGGACAGCACCGGACAGTCGTTGGGATAGCCCGTAGCCCTCGATTCCTGAAAAGAGGATAATTTTCCCATCCGGTTCGTACCGCCGTGGTACATGTAATATCCCAGAAGATTGACACCCTCCCCGAGGCCACAGAGAGCCATCGCATAGATATCCATGCCCTGCACCTGATACCTTCGGTGCCAGGTATTCTGTAAGCCTCCGCCAAGCTCACAGTCTGCGAAAGGATAACGCTCATAGGGCAGCTGCCAGCCGTCTGCCGCTTTCATCTGCTGCAGATCTTTTCCGATGGAAGAATCATTCCGGATTCCGGTGAAAAAGTAGTGAGTGGATGGCGGAAGTTCCTCCGTACTCTGCTCCCAGGGAGCGCCGCAGTAGCCCCCGAACAGCGGCAGCACCTCATCCACGGGAATTTTTGCTCCGCCGGTGCTGTTCCAACCCGTCACCGTATAAAGTGGCACTTCCATCCCACATTTTATCGCCAGCTCTTTCAGCTTTTCCAGATATTCCGCATCATCGGGCATCTCATTTTCCAGCTGGATCGCCAGAATGGGGCCGCTGTCCTTAAAGTAGAGGCCATCCAGCTGTTTTGCCACGATCCGGTACCAGCTTTCCACTTCCCGCATAAACTCCGGATTTCCATTCCGAAGAGAAAATGGCTTTTTCAAAAGCCAGTCCGGGAAGCCGCCGTTCCGCAGTTCTCCGTGGACCCAGGGTCCGATCCGTATCACAGCCTCCATTCCCAGTTCCCCGATAAGCGTTACAAAGGCACGCAGATCATTCTGTCCCTCAAAGTCGAAAACGCCTTCCTCTTCCTCGTGGCAGAGCCAGGGCACATAGGTTGCTACCAGTTCAATGCCTCCGGCCTTCATCTTCAGGAGCTCCTTTTTCCAGTCCTCTCTGGCATAGCGGAAATAATGAAACTCTCCCATGATCCCGATCCAGGGCCGTCCCTGCCGCTCCAGGTAAAGACTGTTGACGGCAAGGCTGTCTCCTTTTGCATTTTTCCCGCCAAGATGCAGATGATTTTGCAGGACCACCGGCGTCACATATGGTTTGAATGTGTTGTTCATCTCTTATCCCCCTGTCAGTTTCTCAGTATTTCACAGCCGGCTCCTCTTTTCAGGCAATATCCGCTCCCCTGCCCTCTTTCTTTTTTCAGGAAACCCGGCAGGTGATTCCTCCCGTGAGGACCACAGCTTTTCCGTTGACTTCCAGCGTGCCCACAGTATTCGCCGGGATCCGGCAGCTCACTTCCAGCCGTCCGCCCTCTTTCCTGCGGACGCTGACCTCCACAAGCCCTGTGAGACTCTGATAACGGCACTCTGCCCAGTCAAGTGCTTTTGGAAGCCTGGGTTCGATCCGTATGGAAGAGTAGCCGTCTTCCGAGGAGATTCCTGCCACATAACGGTAAAACCACTCCAGTATACTTCCCATCATATCATGATCCCTGCTTCTGGCCTCGTCACTCCAGAACTCCGGAAGACAGGTCTCGCCCTTTTCCACAAAACGGTAATAGCTGGGATGCTCCTTCTGAAGGATCATATCATGGACAATATCCATCTCCCCCAGTTCTCCCAGGGTCCGGAAAATATAGGGCAGGGCAATCTCACCAGCCAGAAAACGGTGTTCCTTCACTGACTCCAGAAAACTCTTTTCTATGGAAGCTTTCTTATCTTCCGGTGCCATGCCAAACTGCAGAGGCACCGCCTGATTTCCCTGAATGATCTCGTCATCGTCACTTTCCCAGGACTGGTAGTACCATTCTCCGGTTACCGGATGTTTCTTTAATAACAAATGATTATACTGCTCTTTACAGTCTTCCGCCAGTATTTCGTACTTTTTCTGGTCTGTTTTCCTGCCAGTGCGACCTGCCAGTTCCGCTGTCAGGACCAGATTCCGATAAAGGTAGGCCGTCTCAATATTCTCCCTGGAATTGTCCTCTTTTCTCCAGGTTCCCCAGTCACCCAGGCCCTGTCTTAAAAAGCAGACGCCCTCTTTCTTTCCATAAACAGAGGCATAGCTGAGATATTTCTCATACTGGTAATCGGTATATTTCCGGATAAATTCATAAAAGTCCCCGGCATCCTTTTTCTCTCCGTAGAAGCGCTCCCTCTCCTTTAACCCCATGACCAGGCTGCTGCCCCAGGGAATGATATCCCAGAAGCTTCCGTCTCCGCCATCCACCAGAAAACGGGCGTAGCGGGGAGCGATCGACGGCAGAAGCCCTGCCGCATAAGTATGGGGAAACGCACCGTGATCCACATCCTTTTCCCCTTTCGGGTACTGGCTGTCACACTGGTCCCACTCAATCTTTTCCCAGAAAGGTTCCACATCATAAGTATACATGATAGAAGGTGCCATGAGGTGGTTCGGTTCCTGCCATCCCAGCCGCTCTGCCGTGGGGCAGTCCGTATGGACATGCTGGAGATTATTCCGGATGGAATTTTCGATCAGATTCCGGATTTCATCATAACGGCCGTCGGAACAGCGAAACTCTCCGGCCCGCTCCACGGAACTGCTGATCTGACAGCCTCTCAGACACTGGATTTCCGGTCTTTTTCCCCCTGTCTGATCCAAAAATCCCACCTTTACATAACGACCAGCAAGATAGGTGAACTTCGGTTCAAAACATTCCGTCCCCCCGGAAAGAGTCTCTTCGCACCAGGAATTTGTCATGGGATGGAAGGGCTCTCCTTTTTTCCAGTTCTCCGCACACTGGAGACGAAGTTTCTGGCCACAGGCTCCCTTCACCCGAAGCTCAAAAAGGAAAGCCATATTCTGGCCAAGATCATAGACCAGGCTTCCGTCCGGCTCCACTGCCACCGGTTTCCCTTCATAAGCCCGGATGACTTTCAGCGGAGCATAAAGCGCAGGCTCTAGTTTTCCAAGCTTCGGACCATCCTCCAGAAATGCAGCCTTCGCCAGCTTTTCTTCCTCTTCCGGTGAAAACAGCCAGTAGGTGTTCTCTTTTCTGCTGTCAAAGTCCTCCGAACCATAAATATTCGTATAAGTCACCGGACTTTCCAGAATCCTCCAGCTTTCATCCGTCACCACCTCTTGCCGGGTTCCGTCCTCATACTCCAGTGTCAGAAAAACATTTACTCCCAGCTTATCTCCAAAGGCCTCATAGCCTTTATCCATGGTGTAAAAATACCGCCCGTCCTTGCATTTTCCATAGTACCAGCCATTTCCAGCCTCCATGGAAAGACAGTTCCGTCCTTCCTTTAAAAGAGCGGTGACCTCGAACGTCCGGTAATGGATCCGTTTGTGAAAATCCGTCCAGGAACCGTTGAGCACACTGTCATCCGGCAGTTTTCCGTTGATCCGAAGCTCATACTGGCCTGTCGCTGCTGCGGAGCAGTATGCGTTTTTCAGTTTCTTTCCCGGTTCAAGAAAACGAAGGGCATAGAACGGGTCTCCCGTCCCGTTTCCGATCCAGTTCTTCTCCGGAGTCTTTTCCGGGGCAATGCCGCTTACATAAATCTCTGAGCGTCCGCTTTCCGTTTTTCCCTCTGTATCCGTAATCTCTACTTCTGCAAAGAAGCGGATATGTGTTTGAAAAGAAAGCTCCAGCCGGTGTCCGTTCTGCTTTCCGGTCTCCAGTGTCCCCGTGTCGTACAGGCACCCGCCATCCGGCCTTTTTAAAAGGATCCGGCAGGCGGCCTGCCGTTTTCCTGCATCTCTTTCAGAAAATTTCCAACAGATCACCGGATTTTTTACGATTCCTTCCCGGACTGCTGTGTTTTGAATTTTAATATCGATCGGTCTCATTTTTTATCCTTTCACGCTTCCCATCGTAAGCCCTGTCGTAAAATATTTCTGAAGGAAGGGATAGATCAGCATCAGTGGAATGACTGAAATAAAGATCTGTGCTGCCTTCATATTCGTATCGTTGATATCCACTAACTTTGCGATCGCCTTTACATCTCCCTGCGCCAGAATCTCCGTTGTGGAAGTGACCAGAGTCTGAAGATAAGACTGAAGCGGATAATTGGTGGTATGGTTGGAATAGATCAGGCCGTCAAACCAGGAATTCCAGTGATTGATCAGGCTGAACAAAATGATCGTTGCCAGAGACGGCTTGGATATGGGAATAAAGATCCGCCATAAAATCTGCCACTGGCTGGCTCCGTCCAGCTTTGCCGATTCCTCCAGTTCTGACGGAATCCCACGGAAAAAGTTCATGAGAACGATGCAGTTGAAAATAGGAACTGCTCCCGGGATGATCAGCGCCCATACGGTATCGATCAGCTTTGTCTTGGAGACAATGTAATAGGTGGGCATCAGACCACCATTGAAAAGCATGACCGTGAGCATATAAGCCACATAATATTTCCGGGCTTTGAACTGTCTTTCATCTTTGGATAACGGATAGGCCACCAGGATCGTCAGCAGCGTATTCAGCGGAACACCCAATAAAACCCTTTTAACACTCACAGAAACAGAACTCCAGAATTCTTTACTCTCCAGCACATACTGATAAGCTTTCAGTGTGAACTCCTTCGGCCAGAGAAAAACTTTATTTTCAATGATGGGCTGAGAGGCACTGAAGGAATAGGCCAGCAGATTCAAAAGCGGCACCATACAGATCAGGCATAAAAGCAGGATCACGATCACATCCACTGCCAGAAAGACTTTTCTTCCCATCGATGTTTTTTTCCGATTCATATGTGTTTCACCTCCTACCACACTTTGTATCCGGCATATTTGTCCGCCAGCTTGTAGCCGGTAAGCACAAGGATACAGGACACTACGGATTTTAAAAGACCAACGGCTGCCGACAGGGAATACTGCTGATTGATCAGTCCCAGACGGTATACCAGCGTATCGATAATATCACCGGTTGCGTAAACAGCCGGACTGTACAGGTTAAAGATCTGGTCAAAGCCCGCATTCAGAACGCTGCCGATAGACATGATCGTCATAAGTGCGATAAAAGGTGCAATGCCCGGCATGGTCACATGGATCGTCTGCTTGATCTTGCCGGCTCCGTCCACCATGGCCGCCTCGTAAAGGGTCGGATCGATGCCGGTAAGTGCCGCCAGATAAATGATCGTGTTATAACCGAAATTTTTCCAGATATCGCTGATGATCATCGTTCCCCGGAACGTGCTGTTGCTGCCCAGAAAATAGATGGGCTCTTTGATGATATGTAAATTCACCAGAAGCGTATTCAGAAGGCCCGGTGTGGTGGAGGAGCTGCCCGGAGAAAGGAATTTGATCAGGATTCCTCCTAAAACCACCCAGGATAAAAAGTAAGGCAGGTAAGTAATGGTCTGAGCCGTCCGCTTAAACCAGCGTACCCGGATCTCATTTAGGAGAAGGGCAAAACTGATCGGCACCACAAGATTTCCGATGATCTTTCCGATGGCAATGATCAGAGTATTACGTACCGCAGGCCAGGTGTCAGGCAGAAGCATGAGCTTCTTAAAATTGGCCAGTCCGACAAAACTGGAATGTAAAAAACCCTTCATCGGATGAAAATTCTGGAAGGCCATGAGGATTCCTGCCGGGATCGGCAGGATGTTATAGATGAACAGGAGAATGACCGGAACAAGGAGCATCAGATGGAACGCCCTGTTGTCACTTCCCTGCCGTGTCTGTTTCTTTTTCTGTTTCATAGGAACCCCTTTCTGTCTCTTCGACCGGTTTTTGAGAAAAAAAGGGCTGTTACACCTTTTCTTTCAGTATAACAGCCTCTTTTTTCATTCATGGCAAAGCTTACTTGTTACTGTCTGCCCATTCCTGCGCTTCTGCCAGGGCATCATCGCCGCCCAGTGCATGCCAGTTGGAAACCAGGCCGTCATAGCTGTCCACGGACTCGCCGGTAATGATCTTCACAATGGTCTCAATGGTGAGTTTTTTCAGTGTCGGGGAAACCTCTGCCATTTTCTCTGTCGGGATTCCCTGATAAGCCGGAGAAACGAAACCATCCTCTTTTATCAGCTGATCAAGAGCTGCATAACCGCCGTTCGGATCACCGAATACGGTATAAAGAGCTGCACCTGAGCTCTGGGCTGCGTCTTCTGCATCCAGAGTTCCTGCTTCCTTGGCATCCACGAAAGCTTTCATGTTGGTATAGTCGCTCATCTGTTCCATATTCAGCTCACTGGTATCGCCGGTCTGAAGAGCTGCGGATTCTTTCTGGAAATTATCGTAGTTTTTCAGCGGAGCCAGTGTCCACATCAGACCTGACTTATAACCGGTATGCTCATTGTCTCCATAGTAAGTATTGAAATCCTCTTCGTTTTCCGGATGGCAGAGCTTTTTCACACTGAGGTTCATCAGTTTGATCAGCACTTCCGGATTCTCACACTTGGAGCTTACACAGTAAACCTGGGTAAAGCTCGGTGCAAAATAACTCTTGTTATCGCCGGTTCCTGTTCCGTCCGGAATGGGAGCTGCCGTAATGTGTGCTTCAGGAGTGCTCTTCATTACACTGGACATGGGAACCATGCCGCCCCACATAGGTGCAAACCAGATACCACAGCGTCCTGCACCTGCTTCTTCAAAGATAGAGTTGCTGTCCATCGTGATAAAATCTCTGGTGATGGAGCCGTTCTGGTACATCTCCTGAAGAGTCGTCAGGGCTTCCTTGGCTTTCTCGGCATTTTCTCCACCCCATACAACCTTGCCGTTTCCGTCATCCATGAAAGTCATGGCATCAGAGCCGGGATAGAGACCGAAGCATTCGAAGAAACCTTCCAGCGTTCCGATGGATTTTGTCAGGACTTCCACGCCGTCCACAGCCAGACCGTATGTATCGTTCTGTCCGTTTCCGTCCGGATCATCCTCCGTAAAGGCTCTTGCCACTTCTTTCAGCTCCTCGATCGTTGTCGGCATCTTTAATCCCAGGTTATCCAGCCAGTCCTGACGGATAAACATGACCGGAACCTCATCATAACCGTTACCCATCATGGGAAGACCGTAGATTTTTCCATCCAGCGTGATGGCATTCATGCTCTGTCCGTTGTCCACGCCTACATATTCTTTCAGTTCATCAGAAGCATACTTCTCATAAAGCTCCGTGATATCCGCGATCACACCTGTCTGCGCATAATTCACATAATCCGTAGCATCCATGCTGATGATATCCGGATAATCGCCGGACATGATTGCTGTGGAAAGCTTGGTCTGTGCCTGAGAACTGTCCACTTCATAAATGACATCCGGAATGATGTTATGGGATTTATACAGGTTCACCCAGTCATTATTGCTGGAATCCTGTCCTGCCTTCCAGGAAAAATCCTTCCCCCAGGAATACCCGATCTTGATCGTCACCGGTTCCTCAAACCCGTACAGGTCCTCATCTGCCTTTGCCGTTCCTGCCGCTCCGAGTACGGTGCTTAAAACCATGGATGCCATCAGTGCCATCATCATTTTCTTTTTCATACCGTAAACCTCCTTGTGTTTGTTTTTGATACTTTTATTATACAGGCAGGTTTCTCCAGTTTCCATGTGCATGATTTTACTTTTGGTTCATTTCATTACTTCTTCTGCTCCCGGTACTCATTCGGTGACATTCCCATGCAGGCACGGAACGTCCGCGAAAAGGAATGTGAAGACTGATAACCTGCTTTTTTCGCGATGGTCTGGACTTTTTCCCCTGTACACAAGAGAAGCTGTCTGGACAGTTCCATTCGTTTTCTCAGGATAAATTCCGATAATCCGATGCCGTATTTCTGTTTGAAGATTCGCGAAAGATAGCTGGAGTTAAAACCGCTCACCGCCGCCAGCTGGGTCAGTGTCAGATCTCCTGCCAGATTTTCCTCTATGTAAGCAGTCAGTTTTTCAAGAGAACGGTCGGAAAGACTCTCATCCGTCCCTTCGCCTTCCTCAAAAATGACATCGGAGAGGTCATAGAGATAACTTCCCGCCTCCGCCCAGGAGCCGTACTCATTAAAATTCATAAGCTTGTAAAGACCAATGCGGAAGGCCAGTTTTTCACTGATCCCCTGCTCGTTGATGTACTGCATCATAAGAACGGAGACCGAATAATAGAGCTCCAGGGCATTCATATCGTGCATGCTCTCAAACTGGTTCAGGCGGCTGACGATCTCGCCCAGGATCAGATAGTAGTTCTCTCTTTGGCCATTTTTCAGATAGAGTTTCAACAATTCCATCTGTTTGCCTTTTTCCGGCAGCTTTGTTGTCTCCATCTCTTTCTTCAGGATTTCTGCATGAGCGATAAGACTTCCCTCACCAGTCATATTTACAGACATGAGCTGGCGAAGCTCCAAAAGCTTTGCATTGAAGGCGGAAATTGTCACAGGTTCTGAGGACATAATGGCCGAAAAACTCATATCCGCCGTATTTTCCAGTGTTTCCTGTGCATATTCCAGTGCACCCTGGATCACGGTAAAGAGCCGGTTTGTTTCCGTTTCTTCCTGCTTCAGCTGCGTCATGAGCATAAGGAAATCCTGCTCCATCCCAAAAAACAGCTTCCGCACAGTGGCAGGTACATACTGATCAAAAGCGGAAAAGAGATTTTCCAGCATTTCTTCCTGCGTCAGGTCTGCCTGGTCCCTCCGCTCCGGCCGGATCAGGGTGCAGAGCATAGGCTTCGTAAGATCCAGAGAAAAGTTTCCCTCTTTCTCCCATTTCTTTGGAAGCTCTCCTTTCTTTCTCAGGCTTTCCAGCAGTTCCCGGAAATTCTCCCTTTCCACGCAGTACTTCATCCACTGGTCCTGACGGAGCTCTTCTTTCCGGCGTGTCATCTGGCGGATCTCTTCGAAAGCCTCCTCCACCGTAGCTTTGATAACCTTCTCTTCTTCGCTTTTCAGGATGTATTTTACATCCTTATCCTGGCTTACCCGGTAAATATCCTCAAACTGTGGATAAGCAGTGAGAAAGATTACCTTGCAGGCCGGCCAGTTTTCCCGGATCCGGTCGTAAAGTTCCATTCCTGTCATGCCCGGCATCTTGATGTCTGTCAGCACCACATCAAAACGAATCCTGTTCAGAATCTCCAGCGCCTCTTTCCCGGAAACAGCCGTGTGAACCTCCAGTTCCTCTTTCAGATCATACTGGAACATCTCCTCCAGCCAGTAGACATTATCGATCTCATCATCCACGATCAGCAAACGGTACATCTTTTCCTTCTCCTTCCAGACAAATAGTCACACAGGTCCCGCCAAAAACACTTCTCTTTATCTCCAGACCGGCCATTCCGCCGTAATAGAGCTGAAGCCGCCGGTGAATGTTGATCATTCCTGTGACCTCTCCCTTTTCATTGGCTCCCTTTTGCAGGCTCACCCTCATCTTTTCCAGAACTTCTTCTGTCACACTGCCATTGTCCTCCAGATGAATGTAAAAACGTCCATCCTTCTCTTCATAGGAAACCGCCAGAAGTCCGTTTTCTTCCTTGTCCCCAAGACCGTACTCCAAAGCATTTTCCAGCAAAGGCTGTATAATCAGCCTTGGAACTTTGAGTTTCTGCATCTCTTCCGGCAGCTCTGCCAGCCGGATCTCCATTCTGGCAGCAAAACGGGATGCCTGGATCCTGGCATAACAGTAAGCGTGATCCACTTCCTGCGAAAGTTCTACATAATCCTGGGCATTTCTCGTAAGATACCGGAAATACCTGCCCAGAAGCTCTGTGAGCTCCTCCGCGCTTTCGTATTCTTCCCGGTAAATCTTGCTCCGGATGGAAAACAGGCTGTTATAAAGGAAATGCGGGTTGATCTGTTCCTGCAGCTGCTTTAATTCCGCCCTCTGCTTCAGTTCCTTCTGTTCATAGACTTCCTGGATCAGATCCTGTATCCGGTCTTCCATCTCATTAAAACCTTCATAAAGATAGGCAAATTCACTGTTATTCTTTTCCTCAATATGCTCCTGGAAATTTCCTTTTTTCACCCGGTTGAACGCCACAAGAAGATGCTGCATGGGCGTATGGATGAGCCGCTGCGTGTAAAGAATAAAGCTCACCGTGATCGCCAGTATGATCAGCCAGGCCGCAAGGATAAACGTTTTCATCCGATTGATCTTATACATGATCGGCGCTTCCTTGGAATACTGAACAAAGGTTCCAAGTGAGGGAGATTCCTTCGTGATGACAAGATAAGATTCCGAACCGATTTTTACCCGCTGGGTTTCCTCATAAATCCCGGTTTCGTCTTTTTTCAGAAGCGAAAGGATATTGCTTCCCAGGTATTCCGCACTGGTTCCCGTATCCAGGATCACGGAAGCATCCCGGTAAAAGAAAGCGCCGCTGGTCTCATCCTTGATCATCGTCTGCATCGTCTTCTGAATCTCTTCCCTGGAAAGGATGATGCTCACAATATGGGAAGGGTAATTCTGCGTGCTGATGCTATGTCGGTCCGCTTCCAGAAAATACATACCGTTCTCATTGATATGAAGTCCTGAGACATTGTCCTGCATATAATCATCCAGAAGTGCCCAGTCCTCCTCGTTCTGCATACGGCCGGCCGAGGACGGCGTTATCATATAATTGGTATTGGGAATAAAAAGATAGATATTTTGGATCAGATTGCTGCAGCCCTGGATCGCCTGCAGACGTTCTTCGAGAGACAGAAGGGCGTCTCTCCGCTCATAGTCAGAAAGGCTGCTCCTCTCCTCCATCAGAAAAACAAGCCGCCTGTCATAAAAGAAATTGATTTCCAGATTATAAATATTTTCCAGCTGAGCATCCAGAGTCTCCAGGTAATACTCGGACTGTGCGTTCATTCTGTCATAAACCTCTTCTCTGGCAAGCTGAAACGCATTCAGAAAAATAGCGGTCATAACCAGCACGATAATCGCATTTCCCAGTGCAAAACAGATCAGCTGTTTCACGAAAATAGAATGGATCCCAAATCGTTCTTTCACTCATACTCCCCCTTTTCCAGAATTGTAACACGCTCCCTTTCCTCATACAAGTGAAAAAACTCCCTCCCGCCGGATCCTTTCCTGCGGGAGAGAGTTCTGTTTATTCATCTCTGTCTTCAAAGGTTTCTTTCAGTTTCTCAAAGCCTTCTTTGAAAATGCCTTTTTTCTTTGTTTTTTCTTTCTCCTTTGCCGGAGCAGAGGATTCTGTACTCTGATTCAGAGAATTGCCGGTTTCCAGATCAAATCTGCGAAGCGCTTCTTTTGCCTCTTCATTCAGCTTTGCGGGCACCTGAACGACCAGGGTGACATAGTGGTCGCCGCGGATCGCTTTGTTTCTGAGAGAAGGCACACCTTTTCCTCTCAAACGCACCTTGGTATCGGTCTGTGTACCCGGTTTTACCGTGTACAGCACATCGCCGTCTACCGTCTTGATCCGCACATCACCGCCCAGCGCTGCCTGCGCAAAGGAAATGGGTGCTGTGGAGAAGATATTCATATCCTGACGCTGGAAGATCGGGTGGCGCTGTACGTTCACTTCCACCAGAAGATCTCCCCTGGGACCTCCGTTCACGCCCGGCTCTCCTTTTTCACGGATCCGGATGCTCTGACCGTCATCGATACCGGCCGGGATCGTTACTGCGATCTTCTTGCGGCTGCTGGTATAACCCTCACCACGACAGTTCGGACACTTCTCTTTCACGATCTTACCGGTACCTCCGCAGTCCGGACAGGTCTGTACATTTCGAACCATCCCGAAAAGAGACTGCTGGGTATAGACCACCTGACCTTTACCGCCACATTTCGGACAGGTTTCCGGTGTGGTTCCGGGCTTGGCTCCTGTTCCATGACAGGTGGTACATTCATCCTTCAGATTCAGCTCCAGCTGTTTCTCACAGCCGAAAACAGCTTCCTCAAAGGTGATCGTCACGCTGGCGCGTAAATTGGCTCCTTTCATCGGACCGTTGTTCGCTGCCCTGCGGCTGCGTCCACCACCTCCGAAAAGATCTCCGAAGATATCCCCAAAGATATCTCCCATATCACCGCCATTGAAATCAAAGCCGCCAAAGCCGCCGGCTCCACCGCCGCCCTGCTCAAATGCTGCATGACCAAACTGATCATACTGTCTTCTCTTTTCGGCATCGCTCAAGATCGCATATGCTTCGGAAGCCTCTTTAAACTTTTTCTCAGCTTCCTTGTCACCCGGGTTCATGTCCGGATGGTATTTCTTTGCCAGCTGCCGGTATGCTTTTTTTATGGTAGCCTCATCTGCGTTCTTATCAACGCCAAGGACTTCATAATAATCGCGTTTGCTCTCTGCCATTTTTCTCCTCCATTCCATGTGCCGCGAAAAAACAGCAGATTCGGCACATCAGGCTCTTCTTCTTGCTTATTTATAAAACCACAAACGGGGGGACGGCTCTCACCCTCCCCCGATCTGTGTTACATCCTGTATGATTTTATACCTCTTTGTAGTCTCCGTCAACTACATCATCGGAATTATCTGTGCCTGCTCCGGCGTTCATATCCGGTCCCGGGCCAGCCTGCTGAGCTCCCTGTGCCTGCTCGTAAACCTTTGCAAACAGCTTCTGAGCGCTCTCCATCAGTTTCTCTTTTGCAGCTTTGATCTCTGCAACCTGAGAATCGGTCATATCTTCCGGATTTGTGCTGGCGATGAGACTCTTCAGAGCGTTCAGATCAGCTTCAACAGCAGTCTTATCGTTGGAATCCAGTTTGTCACCAACCTCTTCCATTGCCTTCTCGGTCTGGAATACCATGGAATCCGCTTCGTTTCTGGTATCGATTGCCTCTTTCCGCTTCTTATCCTGAGCCTCGTACTCAGCTGCCTCTTTGACAGCCTTGTCGATCTCGGAATCGCTCATGTTAGAACCGGAGGTGATGGTGATGTGCTGTTCTTTACCGGTGCCAAGATCCTTTGCGGATACGTTTACGATACCGTTTGCATCGATATCAAAGGTAACCTCGATCTGCGGAACACCTCTTCTTGCAGGCGGGATACCATCCAGACGGAACTGTCCGAGGGTCTTGTTATCTCTTGCGAACTGACGCTCACCCTGTACTACGTGGATATCTACAGCGGTCTGGTTATCAGCTGCGGTAGAGAAGATCTGGCTCTTCTTGGTCGGGATGGTCGTGTTTCTCTCGATCAGACGGGTTGCGATACCACCCATGGTCTCGATGGACAGAGACAGCGGAGTAACATCCAGAAGAAGGATATCACCTGCACCGGCATCTCCTGCCAGCTTACCACCCTGAATGGAAGCACCGATCGCTACGCACTCATCCGGATTCAGGCTCTTGTTCGGCTCATGTCCGGTCAGGGCTTTTACCTTATCCTGTACAGCCGGGATACGGGTAGAACCACCTACCAGAAGGACTTTGGAAAGCTCGCTTGCATTCAGTCCTGCATCTTTCAGTGCGGTATTTACCGGACCTGCAGTTGCCTCTACCAGATCATGGGTCAGCTCATCGAATTTTGCACGGGTCAGGTTCATGTCGAAATGCTTCGGTCCCTCTGCGGTAGCAGTAATGAACGGAAGGTTGATGTTTGTGGTGGTGGCACTGGACAGCTCTTTCTTTGCCTTCTCAGCGGCTTCTTTCAGTCTCTGCAGAGCCATCTTGTCATTTGACAGGTCTACACCTTCGTTTCGCTTGAACTCAGCCAGCATATAATCGGTGATCTTCTGGTCGAAGTCATCGCCGCCCAGACGGTTGTTTCCGGCTGTTGCCAGAACTTCGATAACACCGTCACCGATCTCGATGATGGAAACATCGAAGGTACCGCCGCCAAGGTCGTATACCATGATCTTCTGCTCTTTTTCGTTATCCAGTCCGTATGCCAGAGCTGCAGCGGTGGGCTCGTTGATAATACGTTTTACATCCAGACCTGCAATCTTGCCTGCATCCTTGGTAGCCTGACGCTGTGCGTCATTGAAGTAAGCCGGTACAGTAATAACCGCTTCGGTTACTTTCTCACCAAGGTAGTTCTCTGCGTCTGCTTTCAGCTTCTGCAGAATCATAGCGGAAATCTCCTGGGGAGAATATTTTTTATCATCGATGGTTACGCGGTAGTCGCTTCCCATATGTCTCTTGATGGAAGAGATGGTCTTGTCAGCGTTTGTAACGGCCTGACGCTTTGCCGGCTCGCCTACCAGTCTTTCGCCGGTCTTCGTAAACGCGACAACAGACGGTGTGGTTCTTGCGCCTTCTGTATTGGCGATAACAACAGGTTTACCGCCTTCCATAACTGCTACACAGCTATTTGTGGTTCCTAAGTCAATACCAATGATCTTGCTCATAGTTCTTTCCTCCTAGTTTATTGAAAATGAAAATCAGTTTGCAACCTTTACCATACTGTGACGAACTACCTGGTCACGGTATGTGTAACCCTTTTGGAACTCTTCTGCAATGATATTGTCTCCAAGTTCCTCGTCTTCTATATGCATCACTGCATTGTGCAGATTGGGGTCAAATTCCTTTCCGACTGCCTCAATGGGCTTCACATCCAGCTCTTCGAAAACCGTCAGAATCTGTTTGTAAATCTTTTCCATGCCTGCGGCAAAAGGTTCTTCTTTCTGATCCTCAGGCACAGCGGCCAGACCGCGTTCAAAATTATCTACCACCGGGAGAATCTTTTCAATGACGCTCTTGGCTCCCACCTCAAACATCCCGGCTTTTTCCTTCTCCGTGCGCTTGCGGAAATTATCGAACTCTGCCATCTGGCGCTTTACCTTATCCGTAAGCTCTTCGATCTGCTGATCTTTCTTGTCTTTCTTTTCTTTTTTCTTTCCGAAAAAGCCCTTCTTCTCCGGTTGTTCTTCCGTCTGTGCGGAAGACGGTTCTGTTTCCTGGTTTTCTTCCGATGCAGTCTCTTCCGGTTCAGCGGTCTCTTCTGTCTGCGCTTCCGAAACCTCCGGCTCTCCTTCCAGAGCCTCCTCCGGTGTCTGCTCCATGTCCTTTTCCATATCTGACATGCCTTTTACCGTCCTTCCTCTTTCTTAAATATCAGATCCAATTGGGTAGTCAGTGTCTTCAGGGTACTGACTACTTTGTCATAATCCATTCGTTTCGGTCCGATGATTCCGATGGTTCCTTTCATCCCTTCGCCCAGTTCATAGGTGGTGGTCACCACGCTGCAGTCCTTCATGGTCTGAACCGGGGTCTCATTCCCAATATATACCTGAATTCCCGTATTGGATTCGTCCTGGGAAATACTCTCAACCAGATCCACCAGCTGATGCTTCTCTTCAAAAGCACTGATCAGTTCACTGGCTCTGGTACTGTCGGCAAGCTCCGGATATTTGAAAATATTCGTCGCGCCGCTGGTATATACTTCCATATCTTCATCCATCTGGATAGCCTCTGCCACCGCGTCCAGGACATCATTCACCAGTCCGCTGTGGATACCGGCCTGTTCCTTCAGCTTTGCGATGGTACCCAGATTGATCTGCTCCATCGTCAGCCCGTTCAGGCTGGTGTTCAAAAGGATGTTCAGCTTCAGAATCGTTTCATTGTCAAGACCATGCTCAATATGAAGCATTTTGTTCTTGACCACGTTCCCTTCTGCCACGATAACGGCAAGCAGCTGGTTTTCACTCATCATGGAAAGCTGAATGAACTTCAGCTTCGTACGGTGATACTGGGGAGAGGTAATCATGGTAGCGTAATTCGTATCTGCTGCCAGATACTTCACCACCTGCTTCAGCACCTGCTCCATCTTATCCTGCTTGCGAATCATCAGTTCCCTGGTTTCAGTGATCTCCCGCTCCTTTTCCTCCATCAGCTGGTCTACATAGAAGCGGTAGCCTTTATCTGAGGGAATCCTGCCTGCCGAGGTATGCGGCTGAAGGATATATCCCATTTCTTCCAGATCGGACATCTCATTCCGGATCGTCGCTGAACTCAGCTTCAGGTCCGCGTACTTGGAAATGGTTCGTGAACCCACCGGTTCACCGGTTTCCAGATATGTCTTGATGATGGCGTAGAGAATCTTTTTCTTTCTGTCATCCAGTTCCATCTCCATATGAGATCCTCCTTCCGGTTATTAGCACTCGCTTCGGTAGAGTGCTAACATTCATGTACTTAAGATAGCACCACGTAATCCCTTTGTCAAGGGGGTTTATTGTTTTTTTATAGTTTTTATACTTTTCCTGCAATACCCGGTGACAGTCCGCAGCCGGATGCGGCTGTTTCCCATGTTTCACCCTCTTTGTTCACAGGCGATTGTCTGAGGTGCTGTAAGTGTAAGCGGGAACAGGCCACACAGGCGTTGACAATCCCCCAGAATATGCTATATTGGAAGAAAACTCAGAAAGGCATCCGCTTCGCGGACAACAGATTCTATGAAAAAAACCAAAAAAGGAAATACGTTTCTGATCTTTTTCGGAATGTTCTTTACCGTCTGCATGGTGGGGCTGGCTGCTTACGTGACGGTTTTTCTGAATACGTCCCAGACGGAACAGCCTCCTGTTTCCTCCGGTACGATGATTTCAGCAGCTCCTGAAGAGGCCTCCCCTTCCCCTGCCCTTTCCACAGAGACCGTCCGGACAGAAACCGCCCTTCCCGCCCATTCTTTTGTATTTCTTGGGGATTCCCGCACCGTCGGTATGCGGAACGCCCTGGCCGAGCTGGGGATTGAGGACGACTGTACCTTTCTTGCGAAGGACGGGGAAGGCTATTACTGGCTGCAGAATACGGCTCTTTCCGAGCTTATCGCAATACTGGATCAGAGGCCGGATACGGTGGTGATCACCAACCTGGGTGTCAATGACCTGACAGAGCGCAGCTCCTATGCTGCCCTGTACCGCAGTCTGATGGAGCGTTATCCGGACACTTCCTTTTATATTCTGTCCGTAAATCCCGTCAGTGAAGACTGTTCCATGGTGAGCAATACGCAGATTGAGGAATTTAATGAGGGGATGGCTGCAGAATTTCCGGATCTTTATCTGGACTGTTACCATTATCTGATGACAGACGGCTACGAAACCGTGGACGGACTCCATTACACCTGGAAAACCTACGCCAAAATTCATGATTACGCAGTAAAAGAAGCGGCAGAGCGTTGATTGCCTCCTGCCGCTTCTTTTGTACTTTGCCCCATCGGTCAGGAAAGGAGAAACTCTGCCATGCAGTAATTGCTCACATCGATTCCTTTCTCTGTCAGAGCAGCCCTCCCGTCCTGCCGCTTCAACAACCCCTGCTTTTCCAGCTTTCTCAGAACCTCCCCGTAAACCGACTCACAGCTTTGCCCGAAGGTCCGCTGGAATTTTTCCAGGCTGACCCCCTGCATCATCCGAAGTCCCAGAAACATGGCTTCTTCCATCTGCTCTTCCACAGTCAGCTCCTGGATCTGCGTTTTTTCAAATTCCCCTTCAAGATAAGCCTCCATACTGTCCGTGTTTTTAAAGCGGATGTTATGATAAAGCGAAGATGCCCCCAGGCCGAAACCCAGATAATCCTCCCGTTCCCAGTAGCCGATATTATGGCGGCAGGCAAAGCCGCTGCGGGCATAATTGGAGATCTCATACCGCTGATACCCGGCCTGTGAGAGCAGCACTTCGGTATCCTCATACATCTGCCGTTCCTCCTCTTCCGAGGGCAGCCAGCGCGTTTTCTTCCCCTCATCCCGTCTCCTGGCATCCTCTCCATAAGCCTGGTAAAAGGGGGTTCCTTCCTCTACGATCAGGCTGTAGGCAGAAATATGCTCCGGCTCCAGCATCAGAACCTTTTCCAGCGTGCTGCGCCAGGACTGTGGTGTCTGCCCCGGAAGGGCTGAAATCAGGTCAATATTTAAATTGGAAAAACCTGCCTGTCTCGCCAGCCGGAAACTTTCCTGAAAATCTTCCCAGGTATGAATTCTGCCTAAAAGCTTCAGTTCCCGGTTATCTGCCGACTGCAGGCCAATGCTCAGACGGTTGACGCCTGCCCTGCGGTAAACAGACAGCTTTTCCTCCGTCAGCGTCCCGGGGTTGCATTCCAGGGTAATCTCTGCCCCTTTCTCCAGAAAAAAGCACTTCCCTATTTCTTCCAGAATCTCCTCAATCTGACCGGGCAGAAGAATGGACGGAGTTCCCCCTCCGAAGAACACCGAGGATACGTTTCGGCTTTCTTTCCCTTTCCAGCTCTGAATTTCCCGAATCAGCACCTGAACATATTGTTCCTTTTCTGCCGGTTTGGCTGCAAACGATAAAAAATCACAGTAAGCGCACTTCCGGACGCAGAAAGGGATATGAACATACAATTCCAGTTTTGTTTCTTCCATTCCGATTTCCTCCTCACTCTCTGCAGCTTATTATACAATAAGCCAAGGGAAAAATGGACATGAAAATCCGTGCGCAGCACGAAAAAATCGACGGCAGACTCCTTTGTCAGACAACTCACTCAATGGAACCCGCAAAACATGATCGAAATCTGCAGTAAAAAGCAGAGCCGCTGCCATGGGATTTTCCATGGTCTGTGGCTCCGCTCTTTAGTCTGCACTTTCTTTATGAAATTTTTCCCGCCTATCTGGAAAAACTGGAATAGTACTCCTCAAGCATTTCCTCAACGATCATGATAATTTTCTTCATAGCGCATCCTCCTGTTCTGCATTTCTCATACTGACTGCTCTTTTTTCGGTTCCTGAAGGTGTCCGGCCTGACTTCCTTTTGTTGATTCTACTTTATCATGTTGACGCCAGATTGTAAAATACATATAATAAAGGTGCAGCGATACTTTAAAGGTATCGTAGATTTTCAGGCACCAGCCATCAAAAAAATCGCTGTCCGATACAAAGAGTTGTCCGACAAATGAGCCTTCCCTCAGTTTTTCCCTTGGCTCATACAAAGGAGGCATGTTATGGAACTGAGACATCTCCGCTATTTTCTCGCCGTGCGGAAGAGCAGAATTTTACCCAGGCTGCAGCGAGGCTCTGCATTGCCCAGCCTCCCCTGAGCCGCCAGATTCAGGATCTGGAAAAGGAACTGGGCGCAAAGCTGTTCATCCGGAAGCCCCATGCTCTTCAGCTCACGGAAGAAGGCATTCTCTTCCGTCAGTATGCGGTCCAGGTTCTGGACCTGGTGGAAAAATCTGCCGAAGAGATCCGTGAGATGAACAAAGGGCTTCAGGGCACCCTCTATCTGGCCACAGTGGAAGGCCATGGGCCAAAGCTGTTTTCCCAGTGGATTGCCGGATTTCACACCCGGTATCCCCATGTGCAGTATAATCTCTGGAACGGGAACTCCGACGATGTGACAAATCGGGTCATGAAGGGACTCTGCGATCTCGCCATCATTATGGAACCCCACAACGCCGAAGGCGTCCACTCCCTTCCGGTCTATCAGGAGCCCTGGATTGCCATGATCCCTCCGGATCATCCCCTGGCCCAGGAGCCCGGAGACACCATCCGTCTGGAAAAGCTGGTGCCCTATGATCTGATCATCCCTTCCCGCCAGTCCAGACTGCAGGAAATCGAAGGCTGGTTTCCGGAAGGCATCAAACCGATGATCCGCTGCCGCATCGCCCATATGCTGAATGCTTACGAACTTACCAGACAGGGTGTGGGAATCGCCATTTACCCGGCCGCCGCCGGAGAACTCTCTTCCAGAGATGCCGTCTGCATCAAAAAGCTGATCAACCCTTCCGTGACTGCCTCTTACGTTCTGATCTGGAGCAAAAGCAGGCAGATGCCGCTGGTCGCCCGGGAGTTTCTGGAATATGTTTCCGGTCTTCTTTAAAGGCATTGGCCCCATTCCTGCCTGTACTCAAATGGAGCTTCCACCTTCCTTTTAATGGGAAATGACTTCCGCTCCAAAGAAGCCCCGGAGAGCATCGTACACGCGATCCTCTCCGGGGCTGCAAACGCCGGAAAACATCTTCCTGTCAGAGTGAAGACAGGATTTTATTTATCATCCAGTTTCAGAACACTCATAAAGGCCTTCTGGGGAATCTCCACATTTCCTACCTGGCGCATCCGCTTCTTTCCTTCCTTCTGCTTTTCCAGAAGCTTTTTCTTTCGCGTAATATCGCCGCCGTAACACTTGGCCAGCACATCCTTGCGCATGGCTTTTACTGTCTCACGGGCAATGATCTTGCTTCCAACCGCCGCCTGAATGGGAATCTCAAAGAGCTGTCTGGGAATCTCCTCCTTCAGCTTCTCGCACATCTTTCTTCCCCGCTCATAGGCTGTAGCCGCCGGAACAATAAAGGAAAGGGCATCTACCTCTTCCTTATTCACCAGAATATCCAGCTTCACCAGCTCCGAGCGCTGATAGCCCTTCATTTCATAATCAAAGGACGCATATCCTCTGGACCGGGACTTCAGTGCGTCAAAGAAATCATAAATGATTTCATTCAGCGGCAGATTGTACCGGAGCACCGCCCGGGTCGCTTCCATATATTCCATGCCCAGATATTCGCCCCGGCGCTCCTCGCAGAGCTGCATGATGGAGCCGATGTACTCTGTGGTCACCATAATCTCCGCAGAAACCACCGGTTCCTCCATGTATTCAATCTCTGTGGGATCCGGCAGATTGGAAGGATTGGTCAGTTCCACCATCTCCCCGTTGGTCTTATAAATATGGTAAACAACACCGGGAGCTGTGGTCACCAGATCCAGGTTGTACTCCCTCTCCAGACGCTCCTGAATCACCTCCAGGTGCAGAAGTCCCAGAAACCCGCAGCGGAATCCAAAGCCCAGCGCAATGGACGTTTCCGGCTCAAACTGCAGGGATGCGTCATTGAGCTGAAGCTTCTCCAGCGCATCCCGCAGATCCGGGTATTTCGCTCCGTCCGCCGGATACATCCCGCAGTAAACCATGGGATTCACTTTTTTATAACCGGGCAGAGGCTCGGCGCAGGGACGCCCGGCGTCTGTCACCGTATCGCCTACCCGGGTATCCTTTACATTTTTCAGGCTGGCCGTGATATAGCCAACCATGCCGGCGCTCAGCTCCTCACAGGGAATAAACTGCCCTGCGCCGAAATAGCCGACTTCCACCACCTCTTCCTGGGCTCCTGTGGCCATCATGCGGATCATGGTGCCTTTTCTCACCGTTCCCTCCATCATCCGCACAAAAATGATCACACCCTTGTAGGAATCGTACACGGAATCAAAGATCAGCGCCTGCATGGGCGCCTTTGGATCGCCTGTGGGAGCCGGGATCTTCGTAACAATCTGCTCCAGGACCTCCTCCACATTCAGTCCCGTCTTCGCGGAAATCTGCGGTGCGTCCTGAGCTTCTATACCGATCACGTCTTCGATTTCATTAATGACACGTTCCGGCTCCGCACTGGGAAGATCGATTTTATTAATCACCGGCATCACATCCAGATCGTGATCCAGCGCCAGATAAACGTTCGCCAGGGTCTGGGCTTCAATCCCCTGCGCCGCGTCCACCACCAGAATCGCGCCGTCACAGGCCGCCAGGCTGCGGGACACTTCATAATTAAAGTCGACATGACCCGGCGTATCAATCAGGTTAAAAATATATTCTTCTCCGTCCTTCGCCTTATACACCGTCCGCACTGCCTGAGACTTGATGGTGATGCCCCTCTCCCGCTCCAGATCCATATTATCCAGAACCTGGGCCTGCATCTCCCTGCTGGTCAGAAGGCCGGTCATCTCAATAATCCGGTCCGCCAGAGTGGATTTCCCATGGTCAATGTGGGCAATAATGCAAAAGTTACGGATTTTACTTTGGTCTGCTGCCACGTTTTTTCCTCCTGTATGGGCTCTCCCGCCCCATTTTTCGAGATTTAGTTTAACACATTTACCGTGCCGGGTGCAATACCTGATTCAGAATATATGCCAGCGGCTCCATGGCATTGTACTCTTCCTCCACAGTGTTCAGCTGGGTACCGGCCTCAATCAGCAGGGATCTGGGCCGAAAATGCAGATTATAGCGCAGGCTCTGCAGATAAATGTTCCTGGTAAAACCCGGGAAATACTGCGCCGCCTGAAGCTGAAGCTGGAAAGAAAAGGCCAGATTATCCTCTATGTAAGGATTGGGCAGATAATCCACCGGGCCGTTCAGAGCCGTCCGGCTCAGACCGTTGAAAAACATGATACGCGCTGTGGGCTTTCCGTCAATCTCCGTGACAAATTTCTGACCGTCCACCCCGTCCCGGTGCAGGTCAATGATCACCTCAATGGTGGGATTCTCTTCCAGAAGCCGGGTAATATCCGCCTCTGCCAGCTCATAGGCCTTATTGCGGTCCAGCTGGCCTTCAACCATATCATAGACGGCGGTGTGATGAATGACATTGTAGCCGTAGATTTCCTCCAGGATCTCCTTCAGCCTGGCTCCCACCCCCACAATGGTGGTGCTCACCTCCCCTTCCACCGAATCCGCGAATGCCTCCTGAGAATGGGTGTGATAAATCAGGATCTGAGGCACGGACGAATCCTTCTGAATACTCAGCTCCCTGCCTGTGAGGGTTTCATAGTTGATCTGAGATTCATCGGTGGCGGTGCTGACATCCAGTGTAAAGTAATTGTTCAGCAGAAAATGATAATCCTGCATCTGATCGATGGGAAGAGCCGCCAGAGGCTCCCGGACAGCAGCCGATGCCTCTTCCGCCCCGGTTTCCGGGCTGCTGCTTTCCTCTTCTGCCTCAGTTTCCGGACTGCCGCTCTCCTCTTCTGCCTCAGTTTCCGGGCTGTAGGTCTCTTTTTCTGCCTCGGTCTCAGCTGTTTTGATTTCTGCTTCCGCATTCTGTTCCGTCTCCGATATAGAAGGGACCGTTTCATCCGCTCCGTAATCCATCAGCAGTGCCGGAGCAAACACCTCCACCGCCATCCGTTCCATTCCCTGGGCCATTCTCGGGAACAGCTTATTCTGGAAAAACTCCGTTTCCCCCGCAATCAGAAAGCCCCTATACAGAATATAGAGGCCCATAATCCCGATCAGACTCCACAAAATCACCTGAAACAGCTTTTCCAGCCAGCGCATCCCATCACCTCATAGCCAGGCAAAGAAGATTCTTTCATCCCCATTGCGATCATCCAGGAACACAAACTGCGGCCAGGTGTCCACCATCCCCCGTCCACTGCCGATTCTTTTCCACATTATATGAAGAATGCTCCTGATTTATTCCTGATCCGCCCGGGGCTGGCCGGTCCTTCCGGAGATTTTGGCAAGAGCCAGGTTAATGCCCTCCGAAATGGTATAGCTGATCCTCTTCATCGTTTCATCAATGTCTTTCGGTGTCACAAACATGGTATTCAGATGAGGGGATATCAATTCCCGGATCATCTGATGCTTTTCCACCTTATTTAAAGTACCCAGAGCCCCTCCGAAATTCCGCATCTGTTCCGAGGCATCCATGGTTTCCACCAGGTTTTCCATGGTATCATTGACAATGGTAGCCGCATCCACCACAGTGGGCACCCCGATGGCAATCACCGGAATTCCCAGTACCTGCTTATTAATTCCGTTCCGATGGTTGCCGACCCCGGAACCGGGATTGATGCCGGTATCTGTAATCTGGATAGTCCGGCTCAGCCGCCGGGTACTCCGGGCCGCCAGCGCATCGATCACAAGAATCAGATCCGGTTTGGTCTCCTCCACCACTCCTTTGATGATCTCCAGCGTTTCCATTCCTGTCTGGGCCATCACCCCCGGTACAATCCCGCTGACCTCCACCGCCTGCCCGCCCATGGAGGCAGGCCCGAATTCCCGCAGCATATGTCTGGTAATCTGAATGTTGTTCACCACACAAGGACCCAGGGCATCCGGTGTCACATCCCGGTTTCCAAGCCCCACCACCAGCACTGCCTTTTTCTGTTCTCCCATCAGCCTCTCCAGATGCCCGGCCAGCTCCTCTGAGATCTCCCGATGATAGTCCTCATCCGGTGCGGACATATGTGGCGCCTCCATGGTAATATAGGTACCCACCGGTTTTCCCATGGTTTTCGCCCCATTTTCTGTCTCAATGACAACCGTCGTTGTCCGGATTTCTGTCTCTTCATCCTCATGTTCCTCAATCCGCACTCCCCGGATCTTCACATCATCCTCCTCAAAGCTCTCCTTTGCCTCCAGGGCCAGATCCGTCCTGATATGAAATTTTCCCAGCATGGCAGCCTCCTTTTTCCCCTTCCACTCAGCAGTCAGAATCGCTGAAATGTGACTTTTCATTTTTTCACTATTTTCCTCATTTTTTTGGAAAATATGTATTGACAATCCCGTATGTATAGCCTAAAATATACGAGTATGTGTTCATTAGACCGTCCGTGTCCGGTGTTTAATGAAACAATCAAATGAAAATATAAAATGTATTTATTCTGGAGGTGTACGGATTGGCTAACATTAAATCTGCAAAGAAAAGAATTCTTGTTAACAGAACAAAAATGGAGCGCAACAAAGCGATCAAATCTGGCGTAAAGACCGCTATGAAGAAAGTAGAAGCTGCTGTTGCCGCTAAGGATGCAGAAGCTGCAAAGGCTGCATTACTGAACGCAACTTCTGTAATCGACAAAGCTGCTACCAAGGGCGTTTACCACAAGAACAACGCTTCCCGCAAAGTAGCCCGCCTTGCCAAAGCTGTAAACAGCCTTTAATTCTGTATTAACAGTCTGATTATATTTCGTAAATAAAAGCATCTGGTTCCCGTCATGCCAGATGCTTTTTTTGTTTCCGAATCTTCTTTTTCCTTACGGCTTTCGTTTAAAAACGCAGCTCACCCACTGCCTCTTCGACCCTTTTTACCAGAGAACCGTCAATCAGGATATCCTCACAGCAGTTGATATCCGGATACAGAGGCCGGTCATCTCCCAGGTAGGCCACCTTCTCCCGGACTGCCTGATAAGCCTGTCCGGTTCCCTTTCCCAGTCCCTTGTCTCCCCGCAGGTCAATGGCCTGGCAGGCACACATCAGCTCCATAGCCAGCACACGACGCACATTTTTCATAATGTCCTGAGCCTTTCTGGCCGCAATGGTTCCCATACTCACATGATCTTCCTGATTTGCCGAGGACGGGATGCTGTCCACGCTGGCCGGATGGGCCAGAACTTTATTTTCCGAAACCAGGGCTGCCGCCGTATACTGAACGATCATGAAACCGGAATTGACGCCGCCCCGCTCTGTCAGGAAAGTGGGCAGACCGCTCAGGGCGGAATTTACCATTCGCTCAATCCGGCGCTCGGAAATATCCGCAATCTCCGACAGTGCAATGCCCAGAAAATCAAAGCTGAGGGCCATGGGCTGACCATGGAAGTTGCCGCCGGAAATACCTTCCTCCGTCTCCTTGAAAATAATGGGATTATCCGTCACGGAATTCAATTCAATTTCCACTTTTTCCTTTACGTAGTTAACAGCATCCTTGCTGGCTCCATGGACCACCGGCGCACACCGCAGGGAATACGCATCCTGGACGCGGAGTTCTCCCTGGCGGGTTACATTTTTGCTCCCTTCAATCAGCTTCCGGATAATCGCCGCCGAATCAATCTGCCCTTTATGCGGACGCACCTCATGAATTCTGGGATCCAGCGCGTCCACCACGCCATTCTGAGCCTCAAAACTCATGGCCACCGCAATATCCGCTGTTTTCAGCAGATCAATGGCATCATAAACCGTCAGGGCGCCCACCGCTGTCATGGCAGGTGTTCCGTTAATCAGCGCCAGCCCTTCCTTGGCAGACAGCTCAATCACCGGAATCCCGGCTCTGTCCATCGCCTCGGCTCCTTCCAGAACCTCCCCCTGATATTCCGCCTGTCCCAGACCCAGCATGGGAAGAACCATATGAGCCAGAGGAACCAGGTCCCCGCTGGCTCCCAGAGAGCCCTTCTGGGGAATCACAGGGGTCACTTCCCGGTTCAGCATCTCCACCAGAGTCTGGGCCGTTTCCAGACGCGCGCCAGAGTATCCCTTCGCCAGATTATTGACCCGCAGAAGCATAATGCCTCTGGAAACCTCTTTGGAAAAAGGCTCTCCGGCCCCCACAGCATGAGAAATAATCAAATTCTTCTGAAGCGTCCGGCATTCATCCGCTGTAATAATGGTATCGCTGAACTTTCCGAAGCCCGTGGTAACACCGTAAACCACCTTATCCTTCTCTACCAGCTCTTCCACCACTTTCCGTGATTCTAAAATCCGCTTCTTCGCATCCTCACCGAGGCATATCTTTTCTCCAAAACGGCAGACCCGCACCAGCTCCTCCAGTGTCAGATCATTTCCGGTAATCTCAATTCCCTTCATATTCATTCCTCCTGTTTTCTGAAATCGCAGCTATCCTGTATCTTTACAGTACCGTGCCAAAATCCGCTGCACTCGCCTGCTGCAATGGGATTTTGCCATCTTTCTGATTCCATTATAAAGAGGAACTGTCAAAAATTCGTCAAGAGAAAGGCCTGCTTTTTCCCTTCTGTCAGTTTCTGACTGAAATAGGCCCGCAGGATCCTCCGGGTAAAGACATAACAGACCCTTCCGTCCCGGATCTCCTCCTGAACCAGGCCATGGACAGACAGTTTTTCCAGGATCTCCGCAAGCTCCAGCAGTTCCAGCACGGAAGTCCTGCCAAGCTCTTCAAATCCGCAGGGTTCCGGCAGATACGCCAGCGCCTCCAGCACCCGAAGCTCCCCCGGAGACAGCCCTGCAAGGCTGTTTTTCAGCGCCTGTTCCATTTTAAGGGACATTTTCAGCGGCATTCCTTCTTTTTGAACCTGACGGATCGCCTCCGTCATAAAGAACGGATTTCCCTCAGTCAGTTCATAAAGAAGCTCCGGCGTCTCTTCTGCTCCCGGTGTATCTTTCAAAAGCCCCCGGAGCATTTCCAGCGCTTCCTTTTCCCCCAGGCAGTCCAGCCAGAGCATTTCCAGATAATCCTGACGAACCGCGGAATCCATCCATTCCAGGAGTTCGCTCTCAAATTCCCGTCGAAAGGTCATACAGATGAAAAGCCCTCCCGGCGCCGCTGTCCGCAAAATCCGGTTCAGAAGCCGGAAGCTTTCCGGATCCATGAACGAAACATCATCCAAAAAAAGCGCTGCCGTCTGTTCCCGCGTTATTTTCCGGAAGAAATGGAGGATCCCCTCTTCGGTAAACGGTTCCTGCCCGGTTTTACAGCCTTTTTCCTCCAGCTTCCGCAGAATTTCCTTCCAGGGCCCGAATTTCTCCCCGGTATCCTCCGGATAACATCCGTGAAAAACCGACAGCATCCGGTATCCCTCCGCAATTTCACCGGCTTTCTGAAGCATCAGACTTTTTCCCACACCCGGATCTCCGCCGATGGCAAGTACCTTCGCCTCACTCCTGCCCGCCAGAAATTCACTGACCTGATAGAGCTCCTCCGTCCGTCCGAAAAAGCCTTCCGCCTGCATGGGCGTTTTCAGAGTTACATGCTCCTTCATACGGCAGATCCGCTGATAAAGCCTGGAAATTTCCCGACAGGGCTTCACGTCCAGATCCTCTCTCAGAACCCTCTCCAGCCCATGATATACCTGGGCTGCCTGATGATACTGTCCGTGGACTGCCAGAATATCCATAATCTCATAATGAAGCTTTTCGCTGTAGGGTTCTTTTTTCATCAGAATCCCCGCATGCCGCCTGATCCCCTCCAGGTCTCTGGCCGCATCCGCCTGGTACATCTCCTGACGGGCCACCTTCAGCACCTGGCGCTCACAGACCTCCTGCATCCTGCTCACCCACTGGTCAAATTCATAGCTCCCCCTGATATGAAAATGCTCCAGAAATTCCGTCTCTTCGCTCTCCAGCACCCCATTTTCCAGGGCTTCCAGGTCCGTTGGCAGAAGTCTTTCCGGGTTCAGAGACACAGATGTATGCCCCTGCATCTGAAAGAGATCCTCACCCAGCAGCTTCTTGAGCTGGTAAAGTGCTTCCCGCAGGCTCTTCCTGGATGCCGTTTCCGACTCATCCCCCCAGAAGATTTCTGCCAGCTCTTCTCTGGCCGCGCTTTTACGGACACACAGATAATAAAACAGCCCTTCGGCTTTCCGGTAAGGAAAACTGATCCGCAGACCTTCCTGTTCTGCGTAGGGATTTCCCAGAAGATGTACTTTTATTTTAGGCGAAGCATCCCCGCCCATGATATCTTCCTTCCTGATATCCTCACTCATGGCATCCTCATCCTTTTACCTTGCCGCTTAACCGGATCAGCAGAAGCTCCACACTCATCTGATCGTTCATCCTGCCTGTTTTCACGGCTTCCTCAAGCTCCACGCATTCCCTGACCCCGTCCTCCAGATCCTCCAGTGAGAAATATCCGGACTGGCGAAGGGCATTTTTCACAATAAAGGGGGCAGTTCCCAGCTTTCCTGCGATTCCGCCCGCATCGTATCCATGGCTTTTCATTTCCTTCACCTGCAGAAGCTGATTAAACTGCCTGGCAATCAGAAACAGAATCCGCATGGGCGGTTCCTTTAATGCCAGCAGATCGTAATAAAGCTCCAGCGCACGCTTCTGTTTTTTCTCTGCCACGGCGTTGATCATGTCAAAAATTTTGTTTGCAGTCTGTGTAGTGCAGATCGCTTCCACATCCGAAACCGTAATTTCCTCTCTCCCATAGGTATAGCAAAAAAGCTTCTCCAGCTCCTTCTGGATCGTTCCCATGTCATTCCCTGTTTTTTCCAGGAAAAGCTGCATGGCATTTTCCGTAATTTTCTTCTGCTCTTTTTTTACATTTCCCAGAATCCACCGGGTCAGGGAACGCTCATCCTGTCGGGCAAATTCCACGATCCGTCCTTTGCTTTTCACAGCTTTATAAAGACGGCCCCGCTTGTCCACTTCGTCCTCCACAAATACCAGAACGGTCTCCTGGGGAAGCCTGGGAATATAATCAGCCAGCTCCGGCGATGCGCTCTTGAAAAAGCCGCTGTTTTCCACCAGAATCAGCCGATGCTCCGCAAAAAAAGGCATGGTGTCCGCCTGATCCATAATGGCTCTGGGATCCGCATTTTTTCCCTCGTAAATGGTCAGGTTCATGGGGTCTCCCTCCGGTAGAAGGGCTTCCTTCATTTTCTGTTTATATAGCTGCTTCAAATAGGCCTCTTCACCAAAAAACAGATACGCGTTTTTGAAGCTGTGATTCTTGATGTCCTCAATCAGGTTTTTCATGGTTCTCCCCCACGGTATGTAGTCCGGGGCATCGTCTGCCCCTTGTGTTCCGTTTCTGCACGGTACAGCCGCTGTCTGTCCGTGGCTGTAAATCGTAATTATTATATCAACCTGCTACATTTTTTGCAATTCCCGTTTCCGTCTGGTCATCAGACCCCCGATTCTCCCGGTCTCTTTTGCGGAAAGAGATTTCCAGCCGTCCTCCAGAACCCGATCCAGCAGGCCCAGTTCTTCCGCAATTTCATATTTCAGCTCTTCCTCCGGAGTCAGATTTGTCAGATCCGGTTTTTTCTTTTTTGACATAATAATGGCCACACTCCTTTCTTTTCATCAGGAGTATGGCCATCTCTTCCCTTGTTTATGCAGGAATTCCTCAGTAAGGCCTGGAGGGCATGATAATCGCCGCAAGGATATAAAAGATGATTCCCGTGCTGGTGAAACCGAACAACACCACAAAAAGCCGGATGATCGTAGGATCAATGTTAAAAAATTCTCCGATTCCTCCGCATACGCCGCAGATCATACGATTGGTATCCGATTTGTAAAGTTTCTTTTTTTCCATGTTTCATTCCTCCTCAAAGTATATGCGGACACTGCCGATGCCGCAGTCCACATCCATCTCTTTTTTTGCCTGATGGTTGATTTCTCTGGTATTGCCCAGACCGGAATAGATGGAATCACCCACCGTAATTTCTCCGATGCCGCAGTCCAGGCTGTAATTAAAGTCCGCCGCAGAACCCGCCAACTTCATCTCTACCTCGCCTACGCCGCCGCTGATCCGGCATGTTCCGGTCACATCGCCTGCAAAATACACGGATCCCACGCCGCTCTCCACCTCCAGCCTGCGACAGGTAAGGTCTGTCAGATCAACCGTTCCGACTCCGGCGCTTAACGCGATGGTATCAAAAACCGTTCCCCTGGGCACCTCAATCCGGATCCAGGAGCCGCCGTCTCCGTCATCTCCGATATTCCAGAAGGAAATGGACTTCGTCTCAATCACCAGTGTGTCTCCCTGAAGACTGCATTCCAGCTTTTTTACTTTGCTGGCCGCTGTCACCGTCACTTCGTCCACATCCGCTTCTGCCATGGTAAATTCTGCCTGGCCCACTTCGATATCCAGATTTTTCACATTCCGGAAGGAACCGCTGTAGGGCACCAGATCCTTTTCATCACCGACGCTCACAAACCGCCGGGAAACAGTATCAAAATAGACACAGTCATCCAGATCCGTAAGATCGCCTCCCAGGCTGATGCCCACAGCAGAAAACGCGATGCCCGCCAGAATGAAAAACGCCGCCACCGCCAAACAGATTTTCGTAAATCGTCTCATAAACTACCGCCTCCCCCTTTGAAATGGCCGCTGGCACAGTCTGACAAAGCCCCGGCAGAGATCCGGCACGGCTTTCCCGAAAAAACACACGGTAAGTACCAGAAGAACCAGACCCACCCCTATGGAGCCAAGGCCAAGGCCCGTGTACAGAAATCCTGTGGCCGGAATCAGAAAAATCTTCGCAATCCCAAGTCCCAGCAGAACCGCTCCTCCGATCAGAGCGGCAAAAGCACCTGCGCCGATGGCAATGATGACGGCCGCCAGCACAACCAGAAAGACCAGCAAGACCGAAAAAACCACGGCGAGAACCGGAAGCCCCACCGGGATCGCAAAAATACAGAGCAGAATTATCAGCACCAGATTGCGGCCGGTGTGATTCCTTTTCGGCCGGGCAGTCCGCGGCGCCGGCTGCCGGTAAGCCTGCGGCACTCTGCCATCCTCCCGGTACCGTTCATCCCGGTATCCCTGTTCCGTATATTCGCCCGCCTCCGGATTCCCGCCGAAGATTCCTTCCTTTATCATGGCAGCTACCTTCTCCGGGCTGCCAAGGGTCTGAATAACCTCTGCCTCATTCTCTTCCCCCGCGTCCTCAAAATAATCCCGGTAATAAGAAAGAGCCTCCTCCCGCTCTCCCTCCGGGATATCCGAAAGCAGCCAGGCTAACCGATCCAGATATTCTGTTTTCTTCATCCCTGCGTCCTCCCCGTAAATATCTTCGTAATTCTGGAAGAATATTCTTTCCATTCTGTCATATAAAGATTCAGCTGGACTCTCCCGCGATCGGTAATTTTGTAATACCTGCGGTTTCTTCCGCCGAATTCCCGGTCATAGACCTCCAGGCAGTCGTCCTTCTGAAGCCTGCGAAGCACCGGATAAAGCGTAGACTCGGATACCTCCAGGGCCCCCCGGACTTCCTGGGTAATCTTGTAACCGTAGGTGCCCTCTTCTTCCCTGGAAACCACTGCGAGAACGATGGCATCCAGGAGGGCTGCGCCTGTGTTAAATACCATGCGATCACTCCCGTAATATCATTTCAAAAGTAATTCTGTTCCATACTGCAGGATTCGGCGGCCAGTGGGAAGCGGAAAGCTTCTGCCATTTGCCCGGCCAGATTTTTTTGAGGCAGCTGACTGCATGTTTCATCGCAGACACGTCGATTTTTGAGATTTCCTGCGCCGCCTATCGACGGGAATTTCGCCTCCATCAAACCGTGGTCGGACGAAATCCCCGTCGCTATGCTCGGAAATCTTTCAAAAATCTTCCTACCGTCTGCTCCTGAAATCATGCAGCCAGCCGCGTCTCCCGTCTCTGTCCTTCCTGCAATTTCATACAATGAGCCAAGGGACAAATGGACATGAAAATCCATGCTTGCATGGATTTTCATGTCTATGAGGCCCGCAAAACATGAGCAAGCAGCCATTTTTCGCAGAAAAATGAGCGAATTGCGAATGTTTTCGTCGATTTTGAGAGTACAGAGCACGGAACAATCCGTATGGCATCTTTCGACCCCAACATCATTATATCCGGATTTCCATGCAAACGCAAGGCTTTTCATCCTGCCTCCGATGGTATATACTGATTCAAAGGTTACTGTTCACTTGCTTGCCAGTGAACAGTAACAGCCCAGGGACAAATGGACATGAAAATCCGTGCCTGCATGGATTTTCATGTGACTTGTCATGTTTACAAACAGTTTCACAAAACAGGAGATTTTTTATGAGAATACATGGTTTACAAAAACTGACGCTTCTGGATTATCCGGAAAAAGTAGCCGCTGCTCTTTTTCTCGGCGGCTGTAACTTTCGATGCCCTTTCTGCCAGAATTCCGGTCTCGTCCTGAATCCCGATGCAGAAAACGTGATCCCTTATGAGGAGCTTCTGGCTTTTCTGAAAAAACGGCAGGGAATTCTGGACGGAATCTGTATTACAGGCGGCGAACCGACTCTGGAAAAAGACCTGGAGCTGCTGATCCGGGACATCCGTTCCTTTGGATATCTGGTCAAACTGGATACCAACGGAAGCCGCCCGGAGGTTCTGAAAGATCTTGTAAAAAAAGACCTGCTGGATTATGTGGCAATGGATATTAAATCCTCCTTACAGGGCTATGAAAAAACTGCGGGACTGGCCACGCCATCCGCGCAGATCCTGGAACGAATTCAGGAATCCGCCGATTTTCTCATGCACTGCGGGATCGAATACGAATTTCGGACAACCGTTATGAAAGAGCTGCATACAGCCTCTGATTTTTCAGAGATTGCCGACTGGCTGGCCGGCTGCAGACGCTACTATCTGCAGGCCTATCAGGATTCGGAACATATTCTGCTTCCGGGTATCTTTCACAGCTATACCCGCCGGGAGCTGGAGAATTTTCGGGAAATTCTGCTGAAAAAAATTCCCCTGGTGGGAATCAGGGGAATTGATGAATAACTGCCGGCAGCTACGCCGGCTTTTTGCCGAAGCAGGAAACGGCTGACCGGATATCCCGGATTATTCCACCTGGCGGCACCAGTATCCGAACCGTCCGTCACGCTTTTCCCCCGGCGCATCCAGAAATACCGGGAATCCGAACATCACCGCCATTTTTTCCTCCTGAATGTCATAAAATCCGGGAATTCCCAGCAGGCAGGTTCCATCACTGCGGCGGATCAAAAGCAGATGATGAAACTGATAATAACCGTGAATCAGGAAGCTGTTCCGGCTCAGATTCCAGTTCTGCTGTCGCAGAACATGAATGTCACGCGGACAAATCTGAATGCAGTCCTGAATATCCTCTGAGCAGAAAGGATTCCGGTGCGCATAATTTTTTGAAAGACAATTCCATCGATGTTCCAGACCTGCCGGGCAATAGCGGATGCGGGGACACAGAGAAGCCGGAAGCGGGCAGACTGCTTCCTGAGCCCGCATCGATTGGGTGGTTTCCCTGGACATTCTGATTTCTGCTTCACTTTGCTGTTCCGTGACGCCTTTCTGCGCAGACGGCTGACCTGCTGCGAGACTGGTCTGCAGCGTTTCTTCCCTTTCCTCCGCTGCTGCCTCTGTTTCTTTCATGCAGTTTTCCGTGGTATCGCTTTCTGCTTTTCCTGTACATTCCACATCTGCTGTCTTCGGGCCTTCCGGAACTTCTGTACCTACTTTTTCCTTATTCTCCGCGGCCTCCTGGCTTCCCGCCTCCGGATTCTCCAGGGGTTCTATTTCCGCATTTTCTGCGACCACCTGGCCTTCCGGAACCTCTGCACCTTCCTTTCCCTTATTCTCTGCGGCCTCCGGGCTTCCTGCCTCCGGATTCTCCAAGGGTTCTATTTCCGCATTTTCTGCGACCACCTGGCCCCCCGGAACCTCTGCACCTTCCTTTCCCTTATTTTCCGCGGCCTCCGGGTTCCCTGGTTCCGGGCCTTCCGGGCTCTCTGCACCTTTCTCTGTCATTTCACGTTCTTCTGTTTCCACCGTCTGCCCGGCAACAAATCTCCCCACTTCCACCGGCAGATCATCCCAGACTGTTATGTAATCCAGTCCGCTTTCTCCCCTGACCCACAAACCGGCCAGATCGGAAAGCGGCCACGGACTGTCTCCGATCCGTTCTTCCCTGGTGGAAATCATTCCCTCTGCAGCCCCTCTCTGCCCGGGCATCCGGCCAAGAAAAATCCCCTGGAGTACCTGGCCTTTCCGGACAAATGCATAAATGTCCAGAGCTTTTTCCTCCTGGGGAATTTTCTGCAGGCGAAGCTGTATTCTACAGCTCCCGCCTCTGGCTTCGACCTTTGCGAAACCGGTATTTCGATCCTTTTTTCCGTTGGGATATGCATAAATGTAGGAAACAAAACGCTTGTACCCTGACAATGCTGTATTCTCCTGCCAGCTTCTTTATGGCCATTCTATGCGGGTCAGCCTCCGATTATGCACACCTTTCCCCACCTTTCTGCACTTATCTGTTCCGTCTGCCGGAATTATCCCCACACCCTGGTTCTGCGTCCGGCCCGAAGGACAACTTCCTTTTTCTCCCTGCCCCTGGCCACCGTATACGTGCCGCTCTTCCTGGCAGTCAGCCATGCCTGGCAGGCTTTCCCTTTCCATTGAATCTCCACAGACACGCCTCCGCGGGCAATCAGCCCTTTCACATGGCCGCCCTTCCATTCCTTCGGGATACAGGGCAGAAGCCGGATCACACCCTTGTGGCTCTGCAGCAGCATTTCCGCAATGCAGCTTGTAAGACCCGTATTTCCGTCCATTTCATAAACATTATCAAAAGCTCCCGCTCCTCTGGTGGGTGGATGAATAATAAAGCCGTTGGGCTCCAGAAGCTTATCCAGCATTGCACAGATATGATGCCACGCCTGATCCGGATGACGCAGCCGTGCCTCATACAGCATCAGCATGGAACGCGCCCAACCGGTATCCTCCCAGTTTTCCTCCGGAGTGAGCTTCGCCTGAATGGTGGTTTCCACGGCCTTCGCCAGTTTCCGGTTCTCCGGCGTAATCTGCGCGAAGGGGAATACCCCCAGCAGATGGCTGGTGTGCCGATGCTGCGGATCCGCCGCTGAATAGGAATGGCTCCATTCCGCAATCCGGCCATCCTCCGTAATCCGGTAGGGCAACAGGCGCTTCAGATCCATTCTCACCTTCCGGGTCAGCTTTTTCTCTTTATGTAAAATCTCAGATGCTTCAAGATAAATCTGAAACAGTTCACGTATCATGAGAATCTCATAAGTGCAGCCGTTGCTGATCTGGTAATCCATGCCTGCTGCACCGCTATGCTCTGCTCCGCTGTTCTCTGCTCCGCTGCTCTCTGCTCCGCTATGCTCTGTTCCGCTGTCCTCTGCTCCGCCATTCTCCGAATCCTGGCTGCTCTCCGGCACCCGGAACGTATTTTCCGGTGAAATCGACGGGCCACAGGTCAGATATCCGTTCCCGTCTTCAAACAGATATTCATCAAAAAATTCCACCGCCTCCTCAATAAGCGGATAGGCCTCCTTTTCCAGAAATTTCCGGTCCTGAACAGACAGATAATGCTCCCACATATGAGTCAGGATCCAGACCCCTCCGGTGGGACACGGCGCAATGGGCCTTGCCCAGTAAGGCGCCGCAAAGCCCCAGGAATTGGACACCAGCTCAGCGACCCAGCCTTTCAGGCCGTAGCTCTTTCGTGCTGTCTGCCTGCCATTCACGGCCAGGCTGTTTTCGATCCATGAAAACAGCGGTTTCACAGTCTCCGGCAGGTTTGTGACTTCAGCGGGCCAGTAATTCATCTGCGTATTAATATCCAGGTGCATATCACAGGTCCAGCCGATCCGGCAGGCAACATTGTCATTCCATACCCCCTGAAGATGCGCAGGAAGCGCAGAATCCTCCCGGGACGCGCTGTACAGCAGATAGCGTCCCATCTGAAACATCTGCGGAATCTCAGCCGCGTGGCCTTCCCCCTCAATCTCAAGGGTAACCCGGTTTGCCAGAGCTTTCATATCCGCGCAGTGTGCTTCCAGAAGCTGATCGGCAGGCAATTCCTCAAAACCCACAAAATGCCGGTTCATCTCCATCTGCATCCGGTGAATTTTCGAAAGCCTTCCGGATTCCATTCCTCCGGTAATCGTCTGAAGCAGCCCGGCTCCGTCTTCCGCATCCTCAGCCGGTACGCTGTCCTGCGTTTCCAGCTGAAAATCCGTGGCCACCAGGATATAAACCGCCAGCCTGGAGGCATTCCGGATCTCCAGCCCCTCTTCCGACTTTTTAGGAAATCCATCCGTATGGATGGCTGCCTTTCCAATCAGAAGCGTTCCGGTGGTTCCGTCGCTGTGCATGTTTTCCCTGGCTTCACACTCAAAATACAGACCGCCGATATGATAATTCACATACTCGCCTTTTCCCTCTCTGGGCGACTGAAACTTCAGCCGAAACCGGAAAATCCGGTCCGGCGCACTGATCTCATAATACAGCACCTTATGGACATGAGAGGCAAAGGCCCGGGTCTGCACCCGGCAGCCCTGATAATCCCACCCGGAAGACACAACGCCCGTTTCCAGATCCAGGCATCGCTCATAATGCTCTGCCTGTTCCTCCGAAAGACCTGTCTCAATCAGCAGGCTTCCCACCGGCAGATTCGTTCCATAATTACCCCGGACTCCGATAAAATCCTGAGCTGTCTCACAGACAGCCGCGAAATCCTCCCGGGCGGCTTCCTCCCGCATCCGGTAAAACGCTTCTGCCGCATGGGGCTGATTGTTTTCGGTACATCCGTCACCGCTGAAAAATGTATTTTCTGACAGATCAATCCGTTCCCGGCAGATCCCTCCATAAACCATACCGCCCATCTGCCCGTTTCCGATGGCAAAGGCTTCCCCCCAGCGTCCCGCCGGGGTCACTCTCTTTATCTGCATAAATTACTCTCCTTCATTCTGACCGTTCTTCCACCCCAAACCAGTACATCGGTTTCGAAAGTCGGCACACCTACAGCACAATACGTTCCCCGGAATGCACACAGACAGGCTCCCCATCCGCTTCCAGGTAAATATCCTGGCAGGACGAATTCCAGACGCTTTTACCATCCGTACTCCAGACCAGATTTCGGTATCCTGTGACATAATCATATATTTCCAGATTCGTGGCATACCAGATATCTTCCCGGCCGCCCGTGCAGGCCGCGAATTGTTCCATCACATCCCAGTTGTCATCTGCTTCAAACTCATAGCTGTGTCCCCAGAGGTAAAACAGCATGGGTTCTCCCCAGCGCGGCTGTTTTGCTTCCACAAATTCCTCCGCCAGCTCCATCAGCCGCGGATCCTTGTGATGGCAGGTAGCCGGAAGGCGGAGCCAGTCCGTGGGAAGATCAAATTTTCCGGTGGACACCACCGTTCTGGAGTAAACGATCCCCGCCATCTTCAGAATTTCCACCACCTGATCACTGAAGGTTCCGAAGGGATAGGCCATTCCACGGACAATCACTCCAAACTGCTTCTCCAGATTTTCCCGATCCTTCAGAACCTCCTGAAGACAGAGGGCGGTTGGCAGCTTTTCCAGAAACGGATGGGTCAGTCCATGCACCGCCACCTCCATACCATTTTTCGTATACAGCCCGGAAACCTGCTCCCTTGTCATCCTGCGATGGATGGTGCCGGGGGGATATACCGTCTCCGGATCCCGGTAAAGACCGCTGTTCAGGTTAAAGGTTCCTTTCAGGCCATGGTTCTTCATCATCTCAATCAGCCGAATATCCTGCTCCACGCCGTCATCGTAGCTCAGCGTCAGCGCTTTCGGTTTTCCGCCCGGAAATCTCATTTTTATTTCTGCCATACTGCTTCTGTCCTCCTTCTGCAATTCCGATCCTGTTCTGTCACATGCAGAATGCCCTCTGCACATCCTCCGACTGCATTCCACGGGCTCCTTCTGCCTATCAACAATCATAACAGCTTTTCTGTACATTATCCACAAAATCTTTTTCTTTTCCCGTTTCCGGATGAAAAAAGGGTTACTGTTCACAGTAACAAAAAAGGAGCCCGGTGTCAGGCCGGACCCCCTCATTTCTTTTATCTGCTCTTATATTTGCTCTTTTCTTTACTCTTTTACCGCGCCGGAGGTCATACCGCCAACGATATACTTCTGTCCCAGCAGATACACAATGATCACCGGGAGACAGGTCAGGATGATGTCCGCAAAAATATAATTCCAGTAGCTCTTGTTCTTTCCATAGAACTGATAAACCGCCATGGTCATGGGGAACATGGAGCTCTTGCTGGACAGATACAGCGGTGTCATGAAATCACTCCATACACCCATAAACTGCAGGATAAAGCAGGTCACCAGCGTCGGCTTCAGCATCGGAATGATAATTTTGAAAAACAGGCTCAAGGGGCCTGCGCCGTCTATGACCGCCGCCTCATCCAGCTCCACCGGCAGGGACAGGACAAAGTTCCGGATGGTAAACACACAGAAAGGAATCATGGCGCTTGTAAAAGTAATAATAATTCCGCTCCGGGTATTGTTCAGATGGAAGAAGGTCAGAACCCTCACCAAGGTAACGTAGTTTACCGGAAAAAACAGCCCGCACAGGAAGAAATAATAGAGAAAGTTGTTGATTTTCGTCCGGTTCCGGCAGATGACAAAGGCTGCCATGGCACAGGCCATCACACCGATAAAGGTGGAAACCACCGAATAAGTGATACTGTTGGTGAAGCCCTGTATCAGCTTCCCTTTTTCAATAACCTCCAGATAATTGGAAAACAGCCAGGTGGTGGGCAGAGACAGGCTCATTCTGGCCGATTCTGATTTATCCTTGAAGGAATTGATCAGAACCATATAAAAAGGCGCAATAACAATAACACACAGAATAATGCAGAATACCTGCTTGAGAATTACCTGAATCTTTTTCTTCATTACTGCTGCACCTCCTGTCTGCTCATAACCTTAACCACCAGCACACCGACCACTGCCGTGATCACCAGCAGAATCGTATTCAAAGCCGTGGACATACCGTACTGGCCGGAAGAATACAGCTGGTAGGAATAGGTCGTGATAACCTCTGTTGCATGGCCGGGGCCGCCGTTGGTCAGAACATACACGATATCGAATACCTTCAGACCGTAGGTGATGCCAAATACCAGGTTGATCATGATGGAACCGGAAAGCATGGGAAGAGTAATGTGACGAACCCTCTGCCAGAAACCGGCGCCGTCGATCTTTGCCGCCTCGTAATAGGTCTGAGGAATCGTATTCAGGCCTGCCAGGAAAATGGTCATAACATAACCGATC
>JAXEJQ010000123.1:0-47068 GCA_034101475.1 Candidatus Limivivens sp.
AGAAAACAGAGCTCTGGAGAGCAGAGGGCCTGCGGTTCAACAGGCGACAGAGAAGAAGCCGGGAAGCTGCCATCCGGCTTCCGGGTGCTGCGTGAAGTCCGCAGCAGTATGGGAATCAGCCGGATTGTACTTGAAAAAGGAGCCGGAGAAGGGGATACGGTGTTCTGTGAAGCCGATGTCAACCTGCTTCATCCCAGAACGGTGCTGCCCTGTATCCGGTACGAAATTCCGGCGGGCGTCACAGAAGTAAGCGTCTATGTGGAAGGAATTCCGGCAGAAATTTGAGCAGACAGTCTGCGTCCGAAAAGAACGCAGAGAAGCAAAGGAGAGAAAACAGGCATGGAAAATCAGATTTATCAGTTGAATCAGGCGGAAGGAATTTTCTATCCGGCTTTTGACAAATATTTGTGCAGGGATGAGCAGGTCAGCATAGATCAGGGGGAAATTGTGCGTCTCTGGGATTCCCTGACCTTCCGGGGAGGAAAGCATTTTACGGTACACTGGTCCGGCAGGGTGACACTGGGCGAATATGACCATTTCCTGGGATTTTTATCCTTTCCCCGGGAAGCGGTTCTGAAAGCAACGGGAATTGTGGACGGGCAGAGAATGGTTCTGGCGGAGGACGTCCATGGAGACGAGGATCCGGTGGAAATAAAAGGAAAATTCGAGCCGGCGGAAAAGGATTTTGCAGAAAAACAGGTTCTGACGGATCTTTTTCTGGAACTGGATTCCCCCTCGGAACACAATGTGATCATTTTAAGCTGGCTGGGCCTGTTCAATTCTGAAAGGGAAGAGGAGCTGGAAAAATCCGTTCCATCCTGGAAGGAAGAATGGGAGGAAGAAATCGAAAAAGGGCACCCTGGCACAATCCAGGATAACCTGGTTCTGACACCGGAGGAAGCCAAAGCCCTGAAGGATCTGGTGGGACAGGAGGAAAAGCTGCAGGAATTTTACCGGAAGAATGCAGAAGAAGCCATGAAAATCGACTACCGGGCAATTATGCGGGAATATGCGCCCAGGGAGTCCGGTTTATACCGGTTTGTCCGGGTACGGGACAGAGGCAGACAGTCTCTGGAAGGCCCCATTCTGAATCTGGCCATTGCCGGGTATCTTCTGGAGGAAGAAGCCTACAGCATCCATGCGGCAAGGCTGATTCTGGCACTGATTGCCATGAAATGGTGCGAGGGGCCTGTCTGTGATATGGAAAGCTCCAAATTTCATCATGTCTGCTTTACGGAAGACCATATGGTATCGGAAGTGACGCTGGCCATGGGATTTCTGGGGGGAATTCTGAAAGAGTCTGCCCGGAAACGGATTGCGGACAAGGTGGAAGATGCCTGGAAAGTCATCATGGAGAAATGCGGGGAACCAGGATACCGGAATTTCATGAATCAGGGGATCGTGGGCAGCAGAGGCGCGCTTCTGGGCGCGGTTTATCTGCAGCTTCAGAAGGGCGGTTTTGAAAAGGCGATTGAGGAATGCTATGAACGGCATACCCGGATTGTAAATGTCTATCTGACGGAGGAGGGCCACTGCGCAGAGGGCGGCAGTTATTTTGAGTATTCCTTCAGTACCTCTATTCTTTTGTGGCATGTGTACGCAAAATATACCGGAAAGAGCTGGCAGGAAGTGGTTCCGGCTGCCTTTCGCAGGGCAGGCAGATACCAGGAAGCACTGATGTCTGTGAACAACCGCCGGGGCCAGCGGATTGCCGTGAACTGTGACGGCGGCAACGAGGTTTCCACGCTGCTGCTGGTATTTATGACTCTGGTATGTGAGTTCCCCGAGGGCAACAATTATCTGATTGCCCGTTTCGAAGGGGAGGAAGTGGAACAGATCAGCAAATCCTTTGATATGCTGTTCTATCAGCATTATAAGGAAAAGGTCAGCCTGCATCCGTACTATAAACCGGAACGGGAGGAAATCAGCCTGCCCAAGTCCGGACTTCTGACTTACCGGCAGGGCAGCACCAAGCTTCTGGTGGGAGCCGAACGGAATCCTTATACGGGACATTTCCATGAAGACCGTGGCCAGGTGGTGCTTCAGGCGGAGGGAGAAACCCTTCTGCCGGATCTGGGAACGGTGAGCTATGGAAATACCAAGAGCCTTCTGATGGATAAGCGGCAGTACCATAACCTGGCGTTTCCGTCGGATCTGAACATGCTTGTGGAAAGCGAAGTGGGCATGAAAGCCGCTGCGGCTGCGGCTTTCCCCATTACCGAAGAGCTGACCATTGAGGATATGGCTGTTCCGGAAGCGAAAATTCTTTCCCATGAGGCAACAACGGAGGGATATTCCTTCTGTGTGGAGACGGGAATGCTGTTTGGGCCGGATGTGCAGGGAACCAGAGAGGGTTCTCTGAAAGAAAACTTGCTGAAGCTGACAGATCGGTGGCAGTTTGGTGAGGACCATCCGCTGACAGTGAATTTCCTGTCTTACGATCCCTGGCGCATTCAGGAGGATGGAAAAGAAGCCGCTTCCGGAAGAATGACGCTGGAGGTGAAGTCCGCACAGCCGGCCCGGTTTGAGCTGGAAGAAGGCATGATTGACCATCACGGGAGAGAAATCCATGTTCTGCGGATTCAGGCGGAAGCAGCAAAGACGCAGGAGGTGGTCAGCCGTCTGACCTGGAAGAAAAAAGAATTGTCGGAAGAAAATTCCGGTGGAGAAAACCGGAGAATTCTCCAGGAACTGCTGGATCAGGGCGGAACCATCCGAATTGAAAAGCCGGGAGTATATGAGATTGAGGATACCCTGTATATCAAAAGCCATACCCATCTGATTTTCGGAAAGGGCGTTGTACTGAAACGGGCGGCATCCAGCGTGGGCTCCTTCTTCCTGATCAACCGGGGAGCCTTTACCAGAACCTGGGATAGGGATATCACTGTGGAAGGGCTGCATCTGGTTACAAATGGAGTGGAAGCCAGACATCACGCAGCTGTTTACGGGCTGACGGGAGAAATTTCCCTGTTCTATGTCAAAAATCTCCGGATTTTCGATTTTACCTGTATGGATCTGCCGCGCTTAAGCTTCGGGCTGCATATCTGTACCTTTGAGGACATTGTGCTGGAACGGCTGCATATTGAGGGAAGGAAGGATGCGGTGCATCTGGGAACCGGAAAGCAGTTTGTGATCCGTCACGGAATTTTCCGTACCTTTGACGATCCTGTGGCGCTGAATGCCCATGATTATGCGGTGGCCAATCCCCAGATGGGATGGCTTGAAGACGGCCTCATTGAAGACTGCTACGATCTGCCGGATCAGGATACCACGGGATATTTCTGCCGGATTCTGGCAGGCTCCTGGTGCGACTGGTATCCGGGAATGGAAATCCAGAATTCCGATACGGTGGTAAGTAATGGCCGGGTATACCGGGCGTTCCAGAAACCGGACGGAACCATTTATCATTCCAGGACGGCGCCCTCCCATGAGGAAGGCATGTGCACCCTGGATGGCATCAACTGGGTGATGGTACAGGAGGAAGCGGTTTATAACTGCGGCTGCCGGAACCTGCATTTTAAGGATATCCATCTTCAGAAGGAACGGGAAACGGCCCTGTCCATTCATTTTGACCATGACCAGTATTCCAGAAGTGTTTATCCGGGCTCGGAAATGCCGGTGCAGGAAAATATCGTTTTTGAAAATATGGTGATTCAGAATAAAACCGGCTGCATGGTGCGCAGCATTACTCCGGTGGATACGGTGAAAATCTGCTGCAGTGTGATTGGCACCAGAGAGCATGGCAACAGCAGCATTCGTCTGGAAACACTGCCCGGGCAGGAGGGAAATTATCCGAAAACACAGATTCTGTTGTCCGGAAATACCTGCTACGGAGATCCGGAGCAGATTGTGGAATGCCAGGAAGGGCGGGCCTGTGAGCTGGTGGTTTCCGGAAACCTGATTGTGCAGAAGAATACACTCTGAGAAAAAGGAATTACATCTTTGGGAGAGTACTGTTATGAATAACCTGATCTTGATGTCAGAGTATGTGTTGGGAAGGATGCGCCGCATCTTCTTTATGTCCTATCCGGAAACAAGAATTGATTATAAAGAAAGCCGGATTCGTTATACCATCGGGGATTCCATGGCCCAGACAATCGCTCAGCTTTCCGGAGGTACCTTTCTGGTTATGCTGATGGAGGAAATGGGCATTTCCGACGGAAATATGGGAATCATTGCTTCTTTTGGCTGCATTGCGGCCATGATGCAGCTGGTGTCCGTGAAACTCACGGGAAAAATCCAGAAAAATAAGCTTCTGGTGTGCCTGACGGTGCTCCAGAGGCTGTGGCTGTCCTTTATTTTTTTCCTGCCGCTGCTGCCCATCGAAAAGAAGAGCGCCCGGTTTCTGATGGTCGGCTGCTACTGTTTTGTGCAGCTTTGTGTGCAGCTGGGAACACCCGCCACCATTGACTGGATTGCCAGTCTGGCTCCCAGCCGGATCCGGGGGCATTATTTTGCCATTAAAGATTCCGTGGCCGTGATGGTGATTATTGTATCCACTCTGATTATGGGGATTGTGGTGGATGTGGCCAAGGCGGTAAATCCCCATGCGGCCTTTGCAGCTCTTGGAACGGTTATCGGGATTATGACGGTGATCAATGTTGCCGCCTTCGCGGGAATGAAGGAGCCGAAGCTGTCCTGTACCGATGAGAACGGAAAGGAATATGTCGGGAGCCTGGCCAGAAAGAAACACCATCTGGAAGAAGAAGCGGAAAAGGAGCGTGACAAGGAGAACGGGAGAAGCAGGCGAGGCGGAAATGCCGGGATTCTGGGGGGCTTGAAGGAAGCCTTTCAGGAAAGGCCGTTCCGGAGAATCCTCCTGCTGAACGGCGTTTGGGTTACCGGATACTATGTGGCGATTCCCTTTAATTCCAGCTACCAGGTAAAAGAACTGCAGCTTCCCTATACCTATCTGATGGTGTTGTCCTTTGTTACGAATCTGCTGCGGATTTATCTGGCGCCGAAGGCCGGGAAGCTGGCAGACAAAATCGGAATTGCCAGAGTTACGAAATGGACATTGGGTGCTGTGCTTGGTTATTTACTGGTCATGGTCTGTTCTGTGCCGTCCAACGCTTATGTGACGTCTGCCCTGTCGGCAGCATTCTTAGCCCTGGGCTGGACCTTTGTGGGGACGGGGATGCTGGGGCTGCAGCTGGAGTCCTTTCCGGAGGAGAAACGGATTGTTCAGTTTGCATTATTTTCTGTTCTTTCCGGAACCTATGGATTTCTGGTTTCGGTTGTGGCGGGGAATCTGATCAATGCGCTGCAGAAGATGAACCTGGAAATTCTGGGAATCCGTCTGTATGCCCAGCAGATCACCAATCTGGCAGGCTGCGTGTTTATTGTGATTACCATTTTCTATCTTTCCGGTTGGGTACGGGAAGCAGAAGAAAAAGGCAGATCTGCTGTGAAAAAATAAGGAATTGTTGCTGCTGTAACGAATTGACAGCAGAAGAGGAAAGGCAGAGCCTGGGAAACGGTTCTGCCTTTCTTGACAAGGAACTGAATTTCCACGATAATAGGAGTAGACAAAACAAGAGAGAAACAGAAGACAAAACTGAAACAGACAGCAGAAGCAGACTGCCAGACAGTTTGGAAGAACCGGGGGTGGAAAGATGAGAGAATGCCAGTACTTTTCTTATGGAGATACCGAAGTGGAATATCTGAAGGCGAGGGATCCGAAGCTTGCCGAGGTGATCGATCAGGTGGGCCATGTGAACCGTCAGGTGATTCCGGATCTTTTTCAGGCTCTGGTGAACTCCATTGTGGGACAGCAGATTTCCACAAAGGCTCAGGAAACCATCTGGCGGCGGATAGAGGAACGATTTGATCCCATAACGCCTGGTCGGATGGCAGCGGTTCCGGCGGAAGAACTGCAAAGCTGCGGAATCTCCCTGCGCAAGGCAGGCTATATCAGGGGGATTGCGAACCGGATGATGGACGGCACACTGGATCTGGAGCTTCTGCAGACGCTGCCGGATGACCAGGTCTGCAAAGCCCTGGACGCGCTGCCTGGAATCGGTGTCTGGACAGCGGAAATGCTGATGATCTTCTCCATGCAGCGGCCGGATATCTTAAGCTTCGGAGATCTGGGAATCCAGCGCGGTCTGCGGATGGTTTATCATCACCGGAATATTACGCCGGAGCTGTTTCAGAAATACCGCCGGCGTTATTCTCCCTACGGAACCACCGCAAGCCTCTATCTGTGGGCAGTGGCCGGAGGAGCTGTGGAAGGGATGCGGGATTACGCTCCGGGGAAAAAGAAGGAAAAGAAGCCGTGCCAAAGCAGAGGAAACAGGCAGGAAAACGAGTGAGGTGTGCGAAATGAGTCCGACAGTCAGTATCATTGTGCCGGTTTATAATGCAGAACAATATATCAGACGCTGCATTGACAGCGTATTGAATCAGGAATATACAGATTTTGAACTGCTTCTCGCAGATGACGGAAGTACGGATGCCTCCGGAGAGATCTGCGACCAGTATGCAGAGAAGGATCTGCGTGTTCATGTGATCCATAAAGAAAATACCGGAGTCTCGGATACGAGGAATCTGGCTATCCGTCAGGCGAAAGGCAATTACCTGCAGTTTCTGGACAGCGATGACTGGATTACGCCCGATGCCACGAAGCTGCTGGTGCGGACGGCCCAGGAGCAGAAATGTGACCTGGTTATCGCGGATTTTTACCGGGTGGCCGGAGAGCGGGTCTCCAGAAAAGGAGATATTGAAGATGGAAGAATACTGACCAGAGAGGAGTTTGCCGGTTATATGATGGAAAACCCGGCGGACTTTTATTATGGAGTGCTGTGGAATAAACTGTATCGCCGGGAGCTGGTGGAAACCTATGGGCTTCAGATGGATGCGCGGATCAGCTGGTGCGAGGACTTTATGTTCAATCTGGAGTATATCCTGCATGCGGAACGGTTCTGCGCTTTGCAGGCACCTATTTACTACTATGTAAAACGGAAAGGTTCTCTGGCTGCTCAGGGAGCCAGCATCAGCAACTCCATTAAGATGAAGCTGACGGTTTTTGAATACTACAATAATTTTTATAAAAATGTTTATGACGAGAAAGATTATGAGAAAAAGCGGCTTCAGGTTTACCGGTTTCTCATTGAGGCCGCCAAGGATGGTGTGGTTCCATTTTCCATTGTGCCGGGAGTAAAAAAGCTGGGGGATGAGCGGTCCAATGTCAATGCTGCCGCGGCTGCCGGAGACGGGATTTTCATGGAGCTTTACCGCAGCCGGAAGCTTTTGGAGCGTTATCTGGAAGTGGCGGCACTGAAAAATGATCTGACCCTGCTGGATGTTACCCTGCTGTTTTATCTGAAGCGGGTTCCGGCGGTGGAAAGCCGGAAGGAGCTGGCGGATCTGGCGGGGATTTCCCAGCGCAGTGTGTCCATGACTCTGCAGCGGCTGGCAAAGAAAGAGTTCCTGAAGGTGAAGGATACCAGAGTCCGGAAAACAGGAGAAAGGAAAAGCGGCGAGAAGAAGAGCGGGGAAAGAAAAACCGTGGAGAAAAACCTGCAGGTGGAGTGGCTGCCGGGGGCGGAGGCTGTTTTGCGGGATCTGGAGGTAGTCGAAAAGGATTTTGAGGAGGCGCAGCTCGGGGAACTGACGGAGGAAGAACGGAAAGAGTACCGGGCGCTGAATGCCAAGGTCAAAAGCGGTATTTTAAAAGTTTTGAAATAGGCGTTTTGTCAGACCGTCTGGGGGAAGGGTGACGAGCCAGGGGTCATGTCACAGATACTCTGGAACGCATAGAAAGCAGAAAAGGAAATGGAGACAGGATGGAAAAGAACAGAATTGTGGTTATCGGTGCAGCGATTGTGGATGTGCTGGTGCGTCCCGCCAGTGAAAGGATTTTTCAGACGGGCTCTTATCCGGTGGAGGATATTCACATGTCGCCGGGCGGAGATGCTTTAAATGAAGCGACAGTGCTGGCACGGTTCGGGAAAAAGGTGGAGCTGCGCACGGTGCTTGGGGATGACATGGCCGGACGTCTGGTGCTGGAGCACTGCCGGGAGGCAGGTATCCGTCTTGGGCCGGATCCGGTGCGCCCGGGGCTGTCCACCGGGGTGAATGTGGTGTTGGTTCAGGAGAATGGAGAGCGGGGATTTTTTACCAATCCGCACGGAAGCCTGCGGATGCTGACGCTGGAGGACACAGAGGCAGCTTTCCCGGAGGACGCGGGGATTCTGTGTTTTGCCAGTATCTTTGTTTTTCCGAAAATCAAAACGCCGGAGCTGACGGCTATTTTCCGAAGGGCAAAGGAGCAGGGGCTGATGGTCTGCGCTGACATGACAAAGCGAAAAGGGCAGGAGACTGTGGAGGAGCTGGCTCCTGCCCTCCGGTATGTGGATTATCTGATGCCCAATGAGGAAGAGGCCTGTCTGCTTACGGGAACGCATACAGCGGAAGAAGCGGCGGAAATGCTGTTTGCGGCCGGCGTCAGCCATGTGGTGATTAAATGCGGAAAGCGTGGATGCTTCCTGCGAAGCGCAGAGGAAACCGGAATGGTTCCGGCGGTGTCCGGGGTAACCTGCCTGGACACCACCGGAGCTGGAGACAGCTTTGCGGCTGGGTTCCTGTGCGGGCTGGCCGAGGGCCGCTCCCTGCGGGAGTGCGCCGAATGGGCCAACCGGTTCGGAGCCAGGGCAGTGGCATCCATGGGGGCCACAGACTGGAGCGCAGAAGCAGCAGGGAGCATTTGAAACAGGCATCGGCGCTGCCTGGGTGATTACCGGAAAACAGAAAGCAAAAGAGCAAAAAAAACAAAAACAAAGAAAATAAGAAAGGCCCGGATTCCCTGGCTCAGGGGAATCCGGGCTTACGTCATGGCTTTTCAGATAAATTCTGCCGGGGATTATTTTTTGACAAGCTTGATAGTCTGTCCCTTTCCGGTGAACAGCTTCTTATACTTGGCCGCATATGCCTTCGGAACCACAATCTGGATGTTTTTCCTGGTTGTCTTTAATGCGTTGGAACCCACAGATTTCAGCTTGGTGGTCTTTACCGTGATTTTGCTGAGATTTTTGCTGCCTGCAAAGGCATTGGAGCCAATGGTCGTAACATTGGTGCCGATGGTGAGGGATTTCAGCTTGGTTTCTTTGTAAAATGCCTTGTTTGCAATGGCGGTTACCTTATAGCTGGTTCCGTAGATCTTTACGGCAGCCGGGATTGTGGCGGAAGTGGCTGCTTTTACCATTCCGGTTACCTGCACCGTTTTTTTGCTTGTGGAGGTAATCTTGTACTCCAGATTTCCCACCGGATAGGTCCTGGAGGTATCTACTTTAATGGAGAAGGTCGCCTTTGCGGTACCCTTATAGTTTCCTTTTCCGGTTACGGTTACCGTTGCTTTTCCAATCTTGATATTGTTTTTGTAGGAAACGGTATAATCGGTACCCTTGATCAGCTTCGCCCCGTTATAGGTCACAGTGACAGAAGGCCTGAGGGCTTTGCCGGTGTACTTGTAAGAAGTTTTGGCAAGAGTCACTGAAGCACCGGACAGATTATACTTCAGAGCCGGGATCACTTCTGTATAGGTCAGTCCGCAGTCCTTGCAGGTGTAGGTCAGGATACCGCTGCGTCCGTAATCGGCAGCCAGGGTAACTTCGCTCTCGTAGGAGTGGCTTTTCTGGCTGATTGCCGTGTATTTCATATCATAGACAGCGTAGAAGACATCTCCGTAGCCGGAGGATCTTTGAATAAAAAGCTTTAACTGGGTGACGCCGGTAACCGGGAGGGTTACTTCTTTGCTCAGCATATCACCGGTCAACGGAACGATCTTCATGGGGCTGGCGCTTCCGTCCGCGTACACATACAGATTTGCGCTTGTGGTATCCCGGCCATCCAGATGGCCAATCTTGAAGGAAATGCTCGTGTATTGCTGGTTCAGGTTGTACAGGAGCGTTTTTTCACTGGTGTAGTTGCTGGCGCAGACACCCTGATAGATTTTCTTTCCCATAACAGAGAAATAGTCCTCCGGACCGCCGATCTGTCTGTAAACGGTCTGTCCGGGAGCGTCATAGGGAGACAGATAAGGAACGCAGGTAGTCTGGGCGGGTATCGTTTCCGTGTAGGAAGAGCCGCAGATTGTACAGGTATGGGTGTAAAGTCCGCTTTTGGCGGAGGTCGGTTTTACAGTCATTTCCGTCTGGTAGAAATGTCCGCCGGTACCAATGACATTTCCCAGACCGTACCAGATATCACCGTATCCGGAAGAACGGATCAGGTCAATCCTGAGCTGCTTCACACCGGAAGTGTTTATGGTTGGAGAAATGGTGATCATTTCCTCAGTCAGATTCCACTGTCCGATCAGCTGTTCATCGGTATAGACATACATCGTTGCGTTGGGGGTTGATTTTCCGTCAATGCGTCCGACTTCCATTGTAACGCTGGTGAACTGTCCGTCCAGGTTGAAGAGTACCTGTTTGGAGCTGGTGTAGTTGTGGGGAGCAACACCGTAGAGATAGGATTTTCCCATCATGGTAAAGGAATGGGTGACGTCTCCGTTATAGATGTTGTTCATGCCATTGTTCTGATAGGGCGTCAGGTAATGAATGGCTGCCGCTTCTGCATTTACCGGCCGAAATACACAGAGCATCAGGGCCAGCAGGAACAGTACAGGAGCGAAGAAGCGGCGGATGTACTGCATGGTTGAATCGTTTCTCTCTTTCATAGCTTTCCTCCTTTAAAAACAGAAAAAATGTACGGAAAATCGCCTGGAAAGGGGCGCTTCCTGATAGAATTATGTTATCATTTCCGGCAGGGAAAGGTCAAGGAAAATTGTGGAAAAACAAGAAGTTGCCAAAGGAAGATTTGTTCGCTATAATGGACAGGGAAGAGAAAAACAGAGGGGGAAAATCATAGTCATGATAAAGGAACTATTTGCTCCGACGGATATGACCGTGGGGGTACCTTGGAAAAAAATCGTTGCATTTACGATTCCGATGCTGATCGGAAATATTGCCCAGCAGCTTTACAACACCGTAGACAGTATTGTTGTGGGCAGATATGTGGGAGATAATGCGCTGGCGTCTGTCGGGAGCGCAAGTCCGATCCTGAACCTGCTGATCGTTTTATTTATGGGGATTTCCGTAGGGGCGGGAATCATGGTATCCCAGTATTTCGGAGCCAGAGAGCGGGAGGAGCTTTCCTCCACCATCGGCTGCTGCATTACGCTGACTGCCCTTGCGTCGATTCTTCTGATGATTGTTTCGCCCCTTGTGATCCGGCCGCTGCTGCATCTTCTGAACACGCCGGACAGTATTCTGGACTGGTGCGCGTCCTATCTGACGATTCTGATGATGGGAATTGCCGGTCTGGCTTATTACAACATTCTGGGCGGTATTCTGCGGGGCCTGGGGGATTCCGTTTCCGCGCTGATTTATCTGCTGGTGGCGACGCTTCTGAATATTGTTCTGGATCTTGTGTTTGTGGCGGCCTTTCATATGGGAGTTTCCGGCGTGGCGCTGGCTACGGCCATTGCCCAGACGGTCTCGGCAGTGCTTTGCCTTTTTAAGCTGGCGCGGATGAAAGATATTTTCGATCTGAAGCCAGCGTATCTGAAAATGAAAAAACGGCATGCGTTTACCATTATCCGGCTGGGGCTTCCTTCCGGTGTGACCCAGGCCATCTTTTCCATGGCAATGATTGTCGTCCAGTCCCTGACAAACAGCTTCGGGGAAATGTTTATTGCAGCCAATGTTATTATCATGCGTGTGGACGGGTTTGCAATGATGCCGAATTTTTCTTTTGGAACGGCCATGACGACCTATGCCGGGCAGAATGTGGGCGCGAAGGAATATGAACGAGTGACCAGAGGGGCGAAACAGGGGACCCTGATTGCAGTGGGGGTATCGGCAGTGATTACCACGCTGATCCTGATTTTCGGAAAGTATCTGATGGGAGTTTTTACAGAAACGGAAGAGCTGGTGGAACTCAGCATGCGTATGATGCGGATTCTGGCGCCGGGCTATCTGGCCATGGCGGTAACCCAGTGTCTGTCCGGTGTTATGCGGGGGGCGGGAGACACCCTGACGCCCATGTGGATTTCCCTGATTACGACGGTTGGGATCCGTGTTCCCATTGCTTATGGTATTTCCTGGCTGACCAGAACGCCGGAACTGCCAAACGGCCGGAGTGAATGCGTGTTCATTTCTCTGCTGTGCTCCTGGACACTGGGGGCAGTGATCAACTTCTTCTTTTACCGAAGAGGAAAATGGAAAGAAAAGGCAATTCAATAAAAGCCTGTAAGAAGAGACATAGAAAAGGAGACAAAGAAAATGAGTATTCGAATTGGTATTCTTGGGTATGGAAATCTGGGACGGGGCGTGGAATGCGCGATCCGGCAGAACCCGGATATGGAGCTGGCAGCGGTGTTCACCCGCAGAGCGCCGGAAAAGGTGCAGATTCTGACAGAAGGCGCGGCAGTCTGCCGGGTGGAAGAGGCAGAGCAGTGGACAGACCGGATTGATGTGATGATTATCTGCGGCGGAAGTGCCACGGATCTTCCGGTGCAGACACCGAAATATGCCCGGCTTTTCAACGTGATTGACAGTTTTGACACCCATGCCAGGATTCCGGAGCATTTCGCCAACGTGGACGCGGCGGCCAGAGAAGGCGGCAAGGTCGGTATTATTTCCGTGGGCTGGGATCCGGGTATGTTCTCCCTGAACCGGATGTATGCAAACGCGATTCTTCCGGAGGGAAAGGATTATACCTTCTGGGGGAAAGGCGTGAGCCAGGGACATTCCGATGCCATCCGCCGGATCGACGGTGTGAAAAATGCGAAGCAGTATACGATTCCGGTGGAAAGTGCCCTGCGTGCGGTGCGGGCAGGAGAAAATCCGGAACTGACCACCCGGGAAAAGCACACCAGGGAATGCTTCGTGGTGTTGGAAGAAGGAGCAGATGCGGCAAGGGTAGAGCAGGAGATCAAAACCATGCCGAATTACTTTGCGGATTATGATACCACTGTGCACTTTATCAGCGAGGAAGAGCTTGTGAAAAATCACAGCGGAATTCCTCACGGCGGCGTTGTGCTGCGCAGCGGTGTTACCGGATGGGAGAAGGAGCACAGTCATCTGATTGAGTACAGCCTGAAGCTGGATTCCAACCCGGAATTTACCTCCAGCGTGATTGTGGCTTATGCCAGAGCGGCATATCGGCTGGCCCGGGAAGGACAGACCGGCTGCAAGACAGTCTTTGACATTCCGCCTGCATATTTAAGCGCGAAAAGCGGCGAAGAACTGCGGGCATCCATGCTGTAACAGCAGGAGCCTGTATGGTTATGGGTGAGACGGGGAGAATCGTTTTATATGACAAAGATATCCGGGAGACGCTGAAGCCCCAGTTCTGCCAGGAGCTTTTCGAACGGGATTATACGCTGTGGGACGAGGAAAGAATCGAAAAATACAAGGAGGAAGTATGAGCGCTTTATTAAATGGAGAGGAACTGGTTCTCGGAACCTGCTATTATCCGGAGCACTGGCCGGAAACACTCTGGAAGGAGGATCTGGAGCGGATGCTGGAGGCAGGCATCCGGGTTATCCGCATTGCGGAATTTGCATGGAGCAAGGTGGAACCCACGGAAGGGAAATTTACCTATGAATTTTTTGACCGTTTTCTGGATCTTGTGGAAGAAACGGATATGAAGGTCATTTTCTGTACACCGACGGCAACGCCGCCGGCATGGCTGACGGAGAAATATCCGGAGGTATTGAACGCCAATGTGGATGGGGTTCTTTACCGTCACGGGGCCCGCAGGCACTATAATTACAATTCCCCGGTTTATCAGCGCCTGTCTGCCCGGATTACGGAAAAATTTGCAGAGCATTATGCAAAGAGGTCCAGCATCATCGGGTGGCAGCTGGACAATGAACTGAACTGTGAAGTAAATGAGTTTTATTCGGAGAGCGACACGGCAGCCTTTCGGGTATTCCTGAAAGAAAAATATGGAACGCTGGAAGCGCTGAATGAGGCCTGGGGAACGGTTTTCTGGAATCAGACCTATACGGACTGGGAACAGGTCTATGTGCCCCGGACAACGATCCATGGAACGGTAAATCCTCATCAGGTATTGGATTATACCCGTTTTATTTCGGAAAGCTGCCTGAAATTTGCAAAAATCCAGAGCGATATCATCCGGAAATACAGCAAACCCGGCGATTTTATTACGACCAATGGACTTTTCGGAAATTTGGATTATCAGAAGATGGCAGCGGAAAGCCTAGATTTTATGATGTATGATTCCTATCCGAATTTCGCCTACTGCCTGAATGCTTACACCGGGGAAGACGGGGATCTGCGGGACCGGAAATGGAGCCGGAATCTGACAGAGGTTCGGGCGATTTCTCCGATTTTCGGCATTATGGAACAGCAGTCCGGGGCCAATGGCTGGAATACCAGGATGGAAGCGCCCACGCCCAGACCCGGGCAGCTGACGCTGTGGACCATGCAGTCCATTGCCCACGGAGCCGATTTTGTCAGCTATTTCCGGTGGCGGACCTGCACCATGGGGACAGAGATTTACTGGCATGGAATCCTGGATTACTCCGGCCGGGAGAACCGCAGGCTTCGGGAAGTGCGGGAGGTATCCGGAAAGCTTCAGGGAATGCAGGAGGCAGCAGGCGCCCTTTATGAAGCGAAAGTGGGAATCCTGAAGGATTACGATAATATCTGGGATGCCCAGCTTGACGTATGGCATCAGCGGGTGGAGGGGGCCAGTCAGCAGGCGCTGTTTGCCGCCGCACAGCGTACCCATACGCCCATGGATTTTGTATACCTGACAGAGAAGACGACTCCTGAAGAGCTGCAGAGGTATCCGGTTCTGTTCTATCCCCATATGACCATGGTGAGTCCGGAGCAGGCAGATCTGCTGAAAGCATACGTATCCGCAGGAGGAACCCTGGTAATCGGCTGCCGCAGCGGGTATAAAGACAGAACCGGAAAATGTGTGATGGAAAAGCTTCCGGGGCTTCTCAGGGAACTGACCGGGACAGATATTCCGGAATATTCCTTTATCGCTCCGGATGCAGGAAAGGTGACCATTGACTGGGATGGCACCCGGCTGGAGGCGGCAGTCTTTACGGACCTGCTGGAGGCCGTGGGAGAAAAGGCAGAGGTGCAGGCCGTGTATACTTCTGATTATTACGCAGGAGCGGGAGCGCTTGTCTGCAATTCCTACGGTGCCGGAAAAGCCTATTACTATGGAACAGCATTTACGGAGGAAGCAGCGAAGGTATTTCTGGAAAAACTGGGAGCTGCCAGTCCGTATGCGGATCTGGTCGAAGTGCCGCAGAGCTGCGAAATTGCGGTCAGGAGAAAAGGAGAGGATAGGTATTTATTTATTCTGAACTATGAGAAACATCCTGCAGAGATCTTTCTGAAGAAAGAAGGCAGAAACCTGTATACACAGGAAATGGTTTCCGGGGCTTTGCTCCTGGAGGGATACGGAACGCTGGCGATTAAAATGGTTCCCTGATAAAATGCTGGACATTTCAGGAAAAACATTTTATAATTAGGCTGTATTAACTAAATAACATTTGTTGGTTTGGAACCAGCCTTCGCAAGTTCCGCAAGGATTCATAGAGAAACCGGTGAGAGTCCGGTACGATCCCGTCACTGTAACAGGGAGTTTCAGAGCAAGGATGTCACTGAGCTGTGAGAAAAGTCAGCTCGGGAAGGCGCTTTGAAGCGGTGAACTGAAGTCAGGAGAACTGCTTGCGAGTGATTCAGTTTGATTCTTACGGTAGATAGGAAGCAGCTTATTTTGTTGTACTTTTTTACGCCTGTATGAGAAGATACAGGCGTTTTTTTTGAAATGAGGAAAAGGCACCAGAATAGTTTCAGGGCCCTGCTTTTGGCAGAAGTCCTGATATTCACCACAGCAGCCGTAGAAGCAGAAGAATCTGTTTTTACGGCTGCTTGAGGTTTGGGGAGAAATCGAAGGTGTGGAAAGGAGAAAGAAAAGTGACAAAGAAACAAATTGGAAAACGATTCCTCCAGATCCTGGTGGTTCTGGTGGGAATCAGCTTTTTCACCTTCATGCTGACGTACCTGTCACCGGGTGATCCGGCGGAAATTATGCTTACCGAGTGCGGAAACCTGCCCACTCCGGAGCTTCTGGAGAAGACCCGCCATGAACTCGGGCTGGACAGGCCGTTTCTGGTACAGTATGGAAGCTGGCTGCAAGGGGTATTGACCGGGAATATGGGACAATCCTATTCCTACAAGGTGCCGGTGGTGGATAAGCTTGTTTCCTGCTTCTGGCCGACTCTGAGAATGTCACTGCTGGCGCTGGTCATCATGGCTGCAGTCTCCATACCGCTGGGGATTCTGTCAGCTGTGTACCAGAACTGGTGGCCGGATTATCTGGTCCGTGGTGTGACATTTCTGGGAGTTTCCGTCCCCAGCTTCTGGATCGGCCTGATTCTGCTCAGTATTTTTGGCGTACAGCTGCGCTGGGTCAATGTGGCAGGAGGGACAACCGACTTCAAGGCCATGATCCTGCCGTCCGTCACGCTGGCGCTGGCCATGTCGGCAAAATATACCAGGCAGGTTCGCAATGCAGTATTGGAGGAGCTGCACCAGGACTATGTGACCGGTGCGCGTATGAGGGGGATTTCGGAAACGACGATTCTCTGGAAGCATGTACTTCCAAACGCCATGCTTCCCATTGTGACGCTGCTGGGCCTGTCTCTGGGAAGCCTTCTTGGCGGTACTGCAGTGGTGGAAATCATTTATAACTGGCCGGGTATGGGAAGTATGGCGGTCCGGGCAATTTCCTGCCGGGATTATCCGCTGGTACAGGGATATGTGCTTTGGATTGCCATCTTATATATGGTGATTAATCTGATCGTTGATCTGTCCTACCAGTATCTGGATCCGAGACTGAAGGAGGTCAGATAAATTGAAAAAGGTACGTTTTTTCCGGGAGCATAAGCAGTTTACGATCTTTCTGATCCTGGCGCTGCTGGTTATCGGAGTGGCGATTTTCGCGCCATGGATCGCGCCCAGGGATCCCCTGGAAGCGGTGATGATGGATTCGCTGAAGGCTCCCTGCAGAGAATATCCGTTGGGAACGGACAAACTGGGAAGGGATATGCTTTCCAGAGTGATTTTCGGAGCCAGAACTTCTTTGATCATGACCCTCTGTCTGGTGGCAGTGATTTTTGTTCTGGGAACGGTTCTTGGCGTTATTGCAGGCTATTTTGGCGGAGTCATTGACGAGATTATCATGCGGATCGCTGATATGATGATTTCTTTTCCGGGTCTGGTACTGGCCATTGCCATTGCCGGCATGCTGGGACCGAATATGACCAATGCAGTGATCGCAATATCAGCAGTCAGCTGGACAAAATATGCCAGGCTGGCAAGAAGTATGGTTATGAAGGTAAAGCAGAACCTTTATATTGAAGCGGCTGTGGTGAACGGCACAAGAACAGGGAAAATCCTGTGGAAGCATGTGCTTCCGAACATGCTGACCACCATGGTGGTAACGGCAGCGGCCGACATCGGGACCATGATGCTGGAGCTGGCATCCCTTTCCTTCCTCGGATTTGGCGCAACGGCACCTACACCGGAATGGGGGCTGATGCTGAATGAAGGAAGAACCTATATGGCGAAAGCGCCCTGGCTGATGATTTCTCCGGGTATTGCCATTGTGATTGTTGTGGTTATATTCAATATGCTGGGAGACAGTATCCGGGATATTCTGGATCCGAGAAATGAATAGACAGCAAAGGGATGCTGCATGAATCTTTCAGATCCGATTAGTCAACCTCCAAAATGCTTCGTATTTCGTCGGTGTGGCGTATCTGCCAAATAAAATTTCAAAAACAGCCTTAAAAATGCAAGCATTTTACGTCTGTTTTATGAAATTTTGCTTGGCTCTGAACAGTTACAAAACAGGAAAGAATGAAGAAAGAAAAGGAGATTTTTATGAGAAACAAAATGATGAAGAACATAACCGGTGCAATGCTGCTGAGTGCAGTGTGTCTTCTGGCCCCCGCGTCAGCTGCTCTGGCAGAGGGCACGGCGACGATTGGTGTGACGAGCTTTGCGGATACTCTGGAACCTACAGAACAGTATTTCAGCTGGGTGATTACCCGTTATGGCGTGGGCGAATGCCTGGCACGCTTCGGTACGGACGGTTCCATTGAGCCCTGTCTGGCAGAGTCCTGGGAAAACAGTGAGGATGGACTGACCTGGACCTTCCGGCTTCGGGAGGGTGTCAGGTTCTCAAACGGAAACGACATGACGCCGGAGCTGGTGAAGGCATCTCTGGAGCGGACCTGTGAGATGAGTGAACGTGTTCCCTCCTTCTTTGATCTGGACACCATGGAACTGGACGGACAGAACCTGATTTTCTACCTGAAAACGGCCAATGCGAATATGGCCGGCTGTCTGGCAGACCCGCTGTTTTTGATTATGGATACCAGCATTGACAACACCAATATTGAAAAGGAAGGTCCTGTGTGTACCGGACCCTACGCATTCCAGTCCTTCAGTCCCACAGACGCGGCTGTGGTAGTGAAAAATGAGTATTACTGGGACGGCGAAGTACCTCTGGACAGCGTTACGCTGAAGTGTGTGGATGACCAGACTACCCGGTCCATGGCTCTGCAGACAGGGGAAATTGATATTGCATACAATCTGAAAACGGAGAATCTTTTTGAATTTGAAGGAAATCCCAATTACGAGATTCAGTCGCTCCAGTCCCTGCGCTCTACCTATGCCTTTATGAACCAGAATGGTGCCCTGGGTGATCTGGCTCTGCGTCAGGCCCTGCTGCGAGGTCTGGATAAAGAAACATACTGTTCCGTTCTGCTGGAGGGCGGCGCAACGGCAGGAAAGGCTCCGGTTCCCCCGACGCTGGACTATGGCTTTGAGGAACTGAATGATGAAAACGCATACGATCCGGAAGGGGCAAAAGCCATCCTGGAGGAAGCAGGATACAGGGATGTGGATGGAGACGGTTACGTGGAGACTCCCGAGGGAGAAAAGCTGGTGCTGAATTTTGTGATTTATACCAGCCGCGCGGAGCTTGGTGTTTATGCTCAGGCAGCTCAGGCAAATCTGAAGGATATCGGCATTCACATGGAGCTGCAGACCGTGAGCTATGAAACATTGCTGGATATGCGTGATTCCGGCCAGTATGACCTGCTGATCTGGAATGTACTGGTGGCTAATACCGGTGATCCGGAAAGCTATCTGCGTGAGAACTGGTACAGCTCCTCTGTGAACAATACAGCCGGTTACAACAATCCGGAGGTGGATTCCCTTCTGGATACACTGGCGGCTACCTTCGAAGAGGATGTCAGACGAGACCTGATTATCCAGATCCAGCAGCATATCATGGATGATGCGGCCACGGTATTTTTCGGATATGAAACGACATATCTGTTTTCCAATACCCGTGTGACCGGCGTTTCCATGTATCCCATGGATTATTACTGGCTGACAAAGGAGATTGCGCTGGCTGAATAACCGGCAAAGATAAAGGAGCAGAGAAATGCTGGAAATAAAAGATTTGGCAATTCAATATGGAAAACAGGCTCCGACCATCGAGCATTTCAATCTCTCCATGAAGAAGGGTGAAATTATCAGTGTGGTAGGAGAGAGCGGAAGCGGAAAAACAACAGTCATCCGCGCCGTCCTCGGCGCGTTGGCCGGGGGAGGAAGAGTGGTATCCGGGGATATTCTCTTCCATGGAAAATCCCTGCTTCAGAACACGAAGGAAGAATGGCGCAGTCTGCGCGGAACCAAAATGTCCATGATTTTTCAGGACTGCGGCGGAACCCTGAATCCCATTCGAAAAATCGGGAGCCAGTATACAGAATACATTCTGACTCATAAAAAGATGACGAAGCAGGAGGCATGGAAGCTGGGTGTGACCATGCTGGAGAAAATGCGGCTGCCGGATGCAGAAAACATTATGAACAGTTTCCCGCATCAGCTTTCCGGTGGTATGCGTCAGAGAGTGGGAATTGCCATGGCAATGACCTTTCAGCCGGAGCTGCTGCTGGCAGATGAGCCCACCAGTGCTCTGGATGTCACGACCCAGGCACAGATTGTCCGGCAGATGATGGAACTGCGGGACCAGTTTGGAACAGGAATTATCATTGTTACTCATAACGTAGGCGTTGCTGCCTACATGGCGGACCAGTTGATTGTCATGCAGTATGGCAAGGTGGTAGACCGGGGAAGCAGGGATGCGGTTATGAACCACCCGACCAGCGATTACACCAGAAAACTGCTGGCAGCAGTACCGGAAATGGAGGGAGAGCGCTTTGTCTGAAAAGGAGATTGTACTAAAAGCAAATCATATCGTAAAGCAGTTCCCTGCATCCGGGGGACGGACGCTGACAGCCTGCAGCGATGTGAATCTGAAGGTTTATAAAGGAAAAACCCTTGGAATCGTTGGAGAAAGCGGATGCGGAAAATCGACCTTTGTCCGGATGGTTATGGCCATGGACAAACCGACCAGCGGGGAAATCCTGTACCGGGATCAGGATATTACAAAGATGTCCGGACAGGAAATCTGGAGGAACCGCCAGAATATGCAGATGGTTTTTCAGGATCCGTTGGCGTCCTTTAATCCGAAGATGAAGATTGTGGATATTCTGACGGAGCCGCTGATGAATTACGGGCGGCTGAAAAGAAAGGAAAAGGAGAAAAAGGCGGCCGAGCTTCTGGAAATGGTTGAACTTCCGGCAGACTTTATGTACCGTTTTCCCCATAATATGAGCGGCGGACAGCGCCAGAGAATCAGCATTGCCAGAGCCCTTTCCCTGGAACCGGAAATTCTGGTGTGCGATGAGGCGACGTCGGCTCTGGATGTGTCCATCCAGCGGACGGTCATTGAACTGCTGGTGCGGCTGCAGAGGGAAAAGAAGATCAGTATGATTTTTATCTGCCATGACCTGGCGCTGATTCGCTCCTTTGCCCATCAGATTGCCGTGATGTACCTGGGAAATATTGTGGAGGTCCTTGACGGGGAGAATGTGTCGGAGAAGGCGCTGCATCCGTATACCCGGGCGCTGCTGGGTGCCCAGTTTTCCATTCATATGGATCCGGCAAAAAAAATTGAGAGCATAGAAAGTGAAGCGCCCAGTCCCCTGGCCGTCCCCAAAGGATGTCCTTTCCAGAACCGCTGTGAATTTTGTATGCAGAAATGCCGGTCTGAAAAGCCGATGCTCTTTGAAGTGGAACCGGGGCATGAGGTTGCGTGTCACAGATATCAGTAGGAGGAACTGCCGAAGGAAGAATGGAGGAACGGAATGAAATGAAATTCAAAAAATGGTTCAGCGGTCTGCTGCTGCTTTTTCTTCTGATGCTGGGTGCAGCGGCGCAGGCAGAAGAGGAAAGCGTGCAGGAATATACCATCGGCGTGGCTGTTTATGACCCCAACAGCACCGAAATGCATATGTTCATCAATTATTATCAGAATTATATTGAAGAAGGCTTTCCAGTGAAATTTTATTTCTCAGAGCAGCTTGCTTCACCGGAGGATGAAGCGGATTTCATCCGGTCAATGAAAGAAATCGGAGCACGGGGGATTATTTCCTTTGCCGGGTATGACCTGCCGGGAGCGCTGGCAGTATGTGAAGAGGAAGAGGTCTATTATGTACTCGGCTCGGGAATTGTCAGCGATGAGAATTATGAAAAAGTAAAAGACAATCCCTGGTTTCTGGGGAGTGTGGGCCCGCGCCTGGAGGATGTGCATCAGACCGGAAGAAACATGGCGGAATTTTTTATCGGCAGCGGTGCCGGGAATTTCCTGATTATGACCGGCGGCGCGTCAAAAAGCAATACCCTGCATGCGCTCAGAACCCAGGGAATGCTGGAGGTACTGCAGGAGAAGGAGGGACTGGTGCTGGAAGAGACGGCGGAGGTGCTGGCCCGTTCCGGAGAACTGGTGACACTGCAGAATGAAGACCAGAGTGTATCGGTAACCCTTTGCCCGGATTATACGGAAGGCGGAGAGGGTCTGACAAATCTGGAAACGGCTTTTGGCCAGAGAGAGTATGATGTGCTGATGAGCGCCTTTCACGCCAGCACGTATCTGGACAGGATTGCGGAAAAAGAAGCATCTCAGGGCCGGAATATCATGGTCGGCGCCATTGACAGCTTCACAGAGGAAAATTTTGTGATTATGCAGGAAGAAGATGCCTTTGGAAATCCCCCCATCGATTATGTGGAAGGAAAATATGCCTCCATGGCCGGTCCGGCCTTTGCGATGCTCTATAATGCCATGTCCGGTCATCCGGAGACGAATACGCCGGATGGAAAGGCTGTACGGCTGTACCAGAGCTTCTGGGCGGCCAGCGGTAAAGAAGCGTATATCGAGCTTTACAGCTATACCAGCGGAATTTATGAAAATGCTTATAGCTGTGAAGATCTGATGAAGGTGATTTCCGTATTCCATGAGGATGCAGGGCCGGAGGAACTGAAAGAACTTGCACAGGCCTGCACAGTGGAAGATGTAAAAGCAAGGATTCTGCAATAAAACACATAGCAGGAAAAACGGACAGTGAGCAGAGAAAGGATCAGATTCCTGCCCTCCAGAGGGACAGGAACAGAATAACAGAATGAGAACTTTACAGGTAGGACGATTGACTGCAAAACCGGGTCAGAGAGTATCCGGATTCGTGCAGATTGAAGGAGCGGAGCTGGAGATTCCGGTTACGCTGATCTGCGGCAGAAAGGAAGGGGAGACCGCCTTGATTTCCGGCGGGCTCCACAATGCGGAATATGTGGGTATTCAGGCTGCCATGGAGCTTGCGGACGAGATTGATCCGGAGGAGATCAGGGGGAATCTGATCATCATTCGGCTGCTGAACCGCACCGGTTTTGAACACCGAACCATGAGCGTTGTGTATGAGGACGGGAAAAATCTGAACCGGATCTTTCCGGGAAATCTTTCCGGCACTCTGGGAGATAAGATTGCATACACCATGGAACATGTGTTTTTGGAAAAGGCAGATTATTTTATTGACCTCCACAGCGGAGATGGTTTCGAACGGCTGGTATCGTACGTTTACTATGCGGCGGCTGCAAAGCCGGAGGTGCGGGAGAAAGCACGGGCCATGGCAGAGGTGGCCCATGTGCAGTATATGGTCGGTTCCATGACAGCCTCAGGCGGCGCTTACAATTATGCTGCCGGCGCGCTGGATATTCCCAGTATTTTGCTGGAGCGGGGGAGCAATTCTGTCTGGTGCCAGGATGAGGTCCGGGAGGATAAGCATGATGTGCTGAATATTCTCCGTTTTCTGGGAATTCTGGAGGGGAAGGTCCACCGCCACGGGACTGGTCCCATCAGCGTTGATCCGGTGATTTATGAAGAGGCGGGACATTCCGGCTGCTGGTATCCCACAAAGCAGCCGGGAGAAACCTTCCGCAAGGGAGAAGTGCTGGGACGGATCTGTGACTATTTTGGAAATGAACTGGAAGTATGCTGCGCCAGGCGGGACGGCATCATGCTCTATGAAACGGTGAGCCTTTGCATCATGGAAGGAACCCCCATGGTGGCCTACGGAAAATGGGATGTGGAAAAGAATGGAATGATTGAGCGGGAGTGCCTGGTGTGCGGCGGCCACCGGCATGAACACGGAGAATGACGAAAGGTTCTATTGGGGATGAGAAGTGCCGGAAACACTCAAAATCGTAAAAAAGCAGAAAAAGTTCGGAAGTTTCGGGAAGATGACAGAAAAATAAAATGTTATACTTAAATAGCAAAAAGAGATGAAGTATATATTTTAGGAGGAATGAGCAATGAAACAACGAGCAATGGATACCAGGCTGATTGTCAGACCGATTATCGGATGCCTGACCCATTCCCATTTCTGGGAGGGACCCTGCCGGGCGGGTCATCGGGAGGATATGACTCAGGAGGCTGAGACAAAGGCTGCAGATCGGGCATTTGCATCGGCTGTGAAGCTTCTGGAGCAGGCAACGGATGAAATTGAGTTCCTGGATGCCGTGGATGCAAGGTATGACGAAAAATTTGTTGTTGGGGAAGAAATTTATGCGCAGATTGAAAAAGACATGGATCAGGTAGATTTCTTCCTCTGCATGAACTGGCGAATTCCAAAACTGGAGCGTTATCGGAAGCCGGTGGTCATTCTGCAGAATGGCAATGAAGGAATTGATTTTGCGGCCTACTGCCGCTCCATCGGGGTGGAAGCGTATGTGGCCATGGATCTTCAGGATCTGAATGAGATTGCGCATATCCTGTGGGTTCGGAAAGCAGTGGCCAACACGAGAGCACTGGTTCTGACGGCAGGCGGTCAGCCGACCTTCGGAATCCAGAGTCTTATCCGGGATCCGGAAATCCTGAGACAGAAGTACGGATTTGAAGTGGTAAAGCTGCCATTTACCTCGATTGTTCCGTATATGGATGCCATCAGCGATGAGGAAGCCAGGCCTATCGCAGAAAGATTTATCAACGGTTCCAAAGAAACAAAGGTCAATACAGAGTGGTTTCTGAATGATATCAAGTATTATCTGGCAGCGAAGAAAATGATGGATGTGTATCAGTGCAACGCGTTTTCCACGGCCTGTCATGAGCTTTGTACTTCAGAGATTCCCCAGGAGCGAAAATTTACGCCCTGCATGTGTCACTCTATTCTGAAGGATGAGGGAATCCCCAGCGGCTGTGAAGAGGATCTGAATGCTCTGATGGCAATGGTGATCATGCAGTATGCGGCGAACCGCCCGGCCTTTATGGGAAATCCGAACCACGAAACCGATGAGCTTCTGCGCATCCATCACGCTGTTCCGGCTCTTTGCATGAACGGATATGGGACAGAGCCGCTGCAGTATAAACTCTGGGCTTTCACCGGTCAGGGTTTCGGCGGCAAGCTTCAGGTTGATTTCTCAGAAAATAAAGATTCTTATGTTACTCTGGGCCGGTTCAATCCGGCAGGGGATACCATGTGCGTAAAAGTGGGTGAAGTGATCCGTTCCGAATATGCCGATGTTTACTGCAGCCCCTATTATTATATCAAGATGGATGATGCCAGAACCTATATGCATAACCTGGCAGGCTTTGGTCATCATCAGGTTCTGATTTTCGGCGATTACCGGAAGCAGCTGAAGGAAATTTCGAAGGTTATGGGATTTCAGATCCTGGAGGGATAAAAAGAATGATTTATTTCAATCAGGCTGCCACTACCTATCCAAAGCCGCAGTGTGTGCTGGAAGCGCATGCTGCGGCTTTGCAGCAGGTGCCGACAGGTCAGTTCCGGGGCAGCAGTACGGGGGAAGCGGATTGCTTCGAAAAGTGCAGAAGAAACCTGGCTGTTCTTTTGGGGGTCCGGGAATCTGACCGGATTTTCTTCTCTTCCGGGGCCACGGATTCTGCCAACGCGGTAATTCATGGTCTTTCCCTGAGAGGGAAAAACGTTGTGGTCACGCAGACGGAACACAACAGTATTCTGCGTCCCCTTTTGAACCGGAAGGAAGAAGTGGGCAGTGTTACTGTGGTGGCCTGCGACGCCAGGGGAAAAGTCAGTCCGGAGGCCATCGGAGCAGCCATTACGGAGGAAACAGCAGCGGTTTTTGTCAATCACTGTTCTAATGTGACGGGGATGATTCAGGATCTGGAAACCATCGGAAAAATCACAGCCCGAAAAGGAGTGCTGCTGGCGGCGGATCTGTCCCAGAGTGCGGGATGCATTCCGATAAAAGCAGAAAAATGGGGCGTGGATGTCCTGATTTTTACAGGGCATAAAAGCCTGTTTGGGGTGCAGGGAACCGGAGGATATTATATCAGGCCGGGAATTGATTTCCGGCCTTTCCGATATGGGGGAACCGGTCGGAACAGCCGGCAGCTGACCTATGAAGCCGGTGACTATGAATATGAGCCCGGAACTCAGAACGGCCCGGGCATTGCAGCGCTCAATGCCGGAGTGGAGTATGTTTTGCAGCGGGGCGTGGAAAAGATTGCCCAAAAGGAGCAGAAGATGATGAGGGAGCTTTATGCAGGACTGAGAGAAATTCCTTATGTGGTTCTTTTTGGAAGTGAGGAGACAAATAAAGGGCCAGTACTGAGCTTTTGCCTGGAAGGTCTGAGGCCTGCTGATGTGGCATATATCCTTCAGAATGGATATGGAATTACGGTAAGAACCGGTCTTCACTGCGCTCCGCTGATTCATGAAGCCATGGGAACCGAACGGAATGGAACGGTGCGCGTGAGCCTTTCCGACCTGAACACAGAGGAAGAAATTGCAGCCTTTCTGGGAGCGGTGCGGGAAATTTCTGCCGGAATAGAATCCATGTAACCGTCAGCTATGGGCGAAAGACAAGAAGATGCTGCGAAGGGACGGATGCAGGAGCACAGCCGGTCGGATTGCAGTGTGGAAAAGGGATATACCGAAAGGAATAGCAGAGAATATTGAAAGGAAGCTTTCAGAAGAGAACAAAGGAGGAGCCGATGATATGAAAATTCTGGAACGGATCGAATCAAGAGAGCGGTGCGCGGAGTCCGGCTGGTATGCCTACGACTATATTCTGGACGGCCCCATGGATCCGGAGTTTATCCGTTCCCTGCGGCCGTTGGGCTCCTTTGTCTATTTAACCATGCTGGCAAAGCCGTTTTTTAAGATTGAGTCCGATTACTTTTTGATCAAAGGGCTGGAAGGGGACAGTTTTTTCCGGATGGCAGTTCATGATGACCATCATGAGAAACTGGCGGAGGTGGAAGCATTTCTGGAAGAGAAGGAGGAACAGCGGCTTTCAATCCTAACTGTAAAAATAGAGTTTTAAGTAAGTTGGGAGGTAATTGTTCAGAACAGGCCGAATCGCTTGCTGATGAGGCCGTAAGAACGTGAATCATATCTGTGAAGGTACTGAACAGATACGTTGGGAGGAAAATATGAGAGGGATTTACACATCAGTCAACGATATAAGAAAGAGAGTATTTGCGGAGGTTGCGCGTCTGTCCTATGATTATCAGGACGGGGATCTGTCTCAGATGGAGCAGATTCCCTACAACATCATTCCGGGGGAGGTTTCCACGTATCGGGAAAGTGTTTTTCTGGAACGCGCCATCGTAAAGGAGCGTATGCGCCTGGCCATGGGGCTCCCCCTGCGGAAAGCAACGGAGCATGCGCCGGTATCACAGGGCGCGCAGGAATGCGTGAAACCGGAGAAATATTATCAGCCGCCGCTTATAAATATTATTAAATTCGCCTGCCATAAATGTCCGGACAATGTGGTGCGGGTAACGGACGGCTGTCAGGGCTGCCTGGCTCATCCCTGTAAGGAGGTCTGCCCGAAGAAGGCCATCCGTTTTGAAAACGGAAGATCCATCATTGATCAGGAAGCGTGCATCAAATGCGGGAAATGCATCTCAGTTTGCCCCTATCATGCCATTATCAGGCAGGAACGACCCTGTGCCGGCGCCTGCGGTATGAATGCCATTGGCTCGGATGAATACGGACGCGCGGAGATCAATCAGGAAAAATGCGTATCCTGCGGAATGTGTCTGGCTAACTGCCCCTTTGGGGCCATTGCGGACAAGGCACAGATTTTCCAGACGATTCAGGCGATCAAAAGCGATGTGCCGGTCTATGCTGCCATTGCCCCGGCAGTGGCCGGACAGTTCGGACCCAAGCTGACACCTGGGAAAATCCGCTCTGCTTTCCAGGCATTGGGCTTTACCGATGTGGTGGAGGTGGCCATCGGAGCAGACCTGTGTACCATTGAGGAAGCGAAGGATTTTGTAGAGGAGGTTCCGGAAAAGATCCCGTTTATGGCAACCTCCTGCTGTCCGGCCTGGTCGATGATGGCGAAGAAGCTGTTCCCGGAGCAGGCAAACTGCATTTCCATGGCACTGACGCCTATGGTTCTGACGGGAAGACTGATCAAAAAGCAGCATCCCGGCTGCAAGGTGGCCTTTATCGGTCCCTGTGCGGCGAAAAAGCTGGAGGCAAGCAGAAAATCCATCCGCAGCGATATTGATTTTGTGCTGACCTTTGAAGAAGTGATGGGCATGTTTGAAGCAAAAAATGTGGATTTCGGGAAGCTGGAGGAGACAGATGCCATGCATGGTGCCAGCGGAGACGGACGGGGCTTTGCAGTCAGCGGCGGGGTCGCTGAGGCAGTGGCAAACTGTATTCGTGAACAGTACCCGGACCGGGAAATTAAGATTGAAAAAGCGGAGGGACTTGCCAACTGCAAAAAGCTTCTGACTCTGGCAAAAGCCGGGAAGTATCCGGGCTATCTGCTGGAAGGTATGGCCTGCCCGGGCGGCTGCGTGGCAGGCGCCGGAACCCGTCAGCCGATCGCGAAAGCAGCGGCAGCCGTGGCTTTGCACAAGAAGGTATCCACCAACCAGCATGCGCTTCAGAGCGATTATAAAGAGCTGTTGGGAGAGATCGAAGAATCCTGTTGACAGAACGGCTGTTTTTGGATATGGTATCCCCAGAAGAAAAAGAGCGAGGTGAAAGACTGTATCATTATTTCTGCAGATAATTCAGGAACAGAAGAAAGACATGACGGGGCCGGAAGGTCTGTTTGTCATGGTGCAGAAATGATCCATTCTTTCAAAGCAGCACCGGCAGCTGGCCGGGAAGTCTCTGCTCCGGGGCTGAAGGCCGGACAACGGGGAAGCAGGCAGAAGCCTGAAGGTGCAGACACCGCCTATGGGATAAACCGCAGAAAGAAGAATCTTTCTGCGGTTTTTTACGTCAGGAGAGAGGGAGCGGGTGGCGACCAGAAAGGTTCTGCCGGGAGAAAATCTGCGATAGGATTTCCGGGAAATTTCTGGTATAATGATACGAGACAGGAGACAGGAGACAGGAGTGTACGGTTCTGGCGTCTGAATGCGGGAGCATTCCTGCACAGATACAGAAGACAGCGTTTAGGAAAGGAGCAGATCGATGGAACTGATTATGCTGGGAACAGGCAATGCCATGGTTACAAAATGCTACAATACCTGTTTCGCCATCAAAAACAAAAAGGAATATTTTCTTGTGGATGCCGGAGGGGGAAACGGAATTTACAACCAGATGGAGAAGGCGGAGATCCCCTTTGAACAGGTACACCGTATGTTTGTGACGCACGGGCACACGGACCACATTCTGGGCGTTTTCTGGGTGATGCGTAAAGTGGCGGCCCTGATGTCCTCCGGAAAATATGAGGGAACGATGACGATTTACGGCCACGATGAGGTGATTCACATTCTGAAGGAGTTTTCAGAGCTGACCTTTCCGGGAAGACTGAAAAAATACATCGGCTCGGAAATCCTGCTTCAGGAGGTTAAGGAGAAGGATGAAATTCAGGCCGCGGGAATGAAGCTCCGCTTTTTTGATATCGGCTCCACAAAGATGAAGCAGTTCGGTTTTCGGGCGGAGCTGCCGGACGGCCGGATTCTGGCCTGCCTGGGAGATGAGCCGTACAATGAGAGAAACCGGGAAGATGTGCAGGGAGCGGATTGGATGCTCTGTGAGGCTTTTTGCCTGTATGAGGACCGGGAACGCTTCCGGCCCTATGAGAAGCATCACAGTACGGCTCTGGATGCCGGAAGACTGGCTCAGGAGCTGGAAGTTCAAAACCTGGTGCTGTACCACACAGAGGATAAAACGCTCTCCACCAGAAAGGAACGCTACAGCCGGGAAGCAGCAGGAGCGTTCCATGGAAAGGTCTATGTTCCGGAGGATCTGGAGAGAATCCGCCTTTAATCAGGAAAGCATGAAGTGAGGAGACTTGCTCAGATGGAATGAAGCTGCATTTTGTAAAATTTGATTGCCGGGTGGATAACAGGAAAGGAAAGCATATGAGAAAGAAAAAACGAATTGGACTTTTCATGACAATGGCATTTGTGTCATGCATGATGACAGGCTATAGCGTACAGGCAGAGGTTCAGGATGGCGAGCAAATCCAGGAAAATGTACAAATATCAAAAACGGAAGGAACCATTGTACTCAAAGATGGCGAGTGGAGTAATGTATTCTTCAATGAAGAATATAAAGAGGAAGGGATGAAGACGGTAAAAAATGCAGAGGTTCCTGCCGATGTTTATCAGAGAGTATTAGCCCAGGAGGCGGGCAGTGGATTTATCATCCCGGAAAGCTGGAAAGAGCTTCAGATTGCTCTGAGTCTTTCCGTCCCGTCTGATAATCAGCTGGAGCTCTTTGTATTCCAGACAGCAGATTTCGCAAAGCTGAACGAACTTCGAAGTGCCGATGCAGATGGCACTGTTCCTGCAGAGGAATGGGAAGAGGCTTATTTTGCAGCCAAAGATTCTGCATTTCGTATATGTGGTTTTTACAGTGTGGAAGCAGAAGGTCCGGCAGACGGTGCATTGTTTTCAGACAGTGATTTTGGAACAAGATTTGCTTATGCGGAGAAGATAGGCACCTTTGCAGACCGGGATTATTACTTTGTTTATAATGAGATGTCTCCAGACGAAGGGTTTACAGAGGAGGAAAAAGCAGAGATTCAGGATATTCTGGATTCCCTGGATGAGGTCAGGGAGAATGCTGTTTTATTTCCTGCTGAGAACGATAGTTTTGACGAAGAAGAAAAAGAAATTCAGGAAACATTGACAGGTATTGATCTGTCAGATTTTGAAGCCACAGACCTGAATGGTAATTTGATTACACAGGAAATCTTTCAGGAGTATGAGATTACGATGGTTAACATCTGGGCTACATGGTGCGGGCCGTGCCGTAATGAGCTTCCTGAGATTCAGAAAGCCTATGAGATGCTTCCGGAGAACGCAAATATTATCTCGATTTGTGAGGACGCAGCGGAGGATACAGAGCTTGCCAATGCGATTGTCGATAAAACAGGAATGGAATTTGCCGTACTGGTACCAAATGAAGAACTGATGCAATCGGTATTTTCATTTGTTTCAGTATATCCCACAACGATCTTTGTGGACAGTGAAGGGCATGTGGCAGGCAGCGCAGTTATTGGAGTTCCTTCAGCGGATGATGTGGCGCAGGCATATCTGGATTATATCAATACGGTGCTGTCACAGTCGTTCCCCTGAGTTTGTTGGCGGAGGGAAGAAAATGAAAAAAGGGAAATTATGGATGGTCAGAGGAATCGTGATTTTGTTGGCTGTCAGCTTCATTTTATTTGGCATCATGCAGGGAGAACCATATGAAGTGCTGAAAAAAGCGGTCAATATCTGTCTCCAATGTATTGGAATCGGGTAGAGGTAGGAAGGATGAAGAAGAAAAAATACAGGATAAAACGGGGATTTATTCAGCTTGCCGCAGCGGTTTTTCTGAATGGCTATGTCATCGGATATCAGAAAGGGATGATTTTTACAGGAAAGTCAAAATTATTTTGTGTGCCGGTTTTAAACTGCTATTCCTGTCCGGGGGCGTTGGGGGCCTGTCCAATCGGATCTCTGCAGTCTGTTTTGAGCGGATATCAGCACAGAATACCATTTTATGTATTGGGAATTCTGCTGTTGTTCGGGATTTTTTTGGGCAGAGTTGTGTGTGGATTTTTGTGTCCTTTCGGCTGGTTTCAGGATTTGCTTCATAAGATACCGGTGAAAAAGATTCCTATTCCTGAGAAACTGGATAAGGTTCTTCGCTATTTGAAGTACGCGGTATTGGCATTTCCTGTACTTTTGCTTCCGTTTCTGATTCGTGATGAATTTGGATTTGGAACAACCTGGTTTTGCAAGTACATATGTCCGGCGGGGACACTTGGAGCCGGTATTCCGCTGATTGCTTTAAATGAAAGTCTGAGACAGGCCATCGGTGCATTGTTTGACTGGAAGATTATGGTATTGATGATAATAGTACTGTTATCTTTGACTGTTTACAGACCGTTTTGTAAATATTTGTGCCCGTTGGGTGCTTTTTATGGGGTGTTTAACAGGTTCAGTTTTTATCGGCTGACTGTTGACAGGAGTCAGTGTACAGATTGTAAAGCCTGTGAACGAGCATGCAGGATGGGCGTAGAAGTTACCAGAAATATCAATTCGCCGGAATGTATCCGGTGTGGTGAATGCCTGAATGCCTGTCCGGGAAAATGTATTTACAGAGAACCACTGTTTCCCAGAAAAGAAGCGGGAAATGTATCGGAATGACAGGAGATTCCTTCGGAGTCACAGACGAAAGCAACAAAAAATCCCATGGAGATGTATGTGCGCAGTGGCACAGAATCCCATGGGATATTTTCTTAGAAAAGTGGATAGAAAAAGCCTGATTGCAAGTTGGCGACAGACGTTCCGGAATCCGGCTCTACCGTTCTTCCCGGAAATAGGGAATGCCGAGGCCGGCCGGCGGCTGATGTTCTTTCTTGTTCCGGAAACTGGAAAGAATCAGTACGATCAGGGTAACCACGTAGGGAAGGGCTTTAAAGACCTCCTGCATGCTTCTTCCAAGGCCCGGAATGTACAGGTAGAGAATATACAAGGCTCCGAATAAAAAGGATCCCCAGATGGCATTCAGCGGCTTCCAGAGGGCAAAGATTACCAGTGCCACTGCCAGCCAGCCACGGTCACCGAAGCCGTTGTTTGTCCAGGTTCCGCCGGAGTATTCCATGACGAAATAGAGTCCGCCGAGACCGGCCAGCCCTGCGCCGATACAGGTAGACAGGTATTTATACCTGGTAACATTGATGCCGGCAGCATCCGCAGTACCCGGATTTTCCCCCACCGCACGCAGGTTCAGACCCGTGCGGGTACGGAACAGGAAAATGGACATCACCACTGCTGCGATGATGCAGAGGTAAGTCAAAAATCCGTAGCTGAACAGAACATCTCCGATGAACGGGATGTCCGAAAGCAATGGAACACTGGCATTGTAGGCACCGCCGGTGACCTTTACGGAAATCTGTCCCACACCGCCGGCAAGCTTGGAGATGGAGCCCCCGAAAAAGTTTCCGAAGCCGGTTCCGAAAATGGTCAGCGCCAGACCCGTTACATTCTGGTTTACCCGCAGGGTAATGGTCAGAACACTGTAAATCAGTCCGCCCAGAGCCGCACAGGCAAAAGCACACAAAAAAGAAATCAGAACACCGACGATCGGGCTGGGACTGGGGTTATTGTTTTCGTACAGGAAAGCCCCCATCAGACCGGAGATTCCGCCCATATACATAATTCCCGGAATTCCCAGATTCAGGTTTCCGGACTTTTCCGTCAGAATTTCCCCAAGCGTACCGAACAGGATGCAGATACCCTGAACGATCGCTTTCTGAATAAAAATAATGATCATACTCATAGCACCGCCTCCTATTTTCTGGTACGTTCCACTTTGTATTTGATGAAAAATTCTGCTCCGATCATGAAAAACAGAATAATTCCAAGCAGCACATCCGAAGCATTTTCATTTAGTCCATACTGGGATGCGATCTGTACGGCTCCCTGATCCATGAAAACGATGGCAAAGGAAACAATCAGCATGAAAAAGCTGTTAAAGTGGGACAGCCAGGCTACAATGATGGCTGTGAATCCCCGTCCGTCCGCTGTTGCGGTGGAAATGGTGTGGCTGGCACCGCTGACGATGATAAAACCGGCAATTCCGCAGATGGCACCGGAAATGGACATGGTGCGGAGAATCACTTTTTTTACATTGATGCCAACGTAGCGTGCGGTATCTTCGCTTTCACCTACGACGGCCACTTCATAGCCCTGTTTGCTGTACCGCAGGTACACGTACATGATCATGGTAAGGGCAAAAACAATGACTACATTCCATCCGTATTTCAGCCCGAAGAGCTCCGGAAGCCATCCGGCCTGGGTGCTCTGATTGATGATGCCCACGGTGTTGGAGCCCTTGGGATTTTCCCAGAATACGATGCAGAAGGTAACCACCTGCATGGCGATGTAGTTCATCATCAGCGTAAACAGTGTTTCATTGGTTCTCCAGTAGGCCTTAAATACAGCCGGCAGAAGTCCCCAGAGCATCCCGGCCAGGGCGCTGGCAAGGAGCATGGCAATCAGCAGGATGGGAGTGGGGAGGGCATCTCCCACATAGATCATCAGAGCAGCTGCCGCAGCACCGCCTACCAGAACCTGGCCTTCTGCGCCGATATTCCAGAAACGCATCCGGAAGGCAGGAGCCAGGCCAAGGGAGATGCACAGCAGCACCATGGTATCCCGGATGGTTGTCCAGAGACGCCGGCTGGAGCCTACCGCACCATCTACAATGGCCTTATAAACATCCACAGGGTTCATCCGGACAAGCAAAAAGATCACCAATGCACACAGAAGCAGAGCCAGAGCAAGAGCAGCCAGGCGAACCAGAATGGAAAGCTTCAGGCTGACCCGGTCCCGCCGGGACATTTTCAGAAATGGTTCCTTATGCATGTTGGGCCACTCCTTTCTCGTTCTTTGTCATGAGAAGGCCGATGCCTTCCTTCGTGGCAGTTCTGCCGTCTACGACGCCGCTGATTTTGCCGCCGCAGAGCACAGCGATGCGGTCACTGATTTCCAGCAGAACATCCAGGTCTTCAAAAACACAGATTACGGCAACGCCGCGTTTTTTTTGCTCGTTCAGCAGCTCGTAAATCGTATGGGAAGAATTAATATCAATTCCCCGGGTGGGATAGGCAACCATCAGAACCTTGGGATTCTGGGCAATTTCCCGTCCTACCAGAACCTTCTGGACATTGCCTCCGGACATCTGACTCACAGGGGAAGAGATACTGGGGGTCATGACCTCCAGCTGGTCCTTGATCTGCTGAGCCAGCTTTTCCGGTTCTTTGTGATGGAGGAGAATGCCTTTGCCGTCGGCATAGCTTCGAAGCATCATATTATCGGTCATATCCATGGAGCCAACCAGCCCCATGCCGATCCGGTCTTCGGGAACAAAAGCAAGGCTGACTCCCAGCGCCCGGATTTTTACGGAATCCATTTTCGAGAGATCATTGACGGAGCCGTCATCATCCACGAATTCAATGGAACCCTGGGAGACCGGCTGAAGTCCTGCAACCGCCTCCAGCAGCTCTTTCTGGCCGCTTCCGGAAATTCCCGCAATGCCGAGAATTTCCCCGCTTCTGATGGTCAGGTCAATGTCGTCCAGGGTCTTCACTCCTTCTTTGTTCAGACAGGTGACGCCGCAAAATTCCAGCCGTTTCTTCGGATTCACAGGTGTGGGGCGGGAAATATTCAGGTCAACCTTTTCACCGACCATCATTTCCGTCAGAGTGCTGATATTGGCTTCGGAGGTCCGGATGGTTCCCACATACTGGCCTTTCCGGAGAATGGCCACACGGTCGGAGAGATCCAGCACTTCCTGGAGCTTATGGGTGATGATAATAATGGCGCAGCCGTCACGGCGCATATTGCGCAGAACGGCAAAAAGCCGGTCTGCTTCCTGGGGCGTCAGTACGGCAGTGGGCTCATCCAGAATCAGAATGCGTGCGCCCCGGTAAAGCATTTTCACGATTTCCACCGTCTGTTTCTGGGATACGGACATCTGATAAATCTTCTGGGAGGGATCCAGATCAAAGCCATATTTTCTGGTCAGTGCATTGATTTCCTCCGTCACCTTTTTCATATTCAGCATCTGTTTGCCCGGGAGCCCCAGAATGATATTCTCAGCGGCAGTCAGTACATCCACCAGCTTGAAATGCTGATGAACCATACCGATGCCCAGAGCAAAGGAATCCTTGGGAGAACGGATGGTGACTTCTTTTCCATTGACAAAAATATGGCCTTCATCCTGGTGGTAAATTCCGTAGATCATATTCATCAGAGTTGTCTTTCCGCTGCCGTTTTCCCCCAGAATAGCCAGAATTTCAGACTTTTTCAGGGTAAGATCGACATGGTCGTTGGCTGTCACGGAACCAAAACGTTTGGTGATCTGCCGAAGTTCCAATGCAGTCGAAGTATCCAATGTGTTTCCTCCTTCCTATACGGTTGCTGGCTGCGGCTCCAGGCATGCCAGGGGCACAAAGAAGCCGCCTTTCCAGATGTATTGGTGCGCTGTCAGGCGCAGGTAAGCTCAGACAGTCAGATAAAAAAAGCGGAGCCGCTGACTTGCAGCCCCGCTGTCTGAATCAGATTATTCTTCGATGGAAGTGATTCCGTCAATTGCCAGATCGAATGCCGGAGCAGAGCCGAATTCGGATTCATGGAAATATCCGTCGGACACATATTCAACACCGTTCTTCTCATAGGTGGTTAATTCTTCACCGTTTACAGTGAAGGTAGCGGTATCAAATACATGTAAAGAGCCGTCCATGATGGCTGCTTCTACTTCTGCTACTTTTTCAGCGGTTCCCGGAGCAACAGCTGCTTCGTTCAGAGCAGTGATCTGGTCAGCGCCGTCAGCATAACCCTTGCACCAGTCCACATCGATGGGCGTTCCGTCCAGGATGCACTGTACTGCGTAGGTGTAGTAGGGACCCCAGTTAATGGAAGCGGAGGTCAGAGCGGTGTTGGGAGCAACAGCGATCATATCCACGTTGTAGCCGACTACCGGTACGCCTGCTGCTTCACATGCGGTGGGAGCACCGGTGGTATCTGCATGCTGGCTGATCAGAACACAGCCGTCAGAGATCAGGGCATCTGCGCATTCTTTTTCAAGATCGAAGCTTGCCCAGCTGTTGGTATATTTTACTTCCATAGTAACGGACGGGCAAACGCTCTTTGCGCCCAGATAGAAGGAAGTATAACCGGAAATCACCTCAGCGTAGGGGAATGCGCCTACATAACCCATCTTCGCACCGTCTTCAGTGATGGTACCTTCTTCAATCATCTGATTTAACTTCAGACCTGCTACCACACCGGATACGTAACGGGATTCATAAACATTGGTAAAATAGTTGTGCATATTTTCCAGTCCGCTGGATGCAGCCTGGAAACCGGTTGCGTGGCAGAACTGAACATCCTCAAAGTCCCGGGCAGCTTCCATCATATAAGTCTCATGACCAAAGCTGTTTGCGAAAACAATCTGTGCGCCTTCCTCTGCCAGGTCGCATGCCGCGTCATAACATGCTTCGTTTTCACCGATCAGAGTCTTTTCCGTAATCTGGGAAGCATCCAGCCCCAGAGCTGCGGCCATCTCGTCAATGCCGTTCATGTGTGCCGCGGTATAGCCTTCGTTTTCGTCACCAATGTAGATGACACCGACTTTGAGGTCTTCCTTTGCAACGCCTTCTGCTGATACCGGAATAACGGCCATGGATGCGGCCAGAGCTGCGGCAAGAGCAACTGATACTGTTTTCTTCATTTCTCTTTTCCTCCGTTCAAATATGGAATGATAAAATCATCGTAACGGTTCAGAGTAACCTTAAAAATGCTCATTTGTCGGGCAATTCATGAAATTTTCCTGGTTCTGAACAGCTACAAAGAATCACGTAAAAAGACATAACAACCAGATGCGATCAGCCTTGTTATGCCTCTTTGCAAGTACAGATTTAATATAATAAAAAGAAATGGAATTGTCAATAAATCATCGCATTTTCGGGAAAATATTTTTTACAAAGATTTTACACAAAATTGATAAACCCCTTGACTGATGAAAATAGAATGATGAATATGGATGATTCTGTTCCGATTAGCCCACATAATCATGCTGGCAGACAATAAAAAGGCCAGGGAACAGATGGAAAACGGGGAATATAAACGGCTTACCCCGCAGGATAAGCCGCTTGATTCGCAGAAATTTTTTGTGAGAGAGAGGATTATTCCTTTCCGCTCCAGCAGTAGGTGCAGAGCTTGCAGGGGGAAATCCCGATGGAGGCGATCATGTCGTCGAGGCGGTGGTAGTGCAGGGTGGTGAAGTTCAGCTCTTTGCGGATCTCTTCTACCATTTCCTGATAGTTGGTGCTGTCCGGATCTGTGTAGCTGGGAAGCATTTTTTCTGCCTGGTCCCCTTCACGTTTCAGGATAATCCGTCTGGTGATCAGATCCAGATCGGAGGAAGAACGGGAGAAATTGAGGAATTTACAGCCGTAGATCAGAGGCGGGCAGGCCGGGCGGATATGCACTTCCTTTGCGCCGCTGTGATACAGAAATTCTGTAGTCTCCCGGAGTTGGGTTCCCCGGACGATGGAGTCGTCGATGAGCAGCAGTTTTTTGCCGCGGATCAGGCTGTCCACCGGAATCAGCTTCATCCGGGCAATGAGATCCCGCTGGCTCTGGCTGGTGGGCATGAAGGAGCGGGGCCAGGTGGGGGTGTATTTAATAAACGGACGGGAAAATGGAATGCCGGATTCATTGGCGTATCCAACGGCGTGGGCGATTCCGGAATCAGGAACTCCTGCCACACTGTCCGGGGATACATGATCCCGCTTTGCCAGCATTTTACCGCAGCAATAACGCATTTCCTCAACGTTGACACCCTCGTAGGTGGAGGTGGGATAGCCGTAGTAAACCCAAAGGAAGGAACAGATCTTCATTTCCTTTCCGGGAGGGCTGACGGTCTCCACGCCTTCCGGAGTCATATAGACGATTTCGCCTGGACCCAGCTCCTTGTAATGTTCGTAGCCTAAATTAAGATAAGAAAAGCTTTCAAAAGCCGCACAATATGCGTTGTCTTTTTTACCGATAATAACGGGTGTTCTGCCGAGCCGGTCTCTGGAAGCATAGATGCCGTCTTTAGTCAGAACCAGAACGGTAAGGGAGCCGTTTACACTTTGATGAATATGCTGAAGGCCCTCTACAATGGAAGCTTTCTGGTTGATCAGGGCTGCGGCGATCTCGGTGGGATTGATGTTACCGCCGCTCATTTCCAGAAAATGGCTGAAGCCGCTCTGGAAAAGCTGATCCATCAGTTCTTTGGCGTTGTTGATTTTTCCGACGGTGGTGATGGCAAAGCTGCCGAGGTGGGAATGGACGATCAGAGGCTGGGGTTCAAAATCGGAGATACATCCGATCCCAAGATTTCCTTCCAGTTCCTCTGCGTCCCGCTCAAATTTGGTGCGGAAAGGGGAATTCTGGATGTTGTGGATGGCACGATTGAAGCCGCTGGGACCGTGAACAGCCATGCCGGCGCGGCGGGTTCCCAGATGTGAATGATAATCAGTGCCGAAAAACAGGTCAAGAACGCAGTTTTCTTTTGATGCTACCGCAAAAAAACCTCCCATGATATTGTTCTCCTTTTGTCTATTATGAGTATGGGTATTCGTGGTGCTTGAATCATTCCAAGTATACCATGGAAAAACGTAAAATAGAATAGATTGTATGCAAAAACGTACAGAAAATTGATTCCAAAAGAAAAATCTGCAGCGATCCGCAGTGGGCAGAATGGAAAATGTATTTGCATAATCTGTTTCTATGGGTTACAATGATAGGAAAAACGAAAGAAACAGGAATGGTTATTACATGGAATGGATTTTAGACGCGATCATTGACTGCTTGAAAATGCTGCCCTTTTTGTTTGCTGCGTTTCTCTGCATGGAGGCTGTGGAGCATTATTCCGGAAAACAGATGAACCGGATGCTGGAGAAGGCAGGCCGGGGCGGCCCGGTGCTGGGAGCTGCTCTTGGATGTATTCCACAGTGCGGATTTTCGGTTCTGGCCTCTAATCTGTACGCCGGAGGCGTGATTACAATGGGAACGCTGCTGGCTGTTTTTTTAGCAACTTCGGATGAAGCGATTTTGCTGCTTCTGGCGGATCCCGGGCATGGAAATGAAATTTTACAGCTGATTGGTGTGAAGGTTTTGATCGGTGTACTGGCAGGATATCTGATTGACCTGATTTTCCGGCAGAGGAAATGGACCCAGAACCCGATGCATGAAATCTGCCATAGCTGCGGATGTCATAATCACCATGGGATTGTGAAGCCGGCTTTGAAGCATACGTTCCGGGTTTTTGTGTATCTTCTGATTTTTACGCTGGTCCTGAATTTGATTCTGGAGCTGGTGGGGATCGAGCAGGTATCGGAGATGCTTCTTGGCAATACGATTTTTCAGCCGGTGATTGCCGCGGTAATCGGCCTGATCCCCAATTGTGCCGCTTCAGTGGTGCTGACAGAGCTGTATTTAAGCGGTGCCATCAGCTTTGCATCGGTGGTGGCAGGGCTGTGTACGGGTGCAGGCGTGGGGCTTCTGGTTTTGTTCCGCGTGAACCGGGATAAGACAGAAAATCTGAAGATTTTAGGGCTGCTGTATCTGATCGGCGCAGCCAGCGGGATGATTCTGGAGCTGTTGCATTTTTAAGGAAGGAAAACATGAAAAAGAAAAAAATGAAGCGCTTTTTTGTGGAAGAGATGGAAAGCGCGGATTTTCGGGAACCTTATCAGAAGGCTATTGAGAAGGTCACGGGGATTCTGCAGGAGTACCGGGATTTCACAAAACAGGATGATCATCAGCGGATTGAGCTGGTGACTGCAAGAATGAAGACACCCCAGAGCGCTTATGAAAAGCTGAAGAGGAAGGGACGGCAGCTGACGGCGGAAAACGCCAGACGGACCCTGAATGATTTGGCCGGCGTGCGGGTGGTGTGCTGCTATTATGAAGATGTGTACCAGGTGGCGAATATGCTGATTTCCAGACCGGAGCTGACCCTGATCAAGCAGAAGGATTTTATCTGTTCACCCAAAAACAGCGGGTATCGGAGTCTGCATCTGATTTTTGAAGTGCAGGGAATCGAGATGCTGCCGGAGGAAGAAATTCTGCGAAAACTCCGGGAGGCCGGGACGGGAACAGAGAACGGGGAGGAAGACGCAGAAGAATCAGAAAAATCAGAAGAATCAGAAGAATCAGAAGAAGCTGTCCCGGATATGTCCCCGGAAAAGGATTATTCGGAAAAATCGGAAAAGGATTATTCGGAAGAAACGAAAAATGCCTGTCCGGAGGAGCCGGAAAACCGGGTACCGGGAGATCCTTCTCTGCTGCCGGGAGTTCGGGTGGAAATTCAGATCCGGACACTGACCATGGATGCATGGGCACGGCTGGATCACGAGCTTCGATATAAAAAGGAATACGGCGAAATCGGAAAGATCATGAAGGCACTGCGGAAGTGTTCCGATTCTATTGCCGAGGTAGATGATAAAATGCAGGAAATCCTGGAATGGATCAGGGAGGCGTAGGCCTCCCTTTTTTATGGGAAATTTTACACAGATTTTACATTCTCCTGAATCAGATTTGAAAAAGATCTTCTATGCTGGAAATGATTGAGCACTTGGCTGAGGAGAAACCGTTTGTTAAGGATTCTGAGAACAGGAGAGATACCATGGAGAACTTTAAAACGATTACAGGGCTGCTGGGCGGCCTGGCCGTATTTATTTACGGAATGAACATGATGAGCGAAGGACTGCAGAAAGCAGCCGGTGAAAAGATGAAGGCAATTCTGGGAGTGCTGACAAAAAATCCCGTTATGGGAGTTCTGGCAGGCGCTCTGGTTACCAGTGTGCTGCAGAGCAGCAGTGCCACCACCGTTATGGTGATTGGATTTGTCAGTGCCGGACTGATGCAGCTTCCCCAGGCGATTTCTGTTATTTTGGGTGCCAATATCGGTACGACGATGACGGCCCAGATTATTGCCTTTAAAATCAATGATTTCATATGGCCCATTGTATTTGTGGGATTTGTGGTCTTTTTCTTTGCAAAATCAGAAAAAGCAAAGAATATCGGTCAGACGATTTTTGCCTTCGGGCTTTTGTTTGTGGGTATTATTACAATGGGGAATGTAATGAAGCCTCTGGCTTCCAGTCCGGTGTTTACGGATTTGATTGCAAAGGTATCGGATATCCCGGTTCTGGGCGTACTTCTGGGAACGGTGATGACACTGGTGGTGCAGAGCAGTTCGGCTACGATTGCTGTACTGCAGAATTTTGCAATGCAGCCGGCTGCAGACGGTGTGTCCAGTATTCTCGGCCTGACCGGAGCGATTCCGATCCTCCTGGGAGACAATATCGGAACAACGATTACCGCCCTTCTGGCTTCCGTGGGTCAGTCGAAAGACGCGAAACGGACTGCGGTTGCCCACAGCGTGTTTAACATTACGGGAAGCTTTGTTTTCCTGTGGATCATTCCCTGGTTTGCCAGATTTGTACAGTGGATTTCTCCCAAGGGAGATGAGGTGGATGTGATTTCCAGGCAGATTGCCAATGCCCACACGACCTTTAATGTGGTGAATACGCTGATCTGGCTGCCTTTGATCTGGCTGATGGTGAAAATTGTTATGTTTCTCGTTCCGGGAGATGAAAAGAAGAAAGCTGCGGCAGGTGAACTGCAGTATATTGATCCGGGGCTTACCTCTCAGCCTGCGGTTTCTCTTCATCTGACCCGCAAAGAGGTGATGCGTGTGACAGAGATGGTCCGGGAGCTCACCGGGGATGCGAGAAATGCGTTTCTGGGGCGGGATAAAGCCATGCTGACCCGGGTGGAAACAGAGGTTTCGGCAATTCAGAATATTCAGGAACAGGCTGTGAAATATGTTGCTTCTCTGATGGCAGCCGGTATTTATACGGAAGCACAGGTGCGAAGAGCAGCTGCTTATATGGCAACTCTGGATGAACTGGAACGCGTGGCAAAAGCCGGCCTGGAAATTGCCAATGTGGCCAGAGTCCGCCAGGAGAAGGGTTACAAATTTTCAAAAGAAGCAGTTGGTGAAATTGAGGAAAGTCTGGAGGGAATTTCCGGCATGCTTCTGCAATGCAGGGATGCTCTGAAAACCGGAGACGCCGGCATTGCGCAGGAGGTTATGAAAAAGAAAAAGGACATTCAGGAGCTGGAGGTGCATATGATGCAGAACCATGTGGAACGTCTGAAAAAGCAGAAATGCCGTCCGGAATTTTCTGTTCTGTTTTCTTCGGTGCTGAACAGTCTGGAGAGAATGGGAAACTGCAGTCTGAATGTGGCGGAGGTTCTGTCAGAAGAGCTGCGTTCGGATGAGATTGTGGATATCGAAAAAGAGGAAGTACAGGTTCAGGGAGATGCTGTTCTGGAATAAAATGAGCGAATTGCGAATGGTTTCGTTGATTTTGGAATGGAAATCAGCACGGAAAGAAAAAGATCCCGTGGAAAGCGGTAAGCGAAAGGCACCGGTTTCCACGGGATTTGTGACTTTATAGCTGTGTATTCAGCGCTCCCAGCGTCCGGATGCGCCGCAGGGCAGCACCAGCCCATTGCTGCTCACAGGAAGCCCTACTTCCTGAGAATCCACTTTTCCACCAAAAGATTTCAGCTCGGTGGCGATTAAGTAGGTCAGTACGGCCGGAGCCAGTCCGGTGGTGTAGGAATTAATCAGGAAAAACAGGGGATCCTCGCTTAAAAGCTGAGCGCAGAGCTTTACCAGAGGATGAATCATATCCTCAATTTTCCAGATTTCCCCTTTGGGACCGCGTCCGTAGGAGGGCGGATCCATGATAATGCCATCATAATGATTGCCCCGGCGGATTTCCCGCTCGACAAATTTTACGCAGTCATCCACGATCCAGCGGATGGGCCGGTCCTCCAGACCGGAGGAGCGTGCGTTTTCTTTCGCCCAGCCGACCATTCCCTTTGAGGCGTCCACGTGGGTCACAGAGGCGCCGGCAGCCGCGGCAGCCAGAGTGGCGCCGCCGGTATAGGCAAAAAGATTCAGTACCTTCACCGGCCGTCCGGCTGCCCGGATTTTATCGGAAAACCAGTCCCAGTTCACCGCCTGTTCGGGAAAAAGCCCCGTGTGCTTGAAACTGAAGGGCTTCAGATTGAAGGTCAGATCCCGATAATGGATCTCCCATTGCTGGGGCAGGTCAAAAAACTCCCATTCTCCGCCGCCCTTTTTGCTGCGATGGTAATGACCGTTCATTTTTTTCCAGCCCCGGTTTGTTTTCGGGGTATCCCAGATGACCTGGGGATCGGGACGCACCAGCAGATAGTCACCCCAGCGCTCCAGTTTTTCTCCTTTGGAGGTATCAATTACTTCATAATCTTTCCATTGATCTGCAATCCACATAACTTATCCTTTCGTCAGGTCCTTTGAACGGAACCAGTAAGTATAAAAATCCTGAAAACCAAGAGAGGTATACAGCTTTTTGGCAAAGGTATTTCCCTGTACAACCTGCAGGTAGGCGTTGGTCGCGCCTTTTTTCTGTGCTTCGGTGAGAATTGTGCTGCAAATGGCGCGGGCAAACCCCTTATGCCGGCAGCTGGCGTCCACGTAGATGGCGTAGATGCCGATGTGTCCGCGGTCCAGAATGCCGAGGCCCGAAGCCACCATGCGTCCTTCGATTTCCGCAAAGGCCACAATGGTTTCTTTGGGAATCGCCTTAAACATGGAAGGAACAATCCGGCGCAGGGTTGGATTGGTCGTGCCGTTTAACCGGAAGAGGGAGTGAATCCAGTCATCTACAATTCGATCCCGCAGCTCGACAATAATATCTCCCGGATAGAACACACAGGAGGGAAGACCGGAATTCCGGCCATAATATTCATATTCTGCGGAAATCGGCTCCCAGGCGTTCAGATTCTTCATATCCATGGTCATTACTTCAGTGACATGCTGAATCTCATACCCTTTTTCTTCCAGAAGCCGGTCAAAAGAGGGATCCAGCAGCGGGTTGATTTTGAAAATGGAAGGCGTGTGATAATTGGCATACATGGCCTCGCAGTATGCGATTTTTTCCTCAATGGGGATCAGGGAGGCGCCGACCTGCTCTACGCTGTTGGTGCGGTGGGTGTAGTTATGAGAAAAGCGAATCAGCCATCCGTCATAAAGCTCAATTTTGTGGGAGGGCCAGGCGTTCAGCGAGATTTCTTCAATCAGTTTCATGTAAGCTTCCCGGTTCATGAGGGGCTCGTCTCCTTTCCTGTCAGAACAGCCGGTGCTGTTTCTGGACTGATTATAGCGGATAATCCGGCGGGATTCAATCTTTTCTTTTTCAGAAGACGAAAAAGTCTGAAATAAAATGAGACATGGAAAAAAAGAAGCTTTTTGGCTGTTTTGCGAATGAATCGGAAACAGGGCTTTTGTTCTTGACCATGCGTATAAAGTGAGCTACAATGATTCTGCCGGGCGGGAACCGAGATACCCGCCCGAATATATGCATAGGAGAAGAACGATGGAAAGCAAAAATGCATGGTTGAAATACGACAGTAAGACCAGAGAAGAGGTCAGTGTTTTTAATGAGAGCTACAAAGCGTTTCTGTCCAAATGTAAGACAGAACGGGAATGTGTCACAGAAGCAATTGCCCAGGCTAAGGCGGCAGGCTATGTGGATCTGGAGGATGTTATTGCCTCTGGAAGAATGCTGGCTCCGGGGGATAAGGTTTACGCACAGTGTATGGGGAAAACGCTGGCCTTATTCCACCTGGGAACTGCATCTATGGAGAAGGGAATGAATCTTCTGGGTGCTCATATTGATTCACCGCGTCTGGATCTGAAGCAGAAGCCGTTATATGAGGAAGCCGGACTGGCCCTTCTGGACACCCATTATTATGGAGGGATTAAGAAATATCAGTGGGTTGCGATTCCTCTGGCACTGCATGGCGTTGTCGTTAAGAAAGACGGCACCATTGTGGACGTGGTGATTGGAGAAGATCCTGCAGATCCGGTAGTGGGCATTTCTGATCTGCTGATTCATCTGTCGGCGGACCAGATGAATAAAAATGCAGCGAAGGTTGTAGAAGGGGAAAATCTGAACATTTTAATAGGAAGTATTCCGCTTGAAGGAGAGGAAAAAGAACCTGTCAAGAAGCAGATTCTTGGTCTTCTGAAGGAAAAATACGAAATTGAAGAGGAGGATTTCATTTCAGCAGAGCTGGAAGCGGTTCCGGCGGGACCGGCCAGAGATTATGGCCTGGATTCCAGCATGATTCTGGGATATGGACATGACGACCGGGTCTGTGCATATCCCTCTCTCAAAGCAATCCTGTCTCTGGAGAATCCGGAAAAAACCTGTGTCTGCCTTCTGGTGGATAAGGAAGAGATCGGCAGTGTGGGCGCTACGGGAATGCAGTCCCGATTCTTCGAAAATACCGTGGCGGAACTTCTGAACTGTATGGGGCAGTACAGCGAACTGGCTGTTCGCCGCTGCCTGCAGCATTCCAGAATGCTGTCATCGGACGTAAGCGCTGCCTTTGATCCGAATTACCCGGAAGTCATGGAGAAAAATAATGCCGCCTACATGTGTATGGGGCTCTGCTTTAATAAATATACCGGTTCCAGAGGAAAGAGCGGTTCAAACGATGCAAACCCGGAATTTATTGCGGATATCCGGAAAGTGCTGGATGAAGCAGACGTTTCCTGGCAGACCAGTGAACTGGGAAAAGTGGACCAGGGCGGCGGCGGAACCATTGCTTATATTATGGCTAACTATGGAATGGAAGTCATTGACTGCGGCGTAGCTGTTCAGAATATGCATGCCCCGTGGGAAGTGGCTAACAAAGCAGATGTCTACGAGGCATATCGGGGATATCGGGCGTTCCTGGAGAAGATCTGAAAGAGGAGAAAGGAGTCCGGAAAGCAGGTTCGCGGGGAAGGTTTACGGAGCCACGCAGACTCGGAAGGGCCAGGCTCGTTCGCGGCATTCGCCGCATATCCGTGAAATACCAAATATCGTCCGGCGAGCCAGCTCTCCGTCCGACACTTGGTATTTCACGTCTGCGTGGCTCCATGTGTACCGAAAAAAATACACATTTTTTTAATTTTTTGTAAAAAAACCCTTGCAATTCAAGGGTTTTTCCTTTATAATCATCCGTGTTGTGACCTTGATAGCGTTGAAACGTGAGGTTGCTGCGGCCAAAACCGCAGGTTTTCCGTGGAGCGAATGTCAAGTTCTAGAAACTGGCGACAAGTCACTGTACAAAATACAACTGCCTGTCTGCGCGCAGGAACAACGTGTGAATCACAATGGTGTGAGAAACCAGGATACACACGGGAGAGTGTACAGTCACCGCTTGTCGTACTTACTTATATAGAAGAGTGCGAAAAGGAGGCGACTTTTTTTATGGCAAGTCAAGTAATGAGAATCACGTTAAAAGCATACGACCATCAGCTGATCGATGCATCTGCAAAAAAAATCATTGAAACTGTAAAGAAAACCGGATCACAGGTGAGCGGACCGGTACCCCTTCCGACAAAGAAGGAAGTTGTTACCATCTTAAGAGCTGTTCACAAATACAAAGATTCCAGAGAGCAGTTTGAGCAGAGAACCCACAAAAGACTGATTGACATCATTACCCCAACCCAGAAGACAGTTGATGCACTGTC
>JAXEJQ010000124.1:0-4372 GCA_034101475.1 Candidatus Limivivens sp.
TTCCAAATGCAATGAACATGGCGGGACCACTGGAGTCACAGGAGGAGGTGAATGTTCCGCTGGTTACTTTTGCGGTGGTTTCGCCGTAGGTTTCCAGAACGGACCAGGCAGATTTTACAGTTACGCTGCTGAGTGTCATGGTTCCAAAGAAGTTATAGAAAACGCCCCAGCCGCTTTCTTTGGTGGTCCAGGTGCCGCCTTTCACTTTCGCGGTTCCATAGTTTGTGAAGCAGCCGACCAGATTCGAGGTAAAGGAAGCCGTTCCCTTATTTACCGTGACAGTGGCATCCGGTTCATTGACCAGACACAGAACAGGGGAGGTAAATTTACCGCCGTTGATGGTCAGTTTGCCTTTGTTGTAGTTGTAAAGCAGCGTATCCGTCTGCTGCTCCGGAATACTCGGATCTTTCAGTCCTTCTCCGAAAGGAATGGATGTGCGGAAGACACCGCCGTTGATGGTCAGTGTACCGCTGTTGGAGACAGCCTGCATTTTTTTGCCGTCCACAATGGCCCCTTTATTGATGGTCATGGTTCCCTTGTTGTCGATGGTGGCACAGGACAGATTGACCGTTTTATCAATGTTGGCGAAAGAAGCCTTGTTGATGGTCATGGTTCCCAGATTGGAAACGAGTCCGCTGTAGGTGCCGCTCTCAACGGTGAGCTTTCCGTTTTTTTCCGTTTTCAGAACATATGCCTGGGTTTTGGCCTGCTTGATGGTACCGTTTTTCAGGGTAACATTGCCTTTTTTCACAGAAAGGAAGCTGTTTGCGTTCTTGAAGGTAATGGTTTTCTTGTTCAGATTGATGGTAAAGATCTTGCCGGAACGGTTGATCACCAGCGGCTGCGTGTAGTTTACGTTTTTCTTCAGGACGATGGTCTGGCCGGTCTTTACTTTTTTAATGGCGCTTTCCAGAGAAGTGTACTTGGTGCTTCCAATGGTCGCCACAGTACCGGATGCGGCAAAAGCGGTGGTGCCCAGGAGCATGACACACAGAAGAGTGAGCAGTGCTGCCAGGAATGGTTTTCTCGTTTTCATGTTTCTTCCTCCTTTTTAATAAATTGCGTAGCTGTTCGGAGCCAACCTCCAAAATGTTACCTGATCAAATGAAACTGCTGCCTGTAAACAGAATGTCGGTTTCCAAATAGCATTTTCTGCCAGGATATCATTATTCTACACAAATTACACGAAAAAATCAATTCATTTATTGATAAAAATATACAATAATCGGAGAAGCGTATTCGTGGCAGATTCTGTCTGGAGTGCTTGCGGAAAGAATCCGGGGCGGGTATAATAAAGAAAGTGTGAACTGTTCAGATTACAGGAAAGGATGAAAAGTGATGAAGGAAGAACTTAAAATTCGGGGAGCATATCCGGAGGAAGGGAGTATCCTCGCACAGATCGAAGCCTCCTGCTTTCCCGCAGCGGAGGCAGCTTCCGAGGAAGCAATCCAAAGCCGTCTGAAAGCATTTCCGGAGAATTTTTTCGTTGCGGAGTTCGCGGGAAAGGCTGTGGGATTTATCAATGGAGGAACCACGGACCAGCCGTATCTGCCGGATGAGTTTTACCATGATACCGGACTGCATAAACCGGATGGTGACTGGCAGACGGTGTTCGGCCTGAATGTGCTGCCGCAGTATCGACGCAGGGGAATTGCGGAAAAGCTGATAAAGGCGCTTATACAGGCAGCCAGAGAAAAAGGCTGCAGAGGCGTGGTGCTGACCTGCAAGGAGCATATGATTCACTATTATGAAAAGTTTGGTTTTGTGAACCGGGGCCGGGCCGATTCCAGTCACGGAGGAGCGGCCTGGTATGATATGAGACTGGAGTTTGAAGAGGCTTATGAGGGAAAAAGGGCTTAGCATTACCTTCATTAATGTGGGATATGGAGAGGCGGTTCTGGTGGAGTGCTTCGATGGCAGGGAGTGTTTTACCATGTTTATCGACGGGGGAAGCGGAGAGGCTTCGGAATACGAAGCTTCCCTGCCCGGCGGACCGAAAGTCCGGGAAGGGAGTACGGAGAGGACGGCAGGCGTGAGGAATCCGGGGGGAACCGGAAGAATTCGCGCAGTTGATTTCCTGGAAAAACAGGGGCTGGATCATCTGGATCTGATGGTGAATACTCATATTCATGAGGATCACACCTGCGGGCTGCTTCCGGTCGTGGAAAGATGGGTGCCGGGGGAGCTCTGGCAGCCTTATCAGGAAGGAATTGCGGCGGGGATCTCCTGTATAGTGGAGTCAGAAGAGGAGAAGGCAGTGGAAAAATTTCTTGACGCGCTGGATGCTTACCGGGAGCTCTGCAGACGGACGGTACGGTGCGGGGGAAGGGTTCGGCAGATGGCCGGGAGAAAGCGGCTCCCTTCTGTCTGCGCGGGTCTGGATGTGGAGGTGCTGGGACCATCCGAAGAAACGCTGCAAAGCATAAGTGCGCATTTTGCGGCGCTGTCCGAAGCGTGCGCTGTCGGAAAGCCCTGCAGCAGGCAGAGAGAGGAAATCCTGCGACTGAATGAACAGGTAAACAACAGCAGTATGATTCTGATGCTGCATTATGCCGGACGGAAAATTCTCCTTCCGGGCGATACGGAATGTACGGGATACGGAAATCCGGGGCCGGAGCTGAAAGCGGATATTTTTAAGGTGGGCCACCATGGTCAGAAGAATGGAGTGGATGAAGCGCTGCTTGAGGCTGTCGCGCCGGAGTATGCAGTGATCAGCGCTTCCAGCGACAGGCGCTATGACAGCGCACACCCGGAGGCACTGCGGCAGCTTGGAGATTTTGGGGCCAGGCTTTTCTTTACAGACTGTCCGGAGGTGCCGCCCTATACGGACGGTCTGAAACCGCATGCAGGCGTCCGTTTTACCGTCTCACCCCTGGGAGAGATCCGGGCGACATATATGGAAACGTTTCCCCAGGGGAAGGTACTGTTCGGAGCATAGGATGCCTGCTCCTTTTTCGGTATTTAATTTGCGGAACCTGCTGGGTGTCATCCCGTGATGGCGTTTGAACATACGGATAAAGGTTTCCGGATTTTTATAGCCGATTTTGTCACTGATATCTGCCACGCTCATCTGTGTATAAAGCAGCAGATTTTCACTTTGCTGGAGACGGATATTTTCCTGAAGATCCGAAAAAGACTGACCGGATATTTTTTTGATCAATTTGGAACAGTAGGGAACGGAAAAGTGAAAATGAGATGCAACCTGTTCCAGGGAAAGATCCGCGTAATAATTCACAATATAATTGAATACCTGCGTTTCGTAGGCAGAGCGGGAACCGCTGCTTTGGGGAATTTCCATATTTTCCCTGTGGAGGCGGATCAGCTGGGTAAAGAATATGGTCAGGATACTGCAGATGATCCTGTCAGAGTATTCGTCAGGCTGAAGCTGTTCCATATACATATCCAGAAGATAATTTCGGATCGTATCATCATTTCCCGTATGGAAAAGTAAATAGGGAACCTTGTTTTTTTCGTAAATGTTACTGAGAAAGAACATGGAAATCTGTGTTTTATCACGCACCGTATTGATAAAAATATCCAGAAATGTGCTGCGGCGTATGATGATATTCAGAACGACACTGCTGTCAAACACTTCGATGGCGTGAACCACATGGGGAGCCATGATACAAAGGTCTCCGGCAGTAAGCAGGATTTTTCTGTCCTCATAAATTTGCGTACAGGTTCCGGAAAGTACAAAGATTATTTCAAAAAAATCATGTTTGTGATAAAAAACCGGAAAATAACGGGGATGCTTCACGATGGATACATTCCGTCCGGAACTGACAAATTTATCTTCTGTGGGGCTGGAATCAATGCTTTCCGGATGCTGGAGATAGGAAAGATATTCGGTTTCTTTTTTGTATCTGGCCAAAAACGGGGCGAGAGATTTCTTCTCTCTGATCAATTGATCATATTCCTGGTAGATTTGTTCTTCCCTGGTAAAAGCGGATAGTTCCTGAATGATGCTGTCATAATGAGCCATGGCAATCCCTCCTGAATGGTTGGCTTCCGGTATGATCTTTATGGGTTTGGAAATCACATCTGTAAAAGTACTGAACGGATACGGCTGCACCTGAAAATGGCCAGCACACCAGGGTCAAAAGGTGTCATATTTCACTACATGGCTTCTGTCCGGGACTTTTATAGTTAATGAGTATATCTTAGAAGTCATAGAAAGTCAATTTATATGATTTGCGAGGTCATAGAATCCGATATTGTTTTTCTATATAATAGAATGATGTTGGGGTCAAAAGATGCCATACGGATTGTTCCGTGCTTCGCACTCCCACAATCCTGCCCAATATTCGGATATCGTGGGACATTCGTCCCACTTTTATCCTCATATTGGGGCGGGTCAATCAGTCATAAAACC
>JAXEJQ010000125.1:0-27478 GCA_034101475.1 Candidatus Limivivens sp.
CCTTCTTTTTTGCCACACTGCTGAAGCTGATTTTTTCCGTGAAGCTGGGCTGGTTTGATCTGTATGGAATTGTCGGGCGAAACTATGCATCCCTGGATGCCATGGGAAAGCTTTTGGATAAGGCGAATCATCTGGTACTTCCGATTATCACTCTGGTGATCGTATCCGTGGGCTCCCTGATGCGCTACACCCGTACGAATATGCTGGAAGTGCTGAATGCGGACTATATCCGTACCGCCAGGGCCAAGGGCCTCTCTGAGCGGAAGGTGATTTATCATCACGCCTTTCGGAATACCCTGATTCCGCTGGTTACGATTATCGGCGGTTCTCTTCCGGGACTTTTCTCTGGCGCTCTGATTACGGAAACCCTGTTCTCCATTCCGGGTATCGGCTATACCTCTTATCAGGCCATGGTAGCGGGAGATATTCCGTTTTCCATGTTTTATATGACGTTTCTGGCAATTCTGACTCTGGCGGGCAATCTGATATCCGATATTCTGTACGCTGTGGTTGACCCGCGTGTGCGGATTTCTTAAGGAAGGAGGGTTTTTATGCGTGACAATATGGAAGAATTGAAAAATAAAAGCTCTCTGGATTTCGAAAACGGGGATTCCGGGAACTTCCCCAAAGAGGAGGAGCAGCTTTCCTTAAATGACGATCGGCGTGTCAAGGTCCTTTCTCCCGGGACGCTGGTTGCGAAGCGCTTTTTCCGGAACCGGCTGGCAGTTCTGGGATTAACCATGCTGATTGTCATGTTCCTGTTCTCTTTTGTGGGAGGACTGATCAGTCCTTATGAGGAAGACGAGCAGTTTTATACCTATACTTATATGGATAAAGAATACGCCGGCGTTGTGGAAAACAATGATCTGCGTTATCTGATTGCTGACGGTGCGGATTTCGGATCCATTGTCCAGGCACAGTTCCTGCTGGCTATTAATCAGCAAAAGGATGCGTTCTCCTATAAGAACGTGGATTATGAAGTGGAGAAGCTGGGAGAGGATCTCTATACGGTTTCTTCCGGCGGAGAGGTCCTGGCAGCCGCATACAAGGATATTATTAATCCGGCGGAGGGTTCTGTGGATGCCATGTCCTTTGAACTGAAGCTGGAAGCGTTGAAGGCCTATGTGAACGGAGAAGCCTCCTTTACTGCGGAGAGCGTGGAATACACCATGGATGAGGACGGTAATATTCTGAAGGACGGCGAGATCCTGGCCTATATCAGCCGGTTTGTCGTTCAGCCGGTGGAAAATGGAGCCTCCATCAGCCGGAATTTCAAAGAAGAGCTGGCAGCTGCCATTAACGACGGCCAGGAGGAATTTGTCTATACCGATGAAAACGGGGAAGAATCTACGTATACTCTGACCTATAAACCGGATACCAACAGCTGGTCTGTCATGCAGTCGAAGGCCACCTATGTCTATGATCGTTATCACAGCCCCTCCAAAGAGCACTGGCTTGGCACGGATACCAATGGAATGGATATGCTTACCCGTCTGATGTACGGAGGACGCGTTTCCCTGATTATTGGATTTATCGTGGTATTTATCGCTGCCTTCCTGGGCGTGATTCTGGGCGGCATTGCCGGTTATTTTGGAAAATGGGTGGATAACCTGATCATGCGTATTGTGGATGTATTCTACTGTATTCCTTCCACGCCGCTGATTATTATTCTGGGCGCTGCCATGGATGCCATGCAGGTGGATCCTCAGCTGCGCATGCTGTATCTGATGCTGATTCTGGGATTTTTAAGCTGGCCCGGCATTGCCAGACTGATCCGCGGACAGATCCTGTCTTTGCGGGAGCAGGAGTTTATGACGGCTACGGAAGCCTGCGGAATCAGTGTTCGGAGAAGAATTTTCCGTCACCTGATTCCCAATGTAATTCCACAGCTCATTGTTACCTGTACCATGAGCCTGGGTTCTACCATTATCACAGAAGCGACTCTGTCCTTCCTGGGACTGGGTGTTAAGTTCCCCTTTGCTTCCTGGGGAAATATTATCAACGATGTAAACAATTCCTATGTTATGACCAATTACTGGTTTATCTGGATTCCGGCGGGTATCTGTCTGCTGATTACAGTTCTTGGCTTTAACTTCGTAGGCGACGGACTTCGGGATGCTTTTGACCCGAAGATGAAACGTTAGAAAGGAGGAAAAGGACATGGCAAGAAAAAAAGAGGACGGTTATCTTTCCGCAAGGGAATCCCGGTGGATTTCCAGGGAAAACCGCCGTATTACTGATCAGTTTGAAAAGCAGCACAAACGCAAAAATGTGCCGGAATCCGAGTACCTCACAACCATGCACAATCCCGAAAATGCCGTGGAGTTTGACAACCTGCACACCTATTTCTTCACCGATGTGGGAACGGTCAAGTCCGTAGACGGCGTGACCTTCGATGTTCCCATCGGAAAGACTGTGGGAGTGGTGGGAGAGTCCGGCTGCGGGAAGTCCGTGACCAGCCTTTCTCTGATGCAGCTTCTGCAGCGTCCCCAGGGACAGATTGTGGAAGGGGAGATCCGGCTGAATCTGGGTACCAAAGCCTATGACGTGACCAGGGTTCCCACAGAGAAAATGCAGAAGCTTCGGGGAAATACTATTTCCATGATTTTTCAGGAGCCCATGACTTCCCTGAATCCGGTATTCCGCATCGGGGATCAGGTGAATGAGGTGATTGAGCTGCACGATGGCGAGAGAAAGAGCAAAGAGGCTGTCAAGGCGCGTACTATTCAGCTTCTGGAGATGGTGGGCATTGCCAACAGCGAGGGCGTGTATTCCATGTATCCTCATGAACTCTCCGGCGGTATGCGTCAGCGGATTGTCATCGCCATGGCGTTGGCCTGCAATCCCAGGATTATCATTGCGGACGAGCCAACCACCGCGCTGGATGTGACCATCCAGGCGCAGATTTTGGATCTGCTTCGCCAGCTGAAGGATCAGATTAATTCTTCCATTATGCTGATTACTCACGATCTGGGTGTGATTGCGGAAATGGCAGATTATGTGGTCGTGATGTACGCGGGCCGTGTGGTGGAAAAAGGGACAGCGGAGGAGATTTTTGAAAATCCTGCCCATCCCTATACCATCGGACTGATGGCTTCCAAGCCGGTGGCAGGCAGGAAGGTGGACAAGCTGTATTCCATTCCCGGGAAGGTTCCGAATCCGGTAAACATGCCGGACTACTGTTACTTCAAAGACCGCTGCGGAATGTGCGTGGAGGCCTGCAGAGGCGATTATCCCCGGGAGATCAGCCTTTCAGAGACCCACAAGGTAAGCTGTTATCGCTATTATGGCCAGGATGGAAAGGCAGGTGAATGAGATGGCGCAGATTCAGGAGGAGTTTACTCCGGTAACCTATGATCCTCAGTATATCCTGATGGTCAATCATCTGAAAAAGTATTTTCCCATCAAGGGCGGCCTGGTATCCAGAAATGTTGGGCATGTCAAGGCCGTGGATGGTGTTACCTTTAATCTGAAACGAGGTACCACCATGGGACTGGTGGGAGAATCCGGCTGCGGAAAGACCACCACCGGACGGACGATTCTTCGGTTATCCGGTGATAAGACCGCAGGTCAGGTACTTTTTAACGGAAGAGAGGTTTACGACCTGTCATCCAAAGAGATGCGGGCCATGCGCACGAAGATGCAGATCATTTTCCAGGATCCCTTTTCCAGTCTTTCTCCCCGGCTTCCGGTGGGAGAGATTATCGGAGAAGCGGTGCGGGAGCACAACCTGGTATCCAAAGCGGAGTATAACGATTATATCGATCAGGTGATGGACAACTGCGGGCTGCAGCCTTTCCATAAGGAGCGTTATCCCCATGAGTTTTCCGGCGGACAGAGACAGCGTATCTGCATCGCCCGCGCTCTGGCACTGAATCCGGAATTTGTAGTCTGTGATGAGCCTGTTTCTGCTCTGGATGTGTCGATTCAGGCGCAGATTATCAATCTGTTAAAGGAGCTGCAGGAACAGTACAAGCTGACCTATCTGTTTATTTCGCATGACCTTTCTGTGGTGGAGCATATTTCCAACACGGTGGGTGTCATGTATCTGGGAAGTCTGGTAGAGTACGGCTCCACAGAGGACATTTTCCGCAATCCTCTTCATCCGTATACGGAAGCGCTGTTTTCGGCCATTCCGATTCCGGATCCCAGGGCAAAAATGAAGCGGATCGTGCTGGAAGGTTCGATTCCCTCACCGGCAAATCCGCCTTCCGGCTGCAAGTTTCACACTCGCTGCGCTCATTGCATGGAGCGCTGCAAGACAGAAACTCCTGTACAGAAAGAGGTGGAGCCGGGTCACTATGTGGTCTGCCACCTGTATGACCGATGATGGGCCGCAGGAGACGGGAGTATGAAGATGACGACGGCCGAACCATCGTGGATATGAGTCAGGTATCCAGGCCGCACATGTATCGTCCTCCCACCATACAGAATGAAGTGAGAAAGCCACGCGCTCCGGTATCAGAGCCGGAACAGGAGCAGAACCGTCAAAAAAGGCCCTGGGAAGATCATTCTCTCTCCAGGAGCGAGCGCAGAATGTATCTTTTGGGGGCGCTGAAAGCAGGCCTGCTTATCGGGCTGGCCTACATCGGGGGGCTTGGGCTTCTCATTTGGCTTCTGATTCAGTTCTGGAGCTGACAGCATATACGCAAAAAACTGCCGTTTAAGAAAACGGCAGTTTTTTGCGTATTCGAAATACTCAGACAGGATTATTTTGAAACTTTTACCTTGCATTTCAGAGTTTTTTTCATATAGGTACCCGTTATGGTACAGGTTCCGGCTTTCTTGGCAGTAACCTTTCCTTTAGCGGAAACCGAAGCGATTTTCGGATTGCTGGAAGACCACTTGACGGAAGAAGCTTTCACATTGGTTCCGATCACAGAGGCTTTTCCGACCTTCAGGCTTAAGGAAGTTTTTTCAAGCTTGAAGGGATTGACGACTGTGAGCCGGCAGGTATATTTGACACCGTCACAGACTGCGGCAATGGTACAGATTCCGGCCTTCTTCGCAGTGATTTTTCCGGTGGGGCTCACGGTGGCTACGGAAGCTTTTCCGGTTCGCCAGGTTACGGTTCCGGAAGCATTCCTCAGCTTCAGCGTCAGCGTTTTCCCAACCTTCAGAGAAGCGGTGGTCTTGCTGAGCTTCGGTGTCGGAGCCGGAGCGGGCGTCACAGCAGGTTCAGAAGCAGGCTCTTCACTGCCGGAAGCATAGGGGCAGACCCCGTTTGGATGCAGGTGAGCCGGATAACCGCCGCAGTGGTAATGATAGGAACCCAGACCGCTGGCATTTTTGTAATCGTGGTGACCTCCAAAGGAGTCTGTCCGTCCGGAATGTGCTTCAACGGTTCCGTCTGACCCCAGGGGCAGGGCGGAAAAACAGGAAGTCAACAGGAACAAAGCCGCAAAAACGGCAGAAAAAAAGCGTTTCTTTTTCGAATTTTTCATAAGCATCTCCCTCTTTTCTTCTTTTGTACGAATTTACTTTTTTATCATAATACGATTACCCACAAAACACAATGGTTTTTTTTTATCTTTCCTGAATAATCCGGCTGCCTTTCTGAGAACCTAAAGGAATAAGGAATGCAAAGGATGGTGAATATGGAAGCAATAAAAATTGAAACAGAAATCTATTTCGGTGCGGATGCGCTGGACAGTCTGGATGGTATCTGCGGAAACCGGGTGTTTCTGGTGACGGATCCTTTTCTGGTACAATCCGGCCTTGCGGGGCTGGTAACAAAAAGACTGCAGAAAAGACAGTATCAGATTTTTGATAAGGTCGTTCCGGATCCGCCGCTGGAGGCAGTGAGCGAAGGAGTTCAGGAGGTGCTTAAGTTTCAGCCGGATACGGTGGTTGCTCTGGGCGGAGGTTCGGCCATAGACGAAGCAAAGGCGATACTGTTTTTTGCCAGAGAAACAGGGCAGCTGGGCACGGTAAAGCTGACGGCTGTTCCCACAACCAGCGGAACCGGATCGGAGGTCACGTCCTTTGCGGTGATTACCGACAAAAGCAAAGGTGTAAAATATCCGCTGGTTGATCCGTCTCTTCTGCCGGATGCGGCAATTCTGGATGTGGAACTGGTAAAAAGCCTGCCTGTCTCCATTGCGGCGGATACAGGAATGGATGTGCTGACCCACGCCCTGGAGGCCTATGTTTCTCCAAGGGCAAATGCCTTTACCGATGCTCTGGCACGGTCTGCGGCAGTGACGGTTTTGGGCTGCCTGGTGCGTTCCTGTGAGGATCCCGGGGATCTGGAGGCCCGGGAGCAGATGCTTTATGCCTCCTGCATGGCCGGTCTGGCTTTTGACCGGACTTCTCTGGGACTGAATCATGCCCTTGCGCACAACATCGGCGGAAAATTTCCCATACCCCACGGAAGGGCCAATGCGGTTCTTCTTCCCTATGTGGTGGAGTATAACGCGGATCTGGGTGATTACAGCCGGATGGAGCTGTCAGAGGCAGCCAGAAAATACGGAGCTCTCGCAAAATTTGCGGGTATTGGCGGAAACAGTGTGCGGATCAGTGTCAAAAATCTGATCCGGGAGATCCGGAAAATGGAGAAACGGCTGAAAATGCCCACAACCTTTCGGGAGTGCGGCATTTCATCGGAGGAATTTTTCGAAAAAGCGGATGCGGTGGCGGAAGGTGCCCTGGCTGACCGCTGTATTCTGACAAATCCGCGAACTGCCAAAAAAGAGGATATTCTGGAGCTTTTGCGGAAATCCTATCATCATGCGGGCAGTGAAGGAGTGTGAACAAAGTGGAAGAAAAGCAGAGAATTATCCAGGAATTTGTTCCCGGGAAACAGATTACCCTGGCTCATGTGATTGCAGGACCGGATCCGGATCTCTACGTAAAGCTGGGGCTGGAACCGGAGAATCCCGGTGCAGTGGGAATTCTCACCATCACGCCCAGTGAAGGCGCGATTATTGCTGCGGATATTGCTACCAAGGCATCAGATATTACCCTGGGTTTTCTGGACCGTTTTACCGGAGCGCTGGTATTTACCGGAGATATCAGTTCTGTGGAAGCAGCAGTGCGGGAAATCCTCCGGGCCATGGAAGAAAATCTGGGGTTTGCCGGCGCGCCGGTCACGAGGACGTAACCGATGAAGAAGGTTCTTTTTATTGGAAAGAGCGGAAGCGGGAAAACGACGCTCTGCCAGAGGCTCAACGAGGAGGCCATCCGCTACCGGAAAACGCAGATGGTGGAGAAATATGGAGCGTCCATTGATACGCCGGGAGAATACCTGGAAAATCCGAGATTTTATAAGGCATTGGTGGTGACGGCGGCAGATGCCGGAATGATTGCCCTGGTATCGGATCCTACAGCCGGGTATCAGGCTATTCCTCCGGGCTTCGGAAAGATGTTTCAGAAGAAGGTTATTGGGATTGTAACCAAAATCCGGGAGGTTCCTCCGGAAAAAATCCAACGGGCCAGACAGGAACTGATCAGAGCACTGGCGGCCCCGGTGTTTCTGGTGGACACCCTGGAGGGTACGGGAATCGAGGAACTTTTTAACTTCCTGGAAAAGGAGCTGTCCTCCGGAGGTGTGACACCATGAAAGAAAACCTGTTAAGCGTTGGGATCGACCTGGGAACCAGCACGACCCAGCTTATTTTTTCAAAACTGACCCTGGAAAATACGGCATCCGCTTATACGATTCCAAGGGTCACCATCACGGAAAAAGAAATCCTCTACAGAAGCCGGATTGTTTTTACGCCGCTGCTTGGTGAAAACCGTATCGATTTTCCAAAGGTCCGGGAAATACTGGAACAGGAATATGAACGGGCCGGTATTCGGAAGGATCAGGTAGATACCGGAGCAGTGATTATTACAGGCGAGACAGCCGGGAAGGAAAATGCCAGGGAGGTTGTGAACGCTCTGAGCGGTTTTGCCGGAGATTTCGTGGTAGCTGCGGCAGGGCCGGATCTGGAAAGCGTTATTTCTGGAAAAGGAGCCGGCACTGATGTGTATTCCCGGAAGCACAGGCTGACAGCCGTCAACATGGATATCGGCGGGGGAACCAGCAATCTGGCTGTTTTCAGCCGGGGAGATACCAGAGAGGTGAGCTGCCTGGACATTGGCGGCCGCCTGGTGCGGATTGACCGGGAAAGCCGCAGAATCACGTATCTGGCGCCGAAGCTTCAGAAACTGATGGAGCCGGAGGGATGGAAGCTGGCTGTTGGGATGCGGGCAGACCGGGAGAAGCTGCGGCTCCTTCTCCGGAAAATGGCGGAAGTTCTGGAGCAGAGCGTTGGGCTGCGCAGTGACTGCCGGGGCTATGAGACCATGATTACCAGTCAGGAACTGCGGGAAACCGGGGATATTGCATGTATCAGCTTTTCCGGAGGCGTGGCGGATGCCATTTACCATCCGGAGAAATTTCCGGATCCCTTTGTGTTCGGTGATATCGGAATTCTTCTGGGGGAAGCGATCCGGGAATCGGAGCTGTTCCGTCGTTTCCGGGTAATTGAAAGCCAGGAAACCATCCGGGCGACGGTGGTGGGTGCAGGAAGCCATACCACGAAAATCAGCGGGAGTACCATTACCTATACGCAGAACCGGTTTCCAATCAAAAATCTTCCGGTGCTGAAGCTCACCAGAGAAGAAGAAAAGCCCGGAAAACTGAAAGCAGCGATTCAGAAAAAGATGGAATGGTTCCGGTTGGAAGGAGAGGCCTCCCTTACCGCTCTGGCTCTGGAAGGAGAAGAGAATCCTTCTTTTGGGCGGGTACGGCAGTATGCCGGGGAAATCCTGGATGGGATGCGGTCCATGCAGAATCCTGGGTTTCCCCTGGTGATTGTGGTGGAACAGGATATGGGGAAGGTCCTGGGACAGACCCTTTCCTGCCTGCTTGATGGAGAGCGGGAGGTGGTCTGCCTGGACGGCATCCGCCTCTCGGAAGGAGAATACATCGATATCGGAAAACCGGCAGCAGGCGGTCAAGTGCTTCCGGTGGTGGTGAAAACGCTGGTTTTTCATTCCTGAAAGGATGCACAGACAAAAGCGGGTCAAAGAGAAAATGTCCGGAATGGATGAGCGGGAATTTTTGTGAACGGAGGAAGACATGATTCTTAAAACGAAATTATTTGGAAAGGTATACAGCTTTCGCTCCCTGAAAGAAGTGATGGCAAAGGCAAATGAGGAAAAATCCGGGGATAAGCTGGCAGGGCTGGCTGCGGAAAACGCCGAGGAACGGGTGGCAGCCAAAATCGTTCTGTCTCAGATCACTCTGGAGGATCTGCGCAACAATCCGGCAGTTCCCTATGAGCTGGATGAGGTGACCAGAATTATTCAGGATGATCTGAATGAGACCATTTATCAGGAAATGAAAGGAATGACGGTTTCTGAGCTGCGGGAATGGATTCTGGATGAAGCCACCACCGGCGATCAGATTCGGCGGGCTTCCAGGGGCCTTACTTCGGAAATGGTGGCTGCGGTGGCCAAACTCATGTCCAATCTGGATCTGATTTACGGGGCAAGGAAAATCCGGGTCACGGCTCACTGCAATACGACCATCGGCGAAGAGGGCACGTTATCTTCCAGACTTCAGCCAAATCATCCAACGGATGATCCCGACGGGATTCTGGCATCGTTACTGGAGGGGCTGACCTACGGAGCAGGAGATGCCCTTCTGGGGCTGAATCCGGTGGATGATTCGGTGGACAGCGTTGTACGGATTCTGAAGCGATTTGAAGAAACAAAGCAGAAATATGCCATTCCTACTCAGACCTGTGTACTGGCTCATGTGACGACCCAGATGGAGGCTATCCGAAAGGGCGCGCCGGCAGACCTGATTTTCCAGTCCATAGCCGGATCGGAAAAGGGAAATACAGCTTTCGGATTTCATGCGGAAACCATTGAGGAAGCCAGACAGCTTGCTCTTTCAAGGGGAACGGCCCAGGGACCGAATGTCCTGTATTTTGAGACGGGTCAGGGTTCCGAGTTATCTTCGGAAGCACATTTTGACACGGATCAGGTGACCATGGAGGCTCGCTGCTATGGCTTTGCCAGACACTTTTCGCCGTTTCTGGTCAATACGGTGGTGGGATTCATCGGGCCGGAATATCTCTATGACGGAAGGCAGGTAAGTCGGGCCGGTCTGGAGGACCATTTCATGGGCAAGCTTTCCGGCGTTCCCATGGGCTGTGATGCCTGCTATACCAATCACATGAAAGCCGATCAGAATTCCATTGAGGACCTGGCGGTGCTTCTGACGGCTGCGGGCTGCAATTATTTCATGGGAATTCCCCATGGGGACGATGTGATGCTGAATTATCAGACCACAGGATTTCATGAGACAGCGGCTTTGCGGGAGCTTTTTGGATTCACTGCCATCCGGCCTTTTCAGGAATGGCTCCTGCGGATGGGGTTTGTAGATGAACGGGGCAGGCTGACAGACCGGGCAGGGGATGCTTCGACGCTGTTCTGAGAGGAGGACGAAGATGAAAGAAGCGGAATTGAAGGAAATTGTGGAGCAGGTGCTGGAGCGGATGCTGTATCCGGCGGAGCAGAAAATGCATTCGGCGGAGCAGAAAATGAATCCAACGGAACAGAAAATGCATTCGGCGGAGCAGAAAGTGTATCCGACGGAACAGAAAACGGAAGGATCGGAAAAGAGACAGGATACAGAACCGGATTCCTGTCTGGAAGATATTACCCGGGTGAATCTGCGGACCCAGCTTCTGGTAAAAAATCCGAAGGATCCGGAGGGCTATCTGGCCATGAAGGCCAAAACTCCGGCCAGGCTGGGAATCGGGAAAGCCGGGGCCAGATACCGGACAGCCACAATGCTGCGGGTACGGGCGGACCACGCCGCTGCCCAGGATGCGGTATTCAGTGATGTATCAGAGGAGTTTATCCGGAAAAATCAGTTTGTGTTTGTGCAGACCCTCTGCAGGGATAAGGAAGAATATCTGACGCGTCCGGATCTGGGCAGACGGTTTCCGGGAGAAGCGCTGGAAACCATCCGGAAAACCTGCAGTGAACATCCAAAGGTCCTGGTGATTGTGGGGGACGGCCTTTCTTCCTCAGCCATTGAGGCCAATGTGGAGGATATGATTCCGGCTCTGCGCCAGGGACTGGCCATGCATCAGATTACCCTGCCGCCCATCCTGTTTATCAAATATGCCCGGGTAGGAGCCATGGATGCGGTGGGGGAAGTGACCGGTGCGGAAGTTATATGCATGCTGGTGGGAGAGCGGCCCGGCCTGGTGACGGCAGAATCCATGTCTGCCTACATTGCCTATCAGCCCCGTCATGGTCTGCCGGAAGCAAAAAGGACGGTGATCAGCAATATTCACCGGGGCGGAACCACAGCCGTGGAGGCTGGCGCCCATGCAGCCGAGGTAATCATGAGGATTCTGGAGAAAAAAGCCTCCGGCGTTGATCTGAAATAGGAGTAGCTGCTCAGAGCCAGCCTCAAAATGCTTCGCGCTCCCACAATCCTGCCCAATATTCGGATATCGTGGGACATTTGTCCCTTGGCTCATAAAAATGCAGGCATTTTACTTCTGTTTTATGAAATTTTACCTGGCTTTGAACAGTTACAAATAGGAAAAGGAGACAGTAAACATGAAGAATGATGAATTGCGGCCGAAGATTCTGGGCATCCGCATGATTTCCAATGTGAGTCCGGATCTGGCAGGAGTTCTGAAACTGGGTCCCCGGCATAAGAGTCTGGGGATCATCACGGCGGATATGGATGATGTGACTTATACGGCTCTGGATGAAGCCACAAAGGATGCGGATGTGGATGTGGTTTATGCCCGTTCCATGTATGCCGGGGCCGGAAATGCCACCACGAAGCTGGCGGGAGAGGTTATTGGAATTCTGGGAGGTCCGAGCCCGGCGGAAATCCGAAGCGGTCTTGGCGCCATGATCGCTTTTCTGGAACACGGAGCCTGTTTTATCAGCGCCAATGATGAGGATTCCATTGTGTATTATGCCCACACGGTATCCAGAACAGGTTCTTACCTTTCCAAAAGCGCGGGCATCCGGGAGGGAGAACCGCTGGCCTATCTGATCGCGCCTCCTCTGGAAGCAATTTACGGAATGGATGCGGCCCTGAAAGCAGCAGATGTACGGATTGCTGCCTTCTACGGTCCGCCTTCCGAAACGAACTTTGGAGGAGGTCTGCTGACAGGAAGTCAGTCTGCCTGTAAGGCAGCCTGCAGCGCCTTTGCCCAGGCTGTCCGGGCCGTTGCGGAGCACCCAAGGGAGTATGAATGAGGGTGGCGGAAACCCGGAAAACGAAAGAAGGGCGCGGGAAATGAGATTTCACAGAACAAAGCCAGGGATAGAAAATGAGGTCTCCCGAGCAGGGGTCAGAAAATGAAACTCTCAGAAATAAAAATGAGGAACGGAATATCCCGGAAAACAGAAGCAGGAGGCAGAATATGGAAATAACAGATAAGGATTTACGGTCGGTTCAGGAGGCCAGAAACCTTTTAAGGGCTGCCGCAGACGCCCAGAGGGAACTGGCCAGGATGGATCAGCAGCAGCTGGATCAGATCGTAAAGGGAATCAGCGAAGCGGGAGCTGCGCATGCGGAGGAGCTTGCGAAGGAAGCCTGGGAAGAGACCGGGTTCGGCAGGTGGCAGGATAAGGTGCTGAAAAACCTGTTTGCGGCAAAAACCGTCTATGCTGCTATCAAAGATGAAAAAACAGTGGGAATATTAAGAGAAGACAGGGATGAAAAAGTATGGGATATCGGCGTTCCCGTGGGCGTGATTGCCGGGATTGTTCCTTCCACAAATCCCACATCCACCGTTATTTATAAGGCAATGATCGCGTTGAAGGGCGGAAATGCCATCGTATTTTCTCCCCATCCAGGAGCAAAAGCATGCATTTCCCATACTGTGGAGATTCTTGCGGAAGCTGCAGAAAGGGCAGGGTGTCCCAGGGGAGCCATTTCTGTGATTCAGACTCCTACCATGGAGGCCACAAAGGAACTGATGAGCAGTCCGGACACCGCCCTGATTCTGGCCACCGGAGGCGGGGCCATGGTGAAATCTGCCTATTCCTCCGGAACACCGGCCATCGGTGTGGGAGCCGGAAATGGTCCGGCTTTTATCGATAAAAGCGCGGATGTCCGGCAGGCGGTGAAGCAGATTCTGGATTCCAAAACTTTTGACAATGGAACCATCTGTGCTTCCGAGCAGTCCATTGTTATTGAAAAATGTATGGAAGAACCGGTGGTACAGGAATTGAAAAACCAGGGAGCCTGTCTGCTCCATGAAGATCAGTCCCGGCAGCTTGCCCGGTTTATCCTGCGTGCCAATGGAACCATGAATCCCATGATTGTGGGAAAAACCTGCAGTCAGATCGCGGAATACGCAGGGCTTGCGGGAATTCCGGAAAATGCCAGGGTTCTTGTGGCCCGGGAAACCAGGGTCGGAAATGATGCGCCCTATTCCAGAGAGAAGCTGGCGCCCATTCTGGGCCTCTATGTGGAGGAAAATACAGAGGCGGTTCTGGCACGCTGCATTGAAATCCTGGAGCTGGAGGGCGCAGGCCATACCTTTTCCATGCACGCCAGGGATGAAGAACGGATCCGAAAATTCGCCCTTGTCATCCCGGCCTCCCGTTTTCTGGTCAATACACCGGGGGCCCTTGGAGGAATCGGTGCCACAACCCGGCTGTTTCCGGCGCTGACCCTGGGCTGCGGCGCCGTTGGGGGCAGTTCCTCCTCCAACAACATTGGTCCTCTGGATCTGATCAATATCAGGCGGGTGGCTTTCGGTACCAGAGATCTGGAAGAAATCCGAAGGGAGGCCCGGGGCGGGCAGGCGGAGAGAATCGGGCAGGAGACCATTGAAGCCATTGTGGAAAGGATCATCCGGGAACTTCGGTAACAGGAAACCGATGTTTTGATGTATGAAAAACAGGAAACGCCGGATACTAAAGGTACAGGCATAGAAAACTGGAGGTAGGAAAAATGGCAAATACAAATTCGCTGGGAATGATTGAGACAAAGGGTCTGGTGGGAGCCATCGAGGCAGCTGACGCCATGGTAAAAGCGGCAAATGTGGCTCTTGTGGGCAAAGAGTCCATCGGAGCCGGTCTGGTGACCGTCATGGTCCGGGGCGATGTGGGCGCCGTCAAGGCAGCCACGGACGCCGGAGCGGCGGCCGCAGAACGGGTGGGAGAGCTGGTGTCGGTGCATGTGATTCCGAGACCCCATACGGAAGTGGACGGGATTCTGCCCCGCGGCACAGAGCGGGTCTCCGGTGCGGACACCCAAGAGGCTTAAGCGATGAATACAGAAGTGGAGCAGATTGTCAGCGCGGTTGTCCGGGAACTCAAAGACCGGCTTCTGGTGGAAGTGGAGGCTTCCGGAAGGCATGTGCATCTGTGCAGAGCGGATGTGGAGGCATTGTTTGGAAAGGACTACCAGCTGAAAAAAGTGCGGGAGCTTTCCCAGCCGGGGCAGTTTGTCTGTGAAGAGCGGGTCACTCTGGCCGGGCCAAAGGGCTCCATCCCCAATGTGGTTGTGCTGGGGCCGGAAAGGCCGAAAAGTCAGGCTGAAATTTCCAAAACGGACGCGCTTGTGCTGGGGGTTCAGCCTCCGGTCCGGCTGAGCGGAGATCTTGCGGGAAGCCCGGGAATCCGGATTCTGTCCGGAGACAGGGAGGTGGTTCTTGCGGAAGGTGTAATTATTGCAAAACGGCATATGCACATCAGCCCGGAGGATGCGCAGAGGCTTCAGGTGAAAGACCGGGAACCTCTGAAAATCAAAGTATTCGGGAGCCGTCCGCTGATTTTTGAGGATACCATTGCCCGGGTCAGCAAGGATTTCCAGACCCGGGTTCACATCGATTATGATGAGGCAAATGCCTGTGGCTTTGAAAAGGGAACCTTTTGCAGAATCGTCAGATGACGGAAAAAGAACAGGAGAATCCTATGGAAAAAACGGAACAGGCAGCCCTGGCAGAGGCGGTTCTCCGGGAATTGGAAAAGAGGCTGAATAAACCCTGCGTCCTGATTCTTGGAAGACTGTCGATGGAGGAGGAAAAGGAAATCACTTCTCTGTTCCGTCCGGCGTTGACGGAGGAGGAAAAGGAAAGGGCCGCAGTCATTGCGGCGTCCCTTTCGGTGGAAGGGATGGTTCAGGCAGCGCTGGGCTGTCCGGGAAACAGGGAAGCAGCCGCGATTCTTTCTGCGCTCCTTGAGGGAAGAAAGGTTTATATTCTGGAAAAAGGGCTTGCTTATCGAAAATATCGGAATACAGCGTATAAACCCCTTTACGGCCTTTACCAGAGCTACGAGAAAAAACTGCAGACCTTCGGAGCGGAGCTGATTGGCGACCTTTCGGAAATACGGGAAAAGGAACCGAAAAATCCGGTCCTCCGGGAAGGTGAATGGATGGATTTTACCGGTATCCGGGTACTGAAGGAGTCGGATTTATGCCGGATCCGGGGAAACGGAATCAGCGGTGTGGAAGTGGGAAAGAAAACCATTATCACACCTCTGGCGCAGGACTATCTGACGAACCACGGTCTGGAAGTCCGAAGACAGGAAGGACGGTAAGAAGTGAAATTCATGGCAAAGAACCGTACAGAGCGGAGCATAAGGGAGAAAGAGCCGTAAGGAGTGAGCATATGGAAATCGGCAGAGTGATCGGAAATGTCTGGGCAACCAAAAAAGACGGCGGCATCACCGGACAGAAGCTTCTGGTCATCGATCTGGTGCAAAGCTTCCGGGAGAAAACGGAAGCTCTGGTGGTGGCTGCGGATGTGATCGGCGCCGGTGCCGGAGATCTGGTTCTGGTTTGCAGAGGAAATTCAGCCAGAATGGTGGTTGGCAATGGAAAAGCGCCGGTGGATGCGGCTGTCGTAGGGATTATTGATTCGCTGGATCTTCCGGCATACAAAAACGAGGAGGTGCCGTCTGATGGGCATCAATGAAGTCATCATATATATCATGGTATTCTTTTCCGCGCTGGGAGCCCTGGACCGGATTTTTGGAAATCCTTTCGGATTGGGAGAAAAATTTGAGGAAGGAATTCTGGCAATCGGAGCTCTGTCTGTTTCCATGGTGGGGATCATTGCTCTTTCTCCGATGATTGCCGGTCTTTTGAAGCCGGTGATTGTTCCGCTTTTCGGAGTCCTGGGGGCTGACCCGGCAATGTTTGCCGGTTCCATTCTGGCAAACGATATGGGAGGAGCGCCGCTGGCAAAGGAGCTGGCTCTGACGGAGGATGCCGGAAATTTCGGTGGCCTGATTGTGGGTTCCATGCTGGGGCCCACGGTGGTCTTTACGATTCCCGTGGCGCTGGGAATCATCGAGGAATCCGACCGGAAATATCTGGCAACCGGCGTGCTGGCCGGAGTTATGACGATTCCGCTTGGATCTTTCGCGGGCGGCCTGGCGGCAGGGTATCCGCTGGGAATGATTTTGCGGAATCTGATACCGATTATTCTCTTTGCGGTTTTGATTGCACTGGGACTCTGGAAATTCGATAACGCCATGATTAAGGGCTTTATCGGCTTTGGAAAATTTGTGGTGGCGGTGATTACCCTGGGACTTGGCGCAGGAATTGTGGAAGCACTTGCCGGAGTCACTCTGATTCCGGGTATGAATCCCATCAGTGAAGGATTTGAAGTGGTTGCGGAAATTGCAATTGTTCTTTCCGGAGCCTTCCCTCTGGTCTACGTCATCACCAGAATTTTCCGGAAACCGCTGATGAAGCTGGGAAGAATTCTCGGCATGAACGAGGTGGCGGCAGCAGGAATGGTGGCCAGCCTGGCAAACAGCATTCCCATGTTCGGAATGATGAAGGACATGGATCGAAAAGGAAAAATCATCAATGTTGCCTTTGCGGTATCGGCAGCCTTTGTCTTCGGGGATCATCTGGGCTTTACGGCTGGATTTAATAAGGAGATGATATTCCCAATGATTGTGGGAAAGCTGACAGGCGGTATTACAGCGGTGGGAGCGGCTCTGCTCCTGACACGCCAGGGTCAGAATGGAAAAAGCCGGCCGGTCACAGAACAGACCGGGGAAGAGCAGGAACAGAAAGGAGCCGGAAAATGAATCCAGACAGAGAAACCATTGAACAAATGATAACAAAAATCATCCAGGAGAAGCTTGGAATGACGGAAAGCGATTCGGATCCGGAAAAACGGGCCTGTGCAGGGAACGTCCGGAAAGTAGGGCTTCCGTGGGTGAAGCTGGGACAGGCGGACCGGCTGGAAACGGGAAAAGACGGCGATCAGGTGTTTACCCATGATCTCTTTTCCCTTTCCGAGAGCCCGAGACTGGGCTGCGGTCTGATGGAAATGGAGCGCACCACCTTTGACTGGACGCTGAATTATGATGAAATCGATTATGTGATTGAGGGAACTCTGACGATTCGAAACGGGGACGGGCAGGTGACAGCAGAACCCGGCGAAGTGATCCTGATCCCAAGAGGGTCAAAGATCCAGTTCTCCGTTCCGGAAAAAGCAAGATTTCTCTATGTCACCTATCCGGCGGACTGGGAAAACAGCTGATGAATCAGATCTATTTCAGCGGAAATTCGTTTTTTTCGAAATTGTCCCGGTCCCAGATCAGCACTTCCAGCTGGGCAGCTTCCCGTTTGGCCTGCTGGGTCATCCAGGAGTTGGTCATCACCACGGCCACATCGGCCTGATAGAGGTCTTTTCCGGTGTAAGCCTGCTGGACGGCGCTGTTGCCCACGCTGCCGGAGTAGCATTTGCATTGAATGGCAATCCGTTTCAGACGTTTCCGGCAGAGAATGTCGATGCCGTGGTCCCCGCTGCCTCCGATTCGGCGGATCCGGCGGAATCCGTTCTTTTTCAGGACTTTGACACAGTATTTTTCAAATTCTTCTCCGGTCAGGTGCGCCAGATCGGTCCTCCGGCGTGCGGAGAGAACCAGAAAGTACAGCGTATAGAAGCCGGCTCCGATGCAGGAGGCTGCAGGAGCGAGCCGAAAGGGAATCCCTGGAAGGCCGCTCACCAGCAGAAAAACGGCAGCTGTAAAATAGAGGAAAGCAGTAAGAACTTTCACGGCCGGATGAAAAAAGAACAGGCCGGCTGTTTTCCAGATCAGTGCGGAAATGCCGTAAATCAGTTCGGCAATCACCCAGACACGGAAAAATCCGGAAAAAAGGTCCGCAAAAACAGAAAGCTGCGGCTCACTTACCGAAAAGGTCACCGCTGTAACAGCAGCGTACACAATCAGAACAAAAATGGTAGGGAGGGGCAGCAGAAGCTTTCGCAGCATTTTGAAAAAACGGCCCTGTGGGGAAGTAAGATTTTTCCCATAGGGGCCTGGATACTTCGGGTCTTTTGTCTTCATAAATACTCTCACAGGATAGAATTCATTGTCACCAGCCGGAGCGTGTTCCCGGGATAAGTATGTGTGAGACCGGACACCTCCGATACGGGCGAAACCGCACTCCTCCCGGAACTGGCGACGTCTTCATTATAATCCAGAAACAGAAAAGATGCAAGGGTGAAGAACATTTGATACCAGCCCCTGTTTCTCAGTCTGTGTATCCGGCCGGATCTGAAAAGTCCGTAAAGATGAAAAGAGGGATTGAAGTTTCGGACAAGTTACGATAGAATGAAAGAAAAACGATGGGCGGTTCATTTATGGAAAAAAGCAGAAAAAGATATCAGGGGAATGCGTGGAAGGCAGTTCTGGGTATTCTGATCCTGAGCACCCAGGTCTGTCTGGCGCAGGCTGCGGCAAAGGAAACAGAAGACTCTGAGCTGCTGAAGCCATCCACAATTACATACAGCGACGGTGTCACACACCATCTGGAAGAACCGGGAGCTTCTGTTCAGACGAGCGTTGAGCTGGAGATGAAGGAGCTTCTTCAAAATCCGGAGCTTCCCACCGGCTGTGAGTCCGTAGCGCTGACCAGTGTATTGAACTACTGGGGGTATCCCATTGCGAAAACCCGACTGGTAGATGAATACCTGATTTTCAGTGAGGATAATTTTGCCTGTGGCTATGTGGGCGATCCTTATTCGGACTACGGTGCAGGCATCTATGCTCCCGGGCTTACGGATACGGCCAATGCGTTTCTGGAAGACCAGGGAAGCGAGCTGGAGGCCAGAGATATTTCCGGTACGGATTTTGAAAAATTGTATGACTATGTAGAAGCTGGGTATCCGGTCATTGTCTGGAATACCATGTATATGGGAGAACCCATGGGAACAGACTCCTTCTGTGAATATAACGGAGTGGAGTACGAGTGGTTTAATAATGAACATTGTGTTGTTCTGATGGGCTTTCACAAGGATTCCAATGAAGTTGTGGTCAATGATCCGCTGGAGGGAATTCTTGAACGGAACGCAGATACCTTTGAAGCCGTTTATAACCGGCTGGGACAGCAGGCTGTTCTGATACGGGAGAAATAAAGATCCTTCTGCTTTTGGAAAAAGGGTGGTCTGGCAGATTCGTTCTGACTCTTCCCGTAAGGGGAGCATATAAAATCCTTCCTGTAAACAAAGCAGGGAGGTTTTTTTATGCAGAGAAAATGGATAAGAGGAAAGAATCTGAGGAAATTCTTATAAACGATGCGGTGCGCAATGCCTTTGCAGGCCATTGAAGCCACCGGTTATCAGGTGACAGAAGTCAGATCAGAGCCTTATGAGAAAAAGGGATTTTCGCTCTTACGAAAAAAACTACAAAAGCTTTCGGAGAACTCAAAAGGTGCATTCATTGGGGTTTCGGAAGACGCGGAAATGCGGCGCTTCATACGGGCATTTTTCGCAATCCTGTTCTGCATGACAGATTGACTGACGGATAAAAAAGATAAAAGAAACAGGACATATCGTTGACGTGTTTTGTATGATATTATGAAACAGGAAGTGAAAAGTGTCATGAAGAATCCGCAGGGAAAAAGAGAAGATCTTTGAAAAGCAGGTTCAATCAGGAAGGATCTCTCATGAAAATCTGTTCATTTCCGGAATAGGAGGATGGATATGCCGAGACCAAGGGACAAAGAAGCATTAATCAATGCAGCGAATACAAATTTTGAGAAACTTCTGACAGTGATCGAAAACAGGTCCGAGAATGAGAAAACAATATGTTACGACTTTTCCAACGATGAGAAAAAAAAGGAGGCGCATTGGAAGCGTGACAGGAATCTCAGAGACGTGTTGATGCACCTGAATGAATGGCATCTGCTGCTTTTGGAATGGATTCAGAATCGTGAGAACGGAACGAACAGGCCCTTCCTGCTGGAAGGATATACCTGGAAAACATACGGAGAGATGAACCTTTTCTTTTATAACCGCTGTAAGAGTATTACCGAATCAGAGGCACTGGAGAGATTGAAAGCTTCTCATAGAAAAGTAATGGAAGCGCTTGAAACCTTTTCACAGGAAGAATTATTTACCAGCACCTACTATCCCTGGGTTGGGGGTAGCTGCATAGGAAGCTATTTTATCAGTACTACCAGCAGCCACTATGACTGGGCGATAAAAAAGATAAAAGCTCATCAGAAAAACTGTAAACAAATGGAGGAGAGAAGCGATGAAAAAGTGGTATAATGAAGAATATAAATTTGAAATAGAAGTGACCGGTTTTCTGCGAGGTGATCATACAGAGCACTATTGCCGGAATGGAGAAGAGATCGGTGACAGGTATTCCTGCACATATGGATGCCCGGTCAACAAGGATGGATACGGAATCTGTTCAAAAACAATGATGATGCTTTATCCTTTGATGGAAGCGGTCCGAAGCGGCGGGGATCTGGAGAACCTGGGCGGAAGCGGCAAGTATGTGAAGGATATTGTGTGCCCGGATGGATGCGTTATGTTCCGACTGACAGCAGCGCCTCTGGGCAATCCAAATTTCCACAGAGGTGGATTCTGGAAGGAACCGCAGAAACAGGATTGTTGATGATAAGATCTTTTGAAATGTCATATTGCCCTGAAAAATTTGCAAAACTCAGAAACGTCCGTAGAACACTGCGTGAAACATCTTGCCAAGTTTGCTTCGGATATTTGGCAGATTCGTCCGTTCTGCGAGGGCAACATCAGAGCAACGGCTGTTTTTATGATCAAGTACATGAAAACATTCGGATTCAAAGTAAACAATGATGCCTTTGAAAAGAACTCCTGGTATTTCCGCAACGCTTTGGTAAGTTTTTTTACTTGACAGCTAATAATATTTAGCCTATAATACAGCTAATGGATATTAGCTGTATTGCAGGAGAAAGGAAGAGGAGATGATGGATACAAAACATAAAATTCTTCTGGAAGCACTGAGATTATTTTCGCAAAGAGGATATGATGCAGTGAGCGTGGAACAGATTGCGTCTGCAGTTGGCATCAAAGCACCATCATTATATAAGCATTACAAGAGCAAGCAGGAAATTTTTGATGCAATATTTGAAGAAACAGCCAGAAGATACGAAGACTTTACGGATACGATTTCTGTTCATGTAACGGATTCGGAACAGGATGTAATCGTATTTGAAAAAATTTCTGCAGATGATCTTGTTCAAAAGGTAAAATCTCTGATTGAGTATTCTCTGCATGATGAGTATGTCAGTAGGTTCCGGCGGATGATGACCATTGAACAGTTTCGGTCTCCGGAACTGTCAGAGCTTTATTCGAGGAGATATGTCAATCAGATCCATGATTATCACAGTGGGTTATTTACAAAAATGATTGCAGCTGGTGTGCTGGCAGATGAAGATCCTGTTATTCTTGCAATGATGTATGATGCACCGATCCTTGTTATGCTGGGTGAGTGTGACAGACATCCGGAAAAAGAGGAAGAATACATGAAAAAATTAGAGGCACATGTCAGATTGTTTTATAAGACCTTTAACCGTAATGGAAAAGAATAATGAGCCAGACGCAAAAGACGCAGTGCTGAATGAGGGAATTATTCAGTTACTGCGCTTTTTACTGTCAGAAAGGAAGAAAAATGATGAAAGCAATTGTTTACACGACGAACACAGGAAGCACAGAGAGATATGCAAAGATGCTTGGACATCAGATCGGTTTGCCGGTTTATTCACTGGAGGGTGCAAAAAAATATTTAGAAAAGGGAACCGGGATCATTTATCTTGGATGGATCATGGCAAGTAGCATTAAAGGATATAAAGAGGCGAATAAGTGTTTTTGCATTCGTATGGTCTGCGCAGTCGGTATGGGGGCAACAGGGACACAGCTTCAGGAAGTCAGAAATAAGAACCAAATTCCTGAGTCAACAGAGGTTTTTACCCTGCAGGGAGGTTTTGATATGGAAAAACTTCGAGGAGTAAACAGGTTGATGATGAGTATGATGGTGAAAACGGCGGGAAAAGCACTTGCTGAAAAAGCAGACAGAACTCAGGAAGAGGATGACATGCTGGATCTGTTGATAAATGGCGGCAGTCGGGTAAGTATGGAAAATCTTTCAGAACCTATCAGGTGGTATGAACAGATCAGGGATGCTATTTGAATTTGTCTGATAGAGGAGAAACGGGAAAAATGAACGAAAAACTAATGCGAAAACTGGGATTACTGGGGATTGTAAGTTTGCTATCCTATACAGCGGCTGTTGTTTTGTCTCCGCTTGCTTATCCGGGATACAACTGGATTTCACAGGCTGTCAGCGATCTTTCTGCTGATTCTGCACCGTCCAGAGTGCTCTGGGAACAATTGGGCGCATTCTATATGCCGTGTGGGATTGTCTGTGTGACCATGTGCTGTGTGACGATTAAAGAACACTATAATCGGATCTTGAGGATGGGGGTGTACTTGTTTGCAATTATGAATTGGATTTCTGCATTAGGATACAATATGTTTCCATTGGTGGATGCAGGTATATCCGGACGATTTCAGGATATTATGCACCTGATTGTGACAATGGCAGTGATTATGTTGTCAATTGCTTCGTTGATGCTGATTGTATACGGAGGCTTGATTCAAAAAGAATGTTCGTCATTGGGAAAATGGACGCTGGCAGCACTTGCCATGATGATAACAGGTGCAGTAGGTACAGCTGTTTTGCCACATAATTACTTTGGAATACCAGAGAGATTCAGCGTATTTGCTGCAGCTGGCTTTACTGCAGTTTTAGGAGTATATCTTTATATGGGATGGAAGAAAAAAGAAAATGTCAGTGATTGTTGAACTTGGAAAAAGGCGGGCATGGATTAATTCAAAGCTGAAGATCGTATCGTTTCATGAAATAGATGGATGGAATTTGTATACGGAGGAGTCTGAACTGCGATTTTGGAATAGAATTATTTAATGGTCCGCAATGAAGGATTTTTGATTCAGTAAGAGAGATATTTGTTCAGAAGGAGGAAAAAATATGTTTCGATATGTCCATACGAATATAATTGCAAAAGATCAGAAAAAGTTAATCGCATTTTATAAAAAGGTGTTTCATTGTAAAAGTATCGGGGAAACACGGGATCTACGTGGGGAATGGCTCGATAAAATGACTGGATTATCAAATGTTCATATCGTTGGAGAGCATTTATGCCTGCCAGGTTACGAAGAGGATCACCCTGCAATTGAAATTTTCTCTTATGATGAGATGGAGACAGCAAATGTTCCACAGATAAACCGATGCGGAATTGCACAATTCGTCAGGAGGAAATTGAATGCGCCGTTCTGCAGTCCAGAAGTCCAACCTGTGGGGTAAATCAGGTTTATGATGGCAGCTTTACTGGCAAACTGATCTCGGGTTTGCTGCTGTATGATGCACTTACACTCATATCGATTGGTATTGCAATTATGATTACGATGCAAACAATGATTTCTTATTTCATTATTTTAGTCAGTTGTTTTTTCATGGCATTCCTGTCCACTTTATTTTCCATTCAGATTATGTCTTATCTGCAGATGATCGTACCTGTAGATTTGATCGGAAAGGTAATATCCTGTGCTATGTATATAGGAATGTGTGCATCACCGATTGGACAGGCAATGTAGGTGGTTTGTTCGAGATGTTCGGGGAGAGGGTATTTGCCTTGTTTTTTGCTGCTGCATTGTTGATGGTGATTCTGGCGGTATCTATGAAAAGAGCATTTATAAGGTTGGAAAAATTGCTGAATGGTCTGGCTGTAAAAGTTTGAGTGAATATTTAACAATAACGAATTGAAAGGAATTTATTCTTGTGAAAAACAATCATAAAAGCAAATTGGCACAATTTTGGGAACTGGTCAAAACGGATGCTAAAACTGACAACGTTACCAAGGCGAGGATAGCCGAGAAAACCGTTCAGGATGTCGTGACCGGACTCCAGAAAACATTGAATCTCTTCGGAAGCCCGGAGAAAAATTCCAGTACAGAAAAGGATAGTAAACCCCCATGCCCTGCGTTGGCACCACTGCGCATGAAACAGGGGCCAGTCGATTGTTTTTATTTCTTTTGCCATATAGATGATCTATAATAATCATATCGGCAAAGATCGGTTCTTATTTTGGGCTTATAGCCCGCATAGTAAACTGATTTGTGGTTCTCTCATTTGCACCACCACCTGTCCAGCCTCACATGGCAAAAGGACGCATAGTAAAATATCAAAAGACAGAGAACCGTGCCGTAAATTTTCTTGAAGAGAGGTGCCATTATGAAGAAAGTTTACGACAATTGTTGTGGTATCGATGTGCACAAAAAACTTATGGTTGCCTGCTTTATCCATGGCAAAGAGCAGGAAGTACGTGAGTTTGGTGCAACAACCAGAGAGCTTCTGGAGCTGGCTGACTGGCTGGTCAAAGGCGGATGCCAGATGGTCGCCATGGAAAGTACCGCCTCCTACTGGAAGCCCCTGTATAACATCCTGGAATCCTCCGGCTTAAATGCCATGGTGGTAAACGCCCGTCATATGAAGGCTGTTCCAGGCAGGAAGACAGATGTAAAGGATTCCGAATGGATTGCTGACCTTTTACAGCATGGCCTTTTACAGCCAAGCTATATCCCGGACAGGGATCAACGGGAGCTGCGTGAATTGATCAGTTACCGCAGGAGTTTAGTCCAGGACCGTACAAGGGAGCTTAACCGGCTGCAGAAAATGCTGGAAGGAGCCAATATTAAGCTTTCCGGCACGGTTGCAAACATCAATGGGAAAAGCGCACGCAATATTATAGACACTATCCTTTCCGGAACCGCCATAGACAGTTCCAAATATGATGAGATGTATGACAATCAAGTAATTTCGCATAATCTCAAAGCATCAAAGGAGCAGATCATCGATGACCTGAACGGTTTTATGTCACCCATGCAGAGGAAAATGATGAAGGAACTCCTGAAGCATGTGGACGAACTGAATGCCCATATCGAACATCTGAATGATGATATTGACAACCATATGAAACCGGATGAAAAACAGGCAGTCGACGCCATTAAAGATGTCACCGGGCTGGGTATTACAAGCGCACAGGCCATTGTTTCTGTAATCGGTACAAACATGGAGCGTTTTCCTACAGATGCACATATTTCATCATGGGCAGGACTTTGTCCTGGGGATAATGAAAGTGCTAAAAAACGCAGGGGTGGGAAAACCCGAAAGGGCAATAATTTGTTGCGGACAACGCTGATTGTGTGCGCGCATTCTGCTGCCAAAGTGAAGAATTCCTATTTCCGGGCGCAGTTCCAGAGAATCAGCGCCCATCGGGGCAGCAAAAGAGCATATGTGGCAGTTGCCCACTCCATGCTGATTGCCATATACCACATCCTTAAGGATGGAGTTGCATTTCAGGATTTAGGTGCAGATTATTACAACCAGTTCAATAAAGAACGAAAAATCAACGCCTACCTGAAGAAGTTAAAATCATTAGGCTGGAAAATGCCTGCAGCCATGGAAGCATATCCAGTTTAATTATAAATTTTGAACCAAAATCTTGTTATAGGGGTAGTTTGCGCTTTTTTATCCCCCCACAAGATTCTGTTTCATAGTAATAACTTGCCAGTTTCTCCGATTGCACATGGTAAAAGCCTCAGCGTAGACCGCTACGCCGAGGCTTTTTACCATGCACACTCGAAGAAATATTCTGCGTTATTGGTTGGTGCAGTTATTTACGAACCAATGTACTATTTATTTTGCTACGAAAGTAACTTCTTTGTCATTGAAAGACACACGGTATTCATAATCTTTCTTCAGAGTCACAGGATTTCCGTCATCGTCCTGCAGATGACTGATGGATGCAGAGGTGCTGCCACGCTTGATGGTACAGATTCCCTGATAATTGCTGGAAGTAAAGGACCAAGTATCCTCGTTGGATTCATCGTCCCCCACATATCCGATACAGGATACCTGAATGATATCGATGGTAGCCCTGGTGGAGGAAAGATTGATCCGCTGCTCAGTGTCAAATACAGGGGCAATCTGCAGCATGTAGATCTGCTGTATCGCAGGCTTTTTGTTGAGCTGTACCGAAATGCTGCCGGAACCGGCTTTTCCGCTGGCCCTGGTGATTTTAAAAGCAAAGGCAGGATCGTGGGCGTAGATATACGATGTAATATTTCCACAGGTATATTCCGCAGATTCCTCCGAAGGAATTACCAGTTTATTGGAACTTCCCAAAAATCCGTAATTGAGTTCCTTTTTGATAAGAGCCCGCTGATTCCAGTAATTCGCATACTTTTTACACAGGGATACGATATTGCCGGAGGTCACCCTGGTCTTTTCCTCTTTTGCCAGGGCATTGGCAGCACTGTTCAGCTTTTTGAAGGTGGTAGTCATGCCAAGCGCGCCTTTTTTGGAGACCTTCAGGGTGCAGTAGTATTTTTTCTTTTTATAGGTAACCGTAATTTTGGTTGTCCCGGCTTTTTTGGTAATGACATAACCGGTTTTCTTTCCAACGGCAGCCACGGAGGGCTTGCTGCTGGTATAGGTCAGGTTCAGGTCATTTCCGTTAGATCCAACGGGGCCCATATCGGTCATTTTCTGGCTGATGAAATAGTAGCCCAGATAGAATTTCTGGCCTGCTTCAATCTGGATGGTTCTTGAAGTCTGTACTTTTGGAGTACTGCCGATTTCTGTCCACCAGCCGATGGCTGTTTTTGCTGCGGCCTGTGTCTCTCCAGGAGAAGGAATCAGGCAAAGCGTCAGAAGCAGCAGAAATGCTCCCAGAAAATTTGTCAGTTTCTTGGTAAATTTCATAAAAAAACCTCCCTTTTTCTCTTTTCACAAATCCATAAAAACCGCCATAAAAACCGGCTGCGCCGATGGGATTTGTTTCTTTCCTCATTCATATTCTAGTCCCGCCGCAAGCCCCTTGTCAATCTTTTACGCATAATTCTCATTTCGCTGTGCATACTATGAATTGCCCGATAAATGAGCCTTCCGTCGATTTTTCCGTGCTATGCACTTTCAAAATCGACGAAAACATTCGCAATCCGCTCATGTTTTGCGGGATCCTGCAGTCCTAGTGTACTGACCACTTGTAATTTATGGTAAAAAGCACCATCTATTTCATTATCTGCTGCGTTGTCATCAGTCGACGATGCCACCGCATCGCCTCCTTCTTCCGCCTTGCAGGCTAATGAAATATCCGGCACTCTTTACC
>JAXEJQ010000126.1:0-14399 GCA_034101475.1 Candidatus Limivivens sp.
AGCTCCTTTATTTTCATCGGGACGTAGGTCTTGTCCCTCATCAGGTCCTCAATCACCTGTTTCCGCTGTTCAAATTTTTGTCTGTCTTCCATATTTTCTCCTGTTATCGCGGCGTTCCAAGGCAATGCAGCCAAAAAAACAGGCCGCTGCAAAATTCCGAATGCAGAACGCGTCTGGCGCTCCGGATGGGATTCCTGCAACAGCCTCTCTTCTCTTCCTTAAAAGTTCAGATTTAATATTACTGAGATCAAAATATAGGCAATAGCTACAAAGGTTGTAATCCTTACAAGCGCACCCTCCATAGAACGGCCTTTATTCTTTCCCCAGTATGTTTCAGAAACACCGGAAAGACTTCCAAGCCCCTGGTCCTTTCCTTCCTGCATCAGTACAATCGCGGTCAACGCGATACAATCAATAATAAAAATAATTGTCAGAATCGTTCTCAGAACTGCCACGCTAACACCTCCTCACATAGATTTCAGTGTAGCATAGTGTTTTTGGAATGTCAAGAAATTTTGGTAATCGTTTCTTTTTTCGGCACTGTTCCTGGTTGTTCAGTCTCCGTTTTTCTCTATTCGAAAGGATTTTCCCAGCGCGCCTGCGCTCCCAGATAATCCTCAATTCGCAGGAGCCGGTTGTACTTCGCCACCCGCTCACTCCGACAGGGAGCCCCGGTTTTTATCTGCCCGGAGCCTGCTGCCACCGCAAGATCCGCCAGAAAGGAATCCTCCGTTTCACCGGAACGATGGGATACAATGAACCGAAAGCCGTTTCGCTTTGCCAGCTCCATGGCTTCGAAGGCCTCGGTCAGTGTTCCGATCTGGTTTACCTTTACCAGAAGTGCGTTTCCTGCCCCGATCTGGATCCCCTTTTTCAGTCTTCCGGGACTGGTTACAAACAAGTCATCTCCCACAAGCTGAACTCTCTTTCCCAGCTCTTCCGTCAAAAGCTTCCAGCCCTCCCAGTCGTTTTCCTCCAGCCCGTCCTCAATGCTTTTCAGTGGAAATTCTTCCGTCAGCTCCTGATAATAGCGAATCATTTCATCCCGGCTTCGTACGATTTCTTCCCCTTTCATCCTGCTCTCACCGGGGAAACGATATACCCTTTTCTCTCTGTCATAGAGCTCGCTGGCAGCCGCATCCATGGCAAATACCAGATCCTTTCCCGGTTCATACCCTGCCGCCTCCGCCGCGCGTTCCAGATAACGCAGCGCTTCCTTTGCATCCCTCAGGTCCGGCGCAAAGCCTCCCTCATCTCCCACCGCTGTGCTGAAAGAATCCTGTTCCAGGATCTTTTGCAGATGATGGTAAATTTCCGTTCCCATCCGCAGACCCTCCGCATAACGCTCCGCACCTGTCGGCATCACCATGAATTCCTGAAAATCCAGGAAGTTTCCGCTGTGACATCCGCCATTGATCACATTAAACATGGGAACCGGCATCCGGCAGGCGTACATTCCTCCCAGATACCGAAACAGCGGAATATTCAGGCTTTTGGCCGCTGCATTTGCTGCTGCCATGGAAACGCCCAGCAGTGCGTTGGCTCCGAGCCTGGATTTCTCCGGCGTCCCATCCTCCTTTAACAGGATCCGGTCAATCTGAGCCTGATCCAAGACATTTTCTCCGATCAGCGCATCTGCCAGAACGGTGTTCACATGGTGGACCGCCTTCTGAACCCCCTTTCCCAGATACCGTTCCTGGCCGTCCCGAAGCTCCAGAGCCTCGTGCTCCCCTGTGGAAGCACCGGAGGGAACCGCCGCCCGTCCCAGGATGCCGCCCTCCGTCAATACTTCTGCTTCTATCGTGGGATTCCCTCTGGAGTCCAGAATTTCTCTGGCGTACAGGTCAATAATCGCAAAGCTTTGATGCATAAAAAAGACACACCTCCTTACGGATAGTGTGTCCTTATCTTTTGAAAACATACTCAGGCCGGATCAAAAAGTGGTCGGATCTCTTCTGAAATACCGCCCTCCACTCTGCTGTTTACCAGAAGGTGGAACAGACGCTTTCGTTCCGGATCCTCCGTCTGCTCAATGGCTTCCCGGAAAAGAGGAACCACCGCTTCCTTTACCTGACCGACGGTATCCATTTGCTTAACCTGTTCCAGCAGCCCCTGGGGATCTCCCAGCAATTTCAGCCCGATCCCGCAGGCACAGCAGTATTCCGCTTCCGAAATCAGTGGGCTTTCCGTCCTGCAGCGCATTTTAATCTGTACGGCCTGCCGCACAATCTCCGGAACCATGGAATTACTTCCGAACCAGGAGAGATTTTCCTGTCATTTCCGCCGGCTGAGTCATACCCATCATCTCGATCAGCGTAGGCGCGATATCCGCCAGGCAGCCGCCCTCCCGCAGTGTATAAGCCGGATCATAATTAACCAGAATAAAGGGAACCGGATTGGTGGTATGCGCTGTAAACGGAGCGCCGCTCTCATAATCCACAAGCTGCTCTGCATTTCCATGATCAGCGCAGATAAACATCTGTCCATCCACTTCCTGAATGGCTTCCACTGCCTTTCCAACGCATTCATCCACTGCTTCCACCGCTTTAATCGCCGCATTCTCAATACCGGTATGGCCTACCATATCCGGATTTGCGAAATTGATGATAATCACATCATATTCCTGGGAACGGATGGCGCCGCAAAGTCTGTCGCAAACCTCATATGCGCTCATCTCCGGCTGAAGATCATAGGTCGCCACCTTCGGCGATTTCACCAGAATACGGGTTTCTCCCTCGTTCGGCTCCTCAACACCGCCGTTAAAGAAGAAGGTCACATGGGCATATTTCTCTGTCTCTGCAATTCTGGCCTGCTTCAGACCATTGGCAGCCAGGAACTCACCGAAGGTATTGGTAATGGAAACCTTGTGGAAGGCAACCTGTTTATTCGGAATGGTTTCATCATATTCGGTAAAGCATACATAAGTCAGATCCAGTCTCTTCTCTCTGGGGAAGCCTTCAAAATCATCGCAACAGAAGGCTCTGGTAATCTCTCTGGCACGGTCCGGGCGGAAATTAAAGAAGATAATGGAATCCCCGTCCTGAATCTTTGCCACCGGCTGTCCGTCTTTTTCCACCACAGCCGGCTCCACAAATTCATCATTCTTTCCGTTGTCGTAGGAATTCTGAACTGCGCAGACACCGCAGGCTGCCTTTACGCCAACGCCCTTTACCATGGCATTGTAGGCCAGCTCCACACGATCCCAGCGGTTATCACGATCCATGGCATAATAACGTCCCATCACGGTAGCAATTTCGCCCACGCCGATCTTCTTCATCTCATCAGCCAGTGCTACCACATAACCTTTTCCGGAAGTGGGCGGTGTGTCACGTCCATCCAGGAAGCAGTGTACATAAACCTTCTCCAGACCTTCTCTCTTCGCAAGCTCCAGCAGGCCGTAGAGATGGGTGTTGTGACTGTGAACGCCTCCGTCGGAAAGAAGACCGAACAGATGCAGAGCAGTTCCTTTTTCCTTTGCGTTATGAACGGCATTTAACAGCGCTTCGTTCTTAAAGAAATCGCCGTCCTGGATCTCTTTGGTGATTCTGGTGAGCTCCTGATAAACAATCCGGCCCGCTCCCATATTCAGGTGACCCACTTCGGAATTACCCATCTGGCCATCCGGAAGTCCAACGGCCATACCGCTGGCATAGCCCTTCACAAAGGGACACTCTGCCATCAGCTTGTCCATCACCGGGGTATTTGCTTCTTTTACCGCATTTCCCTGGACTTTATCATTTAATCCATATCCATCCAGAATCATTAAAACGGTTGGTTTTTTACTCATTTCGATTCTCCTTTTGTTTTAAAAACAATTTACTCCTCAATCCATTATTCTACATGATCTGTTCCCTTTTTGTCAATCTTTCTGTTCACTCTTTCAGGCTTCACAGCAGCCAAAGCATGCGTACAGGATAAAGATAACGCAGCCCGCAGCCGCGGTCAGTCCCCATATACACGAATTACGGAAGAAATTTTCTTAATCATGGACATTCCCTCCATAACCTTCAGAGAATCCCGGAAATGACGCTCCTGCACACTGTCCGTGATCACCACAATCTCCGCCAGATCCTGTTTTTTCGCTTTCTGAATAATCTGAGCGATGCTGACACAGTTATTTCCCAGAACGCTGGCAATGCCTGCCAGCACACCGCAGCGGTCTTCTGTCTGCAGTCTCAGGAAATAGCGGCTCCTGGTATCCTCAATCTTTTTAATCGGCAGATCCTTATAGCAGGTGCAGCCGATCCGCCCGCAGCAGCCCATCCGGATATTTCTGGCAATGTCAAACACATCGCCCACAACTGCACTGGCTGTGGGGAGCTCTCCCGCCCCTCTGCCGTAAAACATGGCATCGTCCACGGCATCTCCATGGACAAAAACGGCATTAAAGGAACCGTTTACCGTAGCCAGCGGATGATCACTTGGAATCATCATGGGATGAACTCTGGCTTCGATACCCTCCGGCGTATTCTTGGCAACGCCCAGAAGCTTGATATCATAGCCCATCTCCCTGGCATAACGGATATCCTTGGCAGAAATCTTCGTAATCCCCTCTGTATAAACATCCTCAAAGGTCACTCTGGAATTAAAGGCAATGGAAGCCATAATGGCAACCTTCCGTCCCGCATCATAGCCCTCGATGTCCGCCGTGGGATCCGCTTCCGCGTAACCCAGTTCCGTGGCCATGGCCAACGCCTCCTGGAATTCCATCCCCTCTGCGGTCATCTTGCTCAGAATAAAATTGGTAGTCCCATTGACAATCCCGATGACTTCATCCAGATGATTGGCCGCCAGACACTGCTTCAGAGGCCGGATGATGGGAATGCCTCCTGCCACAGCCGCCTCAAAGAGCAGATCCTTCTTCTGTGCCCCTGCCGCTTCGAAGAGCTCTCTTCCTCTTGCCGCAATCAGATCCTTATTTGCAGTAGCCACATTTTTCCCGGCTGCCAGTGCCTCCAGAATATAGGTCCTGGCCGGCTCCATGCCTCCCATAACCTCCACAACGATCTGAATTTCCGGATCTTCCACAATTTCCTTCCACTCTGTGGTCAGCACCGAAGGATCCTCCACCTTTGCAGCTGCTTTTCCGATATTCCTCACCAGAATTTTTTTAATTTCCAGGTTCACTCCGATTTTGGCAGGAATTTCTTCTCTCTGTGCCTTTAAAACTTTATAAACGCCTGTTCCAACTGTCCCCAGCCCCAACAGGGCTATTTTTATATTTTCCATCCTGATCTGTTCTCCTTTTCAAGCTTTACGCTTTCAGTACCTCTATCTTAGGAGAGAATCCTTCTTTTGTCAATGAGGTATCACAGGATTTCCCTTATTCATTTACCGCAAGTTCTTCCGGCTGTCCTTCTGCTTGCTTCCCATCTTCTTTGGGTTCAGTCAGAACATAACCCTGAACACGCTTTTCTAACCGCCAGTTCAAAAGAAAAACTGTTCCTTCCGTTCCCAGCCGCAGTGCGGGACAGCTGGCCCTGAATATCTCTCCGGAAAATCTTCGTTTCTCCAGGTTGTATTTTCCGCCGGAATCAGCTATAATAAGAGCAAATGTATGTGTATCGTCGATGGGCAGGACAGCACAGTCCACGGCGCTATTCTCAGGAGGAGGAACTTATGGCAAATGAATACGAAGGCCTGGCAGTAGGCGTTTTTGAACTTGACAGCTACTGTGCCTGCTTTGTGGCCCTGGATGCAGCTTCAAAGGCTGCAAATGTGAAGATTCAAAGCGTAGAGAGGACCCGTTTGAAAAGCGGGGCCTGTGTGAAAATGAGAGGAAGCGTCTCTGACGTGAATGCCGCTATGGAAGCTGCCCTGAAAGCTGCTGAACCGATTTCCACCATTGTTCATCATACGGTGATCGCTTCTCCCGCAGCCGGTACAGAGCGTTCTCTCAGTATGACGATCAATAAATAATCAGGAGGTACCCTTATGAGCTATGGAGCATTCGGACTTGTAGAAGTCCTTGGCAGCGCAAATGCCGTTATGGCCGTGGATCAGATGGTGAAAACCTCTGATGTGACATTCCGTGCCAAAAATACCAAATGCGGCGGCCATACAACGATCTTCGTCAGCGGAGATGTGGCAGCCGTTCAGTCCGCCATCGACAGCCTGAAGCAGAATCCGCCCTGTGAGATCTGTATGACCGCTGTGATTTCCGCACCGTCAGAGGAGACGGTTCGTATGGTGGAAGCCAATATCAAAAAAGCGAAATAAACTGTTCTCTGTTCAGAGGGGCTGTCGGGAAATAATGATTTGAGATTATTTATTTCCCGACAGCCCCTTTTTCTGTTTGCCCCCGGCCGGTCCCTGCAAAACCTTCTGCTGCTTTCTCATAAGGCACCTGTACAAAATCACAGAAAACACCGCCGCGAAAAGCCGGGATACCGGATCCGAACTGCAGCAAATTCCATCATTTCAGGACAGCCGGAAGCAGATCATGCACCCTGTCACAACCTGCGCCGCCAGAATCAGGGGAATTCCCATCCGGAACAGTCTGTGCTTTGTCTTATGACGGAAGAAGTACATCCCTGCCAGGGCTCCGGGACTCCCTCCAATCGCCGCCAGAATCAGAAGAGTTCTCTCCGGTATCCGCCACTTCTGCTTTTTGGCCTTCCATTTATCCGCTCCATAAACGGCGAACGTGAACAGATTCACCCCAATCAAATAAAGAACTGCCAGTTTTTCCATACAACAACTCCTGAAATGACAAAACCCTTCCGCACCGGCAGAAGGGCTTTGTTCTGATTTTTTATTTATAGCATACAATCTTTCCAAAATCCGGTTTGAGGCTTGCGCCGCCTACCAGACCGCCGTCGATATCCGGCATTGCAAACAGTTCTGCTGCATTGCCTGCGTTTACAGAACCGCCGTACTGAATGCGGATGGCTTCTGCAGTGTCGGTATCATAGATCTCAGCGATGCATTCCCGAATGCCCCTGCAGACTTCCTCTGCCTGCTCGCTGGTAGCAGTCTTGCCGGTTCCGATCGCCCAGATCGGCTCATAAGCGATGACAGCAGTCTTTGCCTGATCAGCCGTTACATTCTGGAAGCCAACCTTCACCTGCTGACGGATCCAGTCCATGGTAATCCCCTGCTCTCTCTGCTCCAGAGATTCGCCGCAGCACATGATCGGGGTAATACCGTGTTCAAAGGCTTTCAGGACTTTCTTATTTACGTCCTCGCTGGTCTCCTTGAAATAATCTCTTCTCTCGGAGTGGCCCAGGATTACATATTTCACGCCTGCATCTACCAGCATCGCCGGGGCGATTTCTCCGGTGTAAGCACCTTTTTCTTCATAGTACATATTCTCTGCAGCAACTGCGATATTGGTTCCCTTGCAGGCCTCAACAACCGGGATGATATCGATGGCCGGAACGCCGAATACAACGTCCACTTCTTCGTTCTGTACCAGCGGTTTCAGGGTCTCTACCAGTGCCACTGCCTCACTGGGAGTCATGTTCATTTTCCAGTTACCTGCGATAATTTTCTTTCTTGCCATGATTCCAATCTCCTCTTCAACTGTTCTTTTGAATGATTGTAACTGTTCAGGATCCACTGTTCCGAGCGGTGTTTTCATGCATTTATGCAGGAAAATCCCCGGGGCTGCCGCCAAAATCTTATGATGCAGGATTGTGGGAGTGTGAAGGTACTGAACAGATATAAATTATTTATCGTTTGCTGCTGCAACACCCGGCAGTTCCTTGCCTTCCAGGAATTCCAGGGAAGCGCCGCCGCCTGTGGAGATATGGGTCATCTTATCGCCATAGCCCAGGATATTTACGGCTGCAGCGGAATCACCGCCGCCGATGATGGTGGTTGCTTCAGTGTCAGCCAGTGCTTTCGCAACGGCTTCGGTACCATGAGCAAAGTTCGGCATTTCAAAGCAGCCCATCGGTCCATTCCATACAACGGTCCTGGCATCCTTTACCGCGTCTGCAAAAAGCTTCTCTGTTTCCGGTCCGATATCCATACCTTCCCAGCCATCGGGGATCTCGCCGCGTTTTACAACCTGTATATTGCAGTCGTTAGAGAAGTCATCTCCAATGCGGTTATCAACCGGCAGAAGCAGCTTTACGCCCTTTTCTTCTGCTTTCTTCATCATGCGGAGCGCATAGTCCATATAATCATCCTCGCACAGAGAACGTCCGATGTGACCACCCATGGCCTTGCTGAAGGTATAGGACATACCGCCGCCGATAATCAGCACATCAACCTTGTCCAGCAGATTTTCGATAACGGAAATCTTACTGGAAACCTTTGCTCCGCCCAGGATCGCTACAAACGGTCTCTCCGGGTTGTTTACTGCATTGCCAAGGAAATCAATTTCCTTCTGCATCAGATAACCAACCACTGCGGTATCCACAAACTGAGTAACGCCAACATTGGAGCAGTGTGCTCTGTGAGCGGTACCGAAAGCGTCATTTACAAAAACATCACACAGAGAAGCCAGCTCTTTGCTGAAAGCTTCGCCATTCTTGGTCTCTTCTGCGCGGTAACGGGTATTCTCCAGAAGGATCACATCGCCGTCTTTCATGGCTTCCACAGCAGCCTTCGCGTTCGGCCCTACCACTTCCGGATCTGCAGCAAATTTCACTTCCTGTCCCAGAAGCTCGCTCAGACGAACAGCAACCGGTGCCAGAGACAGCTCCGGCTTGGGCTCTCCCTTGGGTTTGCCCAGATGAGAGCAGAGGATCACTTTCCCGCCGTCTGCAATAAGCTTTTTAATGGTCGGCAGAGCTGCCACCAGACGGTTTTCATCGGTAATTTTCCGGTCAGCATCCAGGGGTACGTTAAAATCGCAGCGCACCAGGACTCTTTTGCCTTTTAAATTTATATCATCAACGTATTTTTTATTAAGCATCAATATGCCTCATTATTTTTACGATTGCGAAAAGAAAGAAAGGGCCCGGTCCAATCGACCGGACCCTTCTTGGATCGTTTACAAGACTCGAATTATGCCAGTTCAGAGAAGTATTTGATTGTACGAACCATCTGGCTGGTATAAGAGTTCTCATTGTCATACCAGGAAACAACCTGTACTTCGGTGGTACCGTTGTCCAGCGGCAGAACCATGGTCTGAGTTGCATCGAACAGAGAACCGTATCTCATACCAACGATATCGCTGGATACGATTTCATCGGTGTTGTAACCAAAGGATTCGGTAACAGATGCTTTCATCTTAGCGTTTACATCGTCAACGGTAACATTTCCTTCAACAACTGCTGTCAGGATGGTGGTAGAACCGGTCGGGGTCGGAACACGCTGTGCAGAACCGATCAGTTTGCCGTTCAGTTCCGGAATAACCAGACCGATAGCCTTTGCAGCACCAGTGCTGTTCGGAACGATATTAACAGCGCCTGCACGAGATCTTCTCAGATCGCCTTTTCTCTGCGGTCCATCAAGGATCATCTGATCGCCGGTGTAAGCGTGGATGGTGCACATAATACCAGATTCGATCGGCATATAGTCATTCAGAGCTTTTGCCATCGGAGCCAGGCAGTTTGTAGTACAGGAAGCAGCGGAGATGATGGTATCTTCTGCTGTCAGGGTCTCATGGTTTACATTGTAAACGATGGTCGGCAGATCATTTCCAGCCGGAGCGGAAATAACAACTTTACGAGCGCCTGCATTGATATGAGCCTGAGCTTTTGCTTTGGAGGTATAGAAACCGGAGCACTCCAGAACAACGTCTACACCCAGTTCGCCCCACGGACAGTTGTTTGCATCCGGGAATGCGTAGATCTTGATGGTTTTGCCATCAACTGTGATGGAATCTTCGCCTGCGGAAACAGTGTCAGCCAGAGCATATTTACCCTGAGAAGAATCATATTTTAATAAGTGAGCCAGCATCTTCGGAGAAGTAAGATCGTTGATCGCAACTACTTCATAACCTTCTGCGCCAAACATCTGTCTGAATGCAAGACGACCGATACGTCCAAAACCATTGATTGCTACTTTTACTGCCATGATTAAATTCCTCCTATTTAGTACATGTGTTTTGCATTGTGTTCTTTTACATGGGTTTGTTAAAGAAACATCAACCTACCTGTATTTTACCTAATTTATCCCAAAAATTCAAGCTATAAATTACTTTTTTTACAGTCTTTTTAAATCCCCCTGGACATTTTATATTTTTTTTATTATTATTTGCCTAAGAACAGACAGGAGGTGCTTTTTTGCAGGCTGATTTTCATATTCATTCTTCCTTTTCCGCAGACTCGGATACCCCCATGGAGGATATGGTACAGGAGGGGATCCGGAAGGGTCTGCGGCTCATGTGCTTTACGGAGCATATGGACCGGGATTACCCGGACGACCCGGAGCATGCTTTTGAGGTGGACACTGCTGCATACTATCAGGAGCTGATGGCTCTGAAGGAACGGTACGCCCCGCAGATTCAGCTTCTGTTCGGCATTGAGCTGGGACTGGAACCCCATCTGGCAGCTTCGCACCGGGGCTATCTGGCAGACTGGCCCTTCGACTATGTCATCGGCTCTTCCCATCTGGTGAACCGGAGAGATCCCTACTACCCATCTTTTTATGAGGGACGCGAAGAAGCCGACTGCTACCTGGAGTATTTTCAGTCCGTCCTCACAAATCTTCAGGCTTTCTCCGAAATGGACGCCTACGGCCATCTGGACTATGTGGTCCGCTATGGTCCCAACCAGAACCGCTATTATTCCTATGAAGCCTACCGGGACATTCTGGACGAGATTCTGAAGCTTCTTATTGAAAAGGACGTGGCCCTGGAGGTCAACACCGCAGGCTTCAAATACGGCCTGGGACATCCCAATCCCCAGGAGGATGTGCTCCGGCGCTACCGGGAGCTTGGCGGTGAAAAGATCACTGTTGGAAGCGACGGCCACGCACCGGAGCATCTGGCCTTTGCCTTTGGACAGATCCGATCGCTTCTGGAAAGCTGCGGCTTCCGGTATTACACCGTTTTCCACCGGCGCAGGGCAGAGTTCCTGCCTCTCTCACAGTCATAGCCGAATCGTTAAAAAAACCGCCCTGCAGCCGTTTCATTGGCCGCAGAGCGGTTTCTTTTATACGTCAGAGGACAAACAGATAAAACCTGTATCATCAGATCATTCTCTGTCTGCAAAGTCCGCAAAACGGAAATGTTTGCATTCTGTCAAAATCAGTCCTCGATATCCGCATACATAAAGTGCCAGTATCCGAATGCAGAATGCCATGCACCGGTGATCTTGGTGCTCTGCAGCCAGAAGTCATTGTAGTATGCAACCGGGCAGCAGCCGTAATCAGCCATCAGAGTATCCTCTGCTTCATGCAGCGCTGCGGAACGCTCCGCGATATCGGTCGTGGTTCTGGATTTCTCCATGGCAGCATCGTATACTTCACTGGAGTATTTTCCATCGTTGTTGCCGTTGGTGGTATAGAACAGATCAAGCATGTTGGACGGGTCTGTGTAATCGCATACCCAGCCGTTCCGTGCGATTTCGAAATCGCCCATTCTACGCTGAGAGGTAAAGCTTGCCCATTCTACGATATCCACTTCCAGGGTCACACCGATTTCCTTCCATGCCTGCTGCAGATACTCAGCCAGCGGTTTGTGGTAACCGGAATCGTTGGTGGTGTAGTGCAGTACCGGAAGGCCTTCGCCATTGGGATAACCTGCTTCTTCCAGAGCTGCCAGAGCGCCCTCGATATCTGCTGTTTCAGGCAGATAAGCTTCTCCGCCGTTGGCGTTGCTCATGAAGTCGCTTCCGTCGGTATCCATCCAGCCCGGTCCCATGAAGTTGATAGCCGGAGAATAGGTGCCCTGCATCAGGGTGTTGGCTACATAATCCCGGTCAATGGCCAGTGTCAGGGCCTTGCGGACATTCACATCATTCAGCGGCTCTACCTGATTATTAAAGGAGATATAATAGGTACCGCAGATCGGATCGATAAAGAAGTCATCATTGCCTTCCAGGCTGGGGATTTCCTCGGTGGGAACATCCTTGATCATCAGAATATCGCCGTTCTGATAAGCGCTGTAAGCTGCGTTCGGATCTTCGATCAGGTTCCATTTGATGCTGCCGAGCTTAATGGAATCTGCATCCCAGTAGTACGGGTTCTTCGTCATAATGATATGAGAATCCGGAACCCACTCGGTAATGTAGAACGGACCGTTGGAGATGTAGGTCTCAGCCTGCACTGCCCAGGCATCACCGTTGGCTTCTACCGTTGCCTGCTGTACCGGGCTCAGGGTAGCGAAAGCTGCCAGGCTCTCAAAATACGGGCAGGGATTGGACAGTTTCACTTCCAGAGTCAGAGGATCCACTGCTGTTACGCCCAGAGCGTCCAGATTTCCATCCATGGCTTCATCAAAGCCTTCTACCATGCCAAGAACGGTTTCTGCGTAGGGAGCAGCCAGATCCGGATCACATACACGTTTCCAGCTGTAAACGAAATCTTCCGCTGTCAGATCACTGCCGTCAGACCATTTCAGCCCCTCACGCAGATGGAAGGTCCAGGTAAGACCATCCTCGGACTGCTCCCAGGTCTCTGCCTGACCCGGTGCAATCTTGCCCTCCTGGTCAACAGTCAGAAGACACTCGAAAGAATGCAGCAGCATATTGCCGCCGTCCACTGCACTGTTCAGTGCCGGATCAATGGTTTCCGGATTCGGTCCGACCTGCACGGAAAGCTGTTTGCCTTCCGCTTCTTCTGCTGATACTGCAACAGCTGTACCGGCGATCATAGAAAGGGACAGAACTGCTGCCAGAAGCGTACTAATTACTCTTTTTTTCATAGTTTCCTCCTTATATTATTTGTTTTATGTGAACAGTTTTCGCTGCTTCACAACATCTTTAGTATAGCACCGCCAAAATCGTTTGTCTATATTGGAAAAGCATGTTTAATTGATCTTCTCCAGATTGTGGCAGGCCGCATAATGACCGTTGCTGACCTCCCGCCACCGCGGCACTTCCCTGGAACACTGCTCCGTAGCATAGGGGCATCTGGTGCGGAACCGGCATCCGGAGGGGGGATTTAAAGGACTGGGTACATCACCCTCCAGAACAATCCGCTTGTTTTCCCTGGCTGTCTTGGGGTCCGCAATGGGAATCGCCGAAATCAGGCTCTTCGTATAAGGGTGCAGACTGTGGAAAATCAGCTCATAGCTGTCCGCCAGCTCCACCAGTTTTCCCAGATACATTACACCGATGCGGTTGGAAATATGCTTCACCACCGACAGATCATGGGCAATAAACAGATAAGTAAGCCCTCTCTCTGCCTGCAGATCTTCAAACATATTCACGACCTGTGCCTGAATGGACACGTCCAGAGCGGAAATCGGCTCATCGCAGACGATAAATTTCGGGTCAACTGCCAGAGCGCGTGCAATCCCGACTCTCTGGCGCTGTCCGCCGGAGAACTCATGGGGATAGCGGTTGGCATGCTCGGAATTCAGTCCCACACACTGCAGCAGCTCCTGAATCTTATTGTAACGTTCTTCCTTGTTGGAAGCCAGATGATGAATATCAATGGCCTCCCCCACAATATCCCCCACCGTCATACGGGGATCCAGACTGGCGTAGGGATCCTGGAACACGATCTGCATTTCCCGGCGGTAGGGCTTCATTTCCACAGCCGTCTTCCTGCCGTACTTCGGCTGACCATTTTCCAGAACATCGCTTCCGTCCTCATTCATCATCGGGACATCGCCGCTGTCAAAGAGGATTTTATCGTCATAAACAATCCGCCCCTTTGTCGGCTCATACAGCCGGAGCAGAGAACGGCCCGTGGTGGTCTTGCCGCAGCCGGATTCTCCAACCAGTCCCAGAGTTTCCCCTTTGTTGATAAAAAACGAAACATCATCTACTGCCTGTACATATTTTTTCTTTTTTCCAAATCCACCTGCCGGAAAATACTGATGGAGATGTTCCACCTGAATCAGTTTCTCACTCATTTTCCGCTGCCTCCTTCCATCTCCGCCTTCTGGTTCATCCAGCAGGATGAATAATGAATATCGCCAAAATACAGAACCGGCGCCTTTTCACGCAGACAAATCCGCATACACTTTTCGCAGCGTGACGCAAAGGGGCAGCCTTTGGGCGGATTCAGCATGTCAACGGGCGTTCCCTCGATGGGAATCAGGCGCTCATGCTCCCGACTGTCCATCCGGGGAATACTCCTCAGCAGCCCCTTGGTATATTCATGCTTCGGATTATAGAAAATATCATCCGTGGTGCCATACTCTACAATGTTTCCCGCATACATCACCGCAATCCGGTCACACATACTGGCTACAACACCCAGATCATGGGTAATCATCATAATCGCCATGCCAAGCTTGTCCTTCAGCTCCATCATCAGCTCCAGGATCTGTGCCTGAATGGTCACATCCAAAGCGGTGGTGGGTTCATCGGCAATCAGAAGCTTCGGCT
>JAXEJQ010000127.1:0-26529 GCA_034101475.1 Candidatus Limivivens sp.
CGCATAAGTGGTTTTATGACTGATTGACCCGCCCCAATATGAGGATAAAAGTGGGACGAATGTCCCACGATATCCGAATATTGGGCAGGATTGTGGGAGTGCGAAGCACGGAACAATCCGTATGGCATCTTTTGACCCCAACATCAATAGATGATGCTTTTTACCATAAATTACAAGTGGTCAGTACACTAGACTGTATTGGAGGATCATTGGTATGAAAGGAATTAATCAAAAAGAATTAAATGAAAAACTGGATCTGGTGATCCAGAAGCTCATGAATCTGGGCGGTCCGGAGGATGAGCAGGAACTGGCCAAAGGCGGTGAAAGCATTGGATTTTTCAAGCGGGATTTCGGCATCCACGAATGGGACTGGCCCCAGGGCGTTGGCTTATACGGCCTGTTAAAGATCATGAAAATCCGCGGGAACGAAGATTACCGGGATTTTCTCTATCGCTGGTTCAAGGACAATATCGCAGCCGGTCTTCCCTCCAAAAACATCAATACCACCACCCCGCTGCTGACTCTGGCAGAATTAAACGAGGATTATCACGATGAACAGTTTGAAAACCTCTGTCTGAAATGGGCAGACTGGCTGATGAACTGTCTGCCCAGAACCCAGGAAGGCGGCTTCCAGCATGTAACCAGTGCCAACGGAGACCGGCAGGGCGTCCGTTTAAACGAAAACGAGATGTGGATTGACACCCTGTTTATGACTGTACTGTTTTTAAATAAAATGGGGCAGAAATACGGAAGAGAGGACTGGATCAATGAATCCATCCATCAGGTTCTGATGCATATCAAATACCTGTACGACAAAGAAACCGGACTCTTTTACCATGGCTGGACCTTTAATGAGCGGAACAATTTCGGCGGCGTGTTCTGGTGCCGTGGAAACAGCTGGTTTACTCTGGGAATCCTGGACTATGTGGACATGTTTGAAGGAACCATGAATGCCGGTCTGAAAACCTTTATCCTGGATACCTACAAGGCGCAGGTTTCCAGACTGAAGGAACTGCAGGATGAAAGCGGACTGTGGCACACGGTTCTGCCGGATCCCACCAGCTATCTGGAGACCTCCGGTTCCGCGGCGATCACCGCAGGTATCATCAAGGGCATCAAATACGGTATCCTGGACGACTCTTACCTGCCCTGCGTGACCAGAGCAATCCGCGGAATTCTGAACAACATCGGGGAAGACGGCACTGTTCTGAATGTATCCGGCGGTACCGGAATGGGTTACAATGCAGATCATTATAAGAATATCCTGATTGCACCCATGGCCTATGGACAGTCCCTGACAATTCTGGCTCTGGCCGAAGCTCTGACCATTTGATCTGAAGATACCCTGTCTTTCGTGCAAAAGCACAAGGCGGGCACTATCGGAAATGAGGAAAAACATGAAATTAGGCGTTCGTGCTCACGATTATGGCAAAAGACAAATCGAAGAAATGGCTGCCCTGCTCCGGGAAGAGGGATACGAAGCTGCTCAGCTCGTATTGCCCAAAGCCTTTACCGGAATCGACAGCTATCAGGACATTACCCTGAAGCATCTGGAGCAGATCCGGCGGGTTTTTGAAATGTATCAGATTGATATCCCGGTATTCGGATGCTACATGGACCTTGGCAATCCGGACCCGGAGGTGCGGGAGTATGCCGTTTCCAACTACAAGCGCTGCCTGACCTATGCCAAAGAAGTCGGCGCCCGGGTAGTCGGAACAGAAACCGCGTATCCCCATCTGACCGCAGAGGAAAAAAAACGCTGGCATCCCTTTATGATGGAAAGCGTCAAACGGATCGTGGAGGAGGCCCAGCGGATCGACATGCGGGCTGCCATTGAACCGGTGTACTGGCATCCCCTCACCGACCTGGAGACGACTCTGGAGGTACTCCGGGCAGCAGACGATCCGGAGCATTTAAGACTGATCTTTGATGCCTCCAATCTGCTGGAATTCCCCGAATCCACCGACCAGAACAGCTACTGGAAGGAGTGGCTGGATGCCGTCGGCAGCTTCATTGATGTCCTCCATATCAAGGATTTCTCCCTGAGTGAAAACCGGGAATATCAGCCAAAGGTACTGGGAGCGGGGGTGATCCGTTACGAGGCCATCAGCCGGTGGCTTCATGAACAGAACCGGGAGCTTTATCTGATCCGCGAGGAAATGGATCCCTGTTTTGCCCGGGAAGACCTTGCTTTTATGCGAAAACTGTAAACATTCCGGGACAAAAAAGAGACTGCCGTATCTGCGGAAGTCTCTTTTTTCTGCCGGGCGGCCTGTTCACTCCGCCCTTTTGTTTTCCATAACAACTCTCAGAATCTCACTGCTGCTGACCGGTCTGGAAAAATAATAGCCCTGAATCATATTGACGCCCCAGCTTTCCAGTTTCTCCATCTCTTCTCTGGTCTCCACACCTTCCGCAATCAGATCATATCCCATATTCTGCATGACAGAAACAATGCTCCGGTAGAAAACGGCAATCTGTTCATCCTCACAGATCCCGCACAACAGAGAGCGGTCCAGCTTAATGGAAGAAAACGGCAGCTTCAGAACCGTATTGAGATTTGCGTAGCCGGAACCGAAATCATCCAGACACAGTCCGATTCCCACCTCCAGAAAATCTGCCACGGCCTGGTACAGGTTCGCGCTGTATTCGGTGGCTACTGTCTCCGTAATCTCAAATTGGAAATAGGAAAAGGGAAGCTCCTGTTCCCGGATGGTATCGATCAGCAGCTGGCTGTAGCCACGCTTCATCAGCTCCATGGGTGACAGGTTAAATTTAATGTTTTTGATCTGTCTCATCATGGGTTCATTCTCTTTGACAAAACGACAGACCCGCCGGAACTGCAGATAGCCGATCTGGGCAATCTGACCGCTTTTTTCTGCAATACTGATAAAAATCTCCGGTGAAACCACCCCGAGAGTGGGATGGCGCAGACGGCTTAAGGCCTCCAGCGTAACATAGGTCCCGGTTTTCATGGAGTACACCGGCTGATAATACACCTCAAACAGATCTTTCTCGATGGCCACATTCAGATAACGCTCAATTTCCCTCTCATACCGGAAGCCCTCCATGGTTTTGTCCGTATCCTGGATCAGCAGGGTTTCCTGGGTATCGGGAGCCAGCGAAGTCAGATATTCCACATAGTCCAGAAGCGCATCGCTTTCCTTCAGCTTTTTTACATCCATGATTCCGCAGATAATCGCCGGAAAGGAAATCTGCTCTCCATTTATCTCAAAAGGTTCACAGAACAGCTTCTGAACCCGGCTTCGGGTGCTTTCATACTCTGACAGCGAATAGGTAACCATCAGAAAGCGGTTTCCGGTTATCCGGAAAACATGGCTGGAGCTGCTGATTTCCTGAAGCTTCAGCGCTGCCTGAGCCAGCAGATGATCGCCGGTGCTGGCGCCGAAAATGGTATTAATCCGCTTCAGACGATAGGCATCCACCGCAAGCACATTCATCTGCAGTCCCTTTCGCATCTGTTCCTGCATCCAGGTCCCGAAATACTTCTGATCAAAGGCCCCTGTGAGGTTATCCGTATACTCATACGGATTGTTTATGGACAGATACAGAACCGTAATACCCAGCCCAATACCAAAGCCGGTCATCAAAAGCTCTCCCTTCCAGGCCTGAATCGCCACACAGACCCCCTCAATCAGCAAAAATTCACAGATCACGCAGAATTTCTTAAATCCCAGCTCTTTGTAATAATAAATGCTGCTGACTGCCACAACCCCCACATAAGCTAGGGCATAATAATAAGTCACCATGTAGAGAGGCCCCCTCTGGTAGCCGCCCTCCGCATCCAGATAAAACAGCAGTCCGCTGCCGTAATTGCACAAAACCAGAATCATCAGAATCACCGGCGGAACCAGTCCGATCAGCATCGCCCGTCCGCTTCTTTCCCTGGAACAGCTCCGAAGCGTCTGGGCATAGCAGAACAGCGCATAGGGAATCAGAACCTGAAGCAGATAGAAAATTGTCAGCACCGGCATGGTCACCACTGCGCAGGCTGGATTCTTCTCCATAATCAGAATGGTGGTGATGATGTCAAAAATGATATCTGAGATACCCAGCAGAATAAACAGCCTGAAAATACGGCTGTTGGAGTTATTTAGTTTCCGCTGGATCATAAAATGGTACAGAATCAGCGTCAGAAAAACAAGTGCGGAAATCAGAAAATCCATATTGTAGTTTATCATAACCGTCTCTGCCTGCCTTTGTTCTCATACATTTTTTGATCTGCCTGGTATTTCCAGTCACTGAGTGTTTTCAGGGTACCGTCCTTCTCCCGCAGGTAACTCATGCCTCTGGCGATGGACAGCGGATATTTGCCGCTGCGGTTGTACCGCTGAATTTCCCGGTCCAGGCGTTCATACCACTCCTGCTCCGTGCCAGAAGGATTGCAGAAAATCACGCAGAATTCATCGCCGCCGATCCGGTAGCAGTCCCCTTCTTTCCGAAAAGCATTTTCGATGCAGCGCGCGGCTGCAATCAGCAGCTCGTCACCGGCATTGTGACCGAAACAGTCATTGGTATATTTCAGCTGATTCAGATCCATAAAAATCAAAGCCACATTCTCATAGGAGGCTGCCTTTTCCTGAAGATCCGTCAGAAATTCCTCAAAAGCCAGACGGTTCTTCATACCGGTCAGGCGGTCTTCCCTGGCCAGACGCTGATACACCAGCATCTCCGTACGAAAGCGGAAATTCTCCGCCATGGTAATGATGATACTGCTGACCAGCAAAAGAACAAAAATCAGAATCCCGATCTCGAAAATCACGCCGTAGAACGAAATCTCCAGAAGCCAGTACAGCAGCATGGCAAGCACACCGCTGGCGCCCAGCATGGCAAAGGCCAGACAGATCGTAAAAAGTTCTCTGCTCCGGTTGGCCCGGTACTCCCGCATCAGCAGAAAGCTTACGATCAGAACGCCCGTCCCCAGCATAAGGTGGGTAACGAAAAGCATCTGTATGAATTCCAGCACCCGAAAATAGTTCAGGAGCCCCTGGAGAATCGCATTCAGATAAAAACCACAGATTCCCACATCCAGAATCCGGTATTTTTTCATATTTCCCGTATGCTTCACAAAATGCAGCATGGGCACTGCCAGAAGCATAAACGCATAAAAGGACAGAATACAGATGACCGGAGAACCGTTGGTTATCAGCTGGACAATGGAAGAATCCGTAGCGCACCAGATCCCGCATGCCAGAAGAAACCACGCCACATCCAGAAACCGCCGATCAGACAGCTTCATCCGGTACAGATAAAATGAGACACCCAAAGCCACCAATCCCAGGAACACCATGAGAAATTCAATACATATGGACGCAGCTCCATCGGCTAAATGACTGCCCATCACGGCACTGCCGTTCCCGATATACACTTCCGGGATCTGAAAATTACCCTGATCGGTATTTTCAAACACGATGGAAAGCACGCCTTCTCCCATCTCCGCCGGAAGAACAGCGTCACAGTCCAGCTTTGCCTTCATCTGGTCATTTTTCGGAAACAGTTCATCCCTGTATTCATACAGAAGCCGGTCATCCAGAAAAATCCGCGGATTATGCTGGGCCCCCCGCATGGTAATATTCTTTCCTGCATCTGCCTGGGTCAGGCTGTCGTTATAAAGAATCAACGGCCCCTCTCCCAAAGCCTCCAGCTGTGCGGGAAGGCTGACTTCCAGCCTTTCCCCGCCTTCCATTCGATACCAGCCCTCCGAAATCTCGGTCACCGCATCCGGGGCCACAGCCTGCGCCTTCCCGATCACGCGGGTCAGCACCAGCACCATCATCAGAATAAGTCCGAAAGCCAGAAAAAGTTCGGCAATCCCGACTCTGGATAATCTCTTCTCTGTCCGCTCCAATTCCTTCTCTCCCCTTTCCAGGGCGGCTTCCAAACCGTCGTTTATGCATGCGGAATATTGGTGTGCTCGCTGATCTCACGGCTGATGGTGCAAAGGTCATCCACACAGAGATCGTGAAGCCTCTCATGGCCGGTGATACGCGCAAAGGTTTTTAATTCTTCCAGGGATACATTTAAATAATTGGCTACCCGCGCCGCTGCCGCATCCTGATTCAGCCGTGCCCGCAGACCCGGATCCTGTGTTGCCACACCGACCGGACACATACCGCTTCCGCAGATCCGATACTGCTGGCAGGCCATCGCAATCAGTGCGCCGGAAGCCACCGCCACCGCATCCGCGCCCATGGCAATCGCCTTGGCAAAGTCTGAGGATACCCGCAGTCCTCCGGTAATAATCAGACTGATGTCCGAATGAATGCTGTCCAGATATTTCCGCGCCCGGTACAGGGCATAGATGGTCGGCACACTCGTCGCATCCCGCAGCAGCTTCGGGGAAGAGCCCGTAGCGCCGCCGCGGCCGTCAATGGTAATGAAATCCGGCTCCGCATACACACAGAAAGCCAGATCCCGTTCAATCCGTCCGGCGGCTATCTTCACGCCGATGGGCCGTCCTTCTGATGCCATGCGAAGCTGGCTGATCAGCTCCTTTAAATCCTCTTTCGTCTCAATCCCCGGAAATCTGGAAGGCGCAATCACATCCTGTCCCATGGGCTTGTTCCGAATCCGGCTGATTTCCCGGGTCACCTTTTCCGCCGGCAGATGGCCGCCCATCCCCGGCTTGGTTCCCTGGCCGATCTTGATCTCAATGGCATCGGCGTTTCGCAGATTTTCCGGAGTCACACTGTAGAGATTCCCAACATATTCAAAAATATATTTGTCCGCAGCCTGCATCTCCTCCGGAAGAATTCCGCCTTCCCCGGAACACATGGCACTCTTCGCCAGGGCCGTACCCCGTGCAAGAGAAACCTTTGCCTCTTTGGAAAGCGCACCGAAGGACATGTGGGAAACGAACACCGGATTTTCCAGAACCAGCGGCTTTTTGGCATGCGGCCCGATCACCGCAGTCGTATCCACCTCCGCATGTTCGTCCAGAGGCATAGGATCCAGCTGGGCCCCCAGAATCAGGATATCATCCCAGTTCGGCATGGGCATCCTGGTGCCCATGGCTGCGGAAATACTTTTACCGCTGACCGCCATCTCATGAATCTCTGCCATGTAGCGGCAGCTCTCATCCGTGCGTACAAACTCCTTCGGATAATCCAGTTTCGTCTCCGCCTTTTCTGCCGCCGGCTGCTCACCGACCTCCTCGTACCGGTCAAACCGGTCTGCCGGCTGCTGACATACCGGACACTGGGAAAGCTGATCGAAGGAAACGCCCTCCACCGCTTCATCATAAAGGAAACCGCACACTCTGCATTTGTATTTTGCCATATGTAATCCCTCCCATTCTTAAAAGATGATAGTATCAGTATAGCATTCCGTAAAAATTCTCACAAGCACATTTCTTCCATGATTTTTTCTGTACATTTATTTCCGCTTATGTTATCATCGTCTTATTATGAGCCAAGGGACAAATGGACATGAAAATCCGTGTCTGCATGGATTTTCATGTCTATGGGGCCCGCAAAACATCTTTTTAAACAACGGAGGGAACCAGCATGCTGAAGACAATCGAATCCATCAACACCGCCGTCAACAACTTCATCTGGGGTGTCCCCGCCATGATCTGTATCATCGGCGTCGGCCTTTATCTGAGCCTGAAGACCCGCTTCATCCAGATCCGGAAATTCCCCTACGCCATCAAAAACACCATCGGAAAAATGTTTCAGAAGCAGGACGCCTCGGACGGCGCGCTGACTCCTTTCCAGGCTGTCTGCACCGCCCTGGCCGCCACAGTAGGCACAGGCAATATCGCCGGAGTGGCCGGAGCCATTGCCATCGGAGGTCCCGGCGCTGTTTTCTGGATGTGGATTTCCGCCCTTCTGGGCATGTGCACCAAGTTTTCCGAGGTTACCCTGGCAGTCCATTTCCGGGAAAAGAATGCCCATGGCGACTGGGTAGGCGGTCCCATGTACTACATTAAAAACGGCCTGGCAAAGCACTGGCACGGGCTGGCCTTCGCCTTTTCCGCCTTCGGCGTTCTCACGGTGTTCGGGACCGGAAACGCCACTCAGGTAAATACCATTACCACAGCCATCGACTCTGCCCTGCAGAGCTTCAATCTCCTGCCGGACTCCGCCCTGTCCACCCTGAACCTGGTGCTGGGTCTCCTGATTGCCTTCACCGTAGGTCTGGTGCTTCTGGGCGGTATCAAGCGGATCGGGAAGGTCACGGAAACGCTGGTTCCCTTCATGGCACTTCTGTACATCCTTCTGGCCCTGGGTGTGGTTCTTCTGAATCTGGATCGGATCCCTTCTGTATTCGCTTCCATTTTCCGCGGGGCCTTCAAGCCCTCCGCAGTCACCGGCGGTATCGTGGGAAGCTTCTTTACCAGTATGAAAAAAGGCGTTGCCAGAGGAATCTTCTCCAATGAGGCAGGCCTGGGAACCGGCTCCATCGCCCATGCCTGCGCGGATACCAGCGCTCCGGTAAAGCAGGGCTTTTTCGGAATTTTTGAAGTGTTTACCGATACGATCATCATCTGCACACTGACTGCCCTTGTGATTCTGTGCAGCGGTGTGGACGTAACCTACGGAGCAGCTGCCGGAGCAGAGCTGACCATTTCCGGCTTCACTGCCACCTACGGCGGCTGGGTCAGCATTTTTACGGCTGTGGCCCTCTGCTGCTTTGCTTTCTCCACCATCATCGGCTGGGGTCTGTACGGCGCCCGCTGTATTGAATTTCTTTTTTCCGAAAAGGCCATTAAGCCCTTTATGGTAGTGTATTCCCTGGTCGCTATCCTGGGAGCCACCGTTGATCTGGGACTGCTGTGGAGCATTGCCGAGACCTTCAACGGCCTGATGTCCATCCCCAACCTGATCGCCCTGTTCCTGCTTTCCGGAACCGTTGTAAAGCTTACAAAAGAATATTTTTCACGAGCGGACCGCTGAATGCGTTTTAACCGATAACGGTATACTCCATCATTTCATAGGCAAGCCTGCTCCCCACATTTGTCTCCGGGGGAAGCAGGGCTCTTGCCACGCATTTCGGCTCCTCTTCTTCTCTCCCGATCACTGCCAGATAGGCGTAATCCCCTGCCAGATCTTTTACCACATAGTCGATTCTTTCAAACATGTTCTTTTTCCTCCATTCCTATTGTTATGACCATTGCTTCAGTTCCCGAAGAAGCGCTTCCTCGTAGTCCCCCTCGATCTCCTCATCCTTCCCCGCATTCCGGATATTTGTCTCCACACCGCAGGGTTCCTCTTCATCCGCGAACTCCCAGATATGATAGGGAACCCCCCGATAAAGAAAATCCAGGCTTCCCAGCCCGTCTTCCTCTGTATAGGTAAAGGCAATCTGTTTCTTCCCCAGCAGCTCCTGCACACGTTCCAGACGCACAATTTTCCTCCTTTCGTCTTCCTGATTCTTTCTGTCAATCCCTTATACTATGAGTTACCCGACAAATGAGCCTTCCGTCGATTTTTCCGTGCTGCGCACTTCCAAAATCGACGAAAACATTCGCAATCCGCTCATTTTTCGCAGAAAAATGGCTGCTTGCTCATGTTTTGCGGGACCCATAGACATGAAACTCCATGCAGGCACGGAGTTTCATGTCCATTTGTCCCTTGGCTCATACTATAGCATTCTTCCATGCGAAAATACAGACAAAATCAGTATTTTTGTCATATTTTCAAGCGAAATAGAGAAATTTTATTTTATCAGATTGCATAGGCTTTTTAATAGATTGTTTATGTCAGATTCGAACCCTTTAAAATGTATAGTATGAAAGAACGAGAGGAGGTTTCCCTATGCCAAGACGAAAAGAGATCAGTTTTGAGAACAAGGATTACTACTATCGGATAGCGCTGAACATCACTTATTACCGTAGGAAGGCAGGCCTGACTCAGGAAAAATTAGCAGAAAAAGCTGATATCAGCCGTTCTTTTCTAAGCGCGATCGAAGCTCCCAATATGATCAAAGTCTTTTCACTTGAGGTACTATTTAATCTTTCGCGCGCTTTGGAAATCGAACCTTCCCAGCTTTTGGAAAAGAATCATTGATCCATATGGGTATGAAAAGAGCGCCCTCCTGCGGCGCTCTTTTTCTGTAAAAATCCAACAATACTCTTGCATTTTTGATCTATTCATGTTAGAATCTTTATAATTTTTTAAGAAAGTTATATTTTCTTAAGAAGTATACGATGGCGTATTTCGAGTTTCACTGACAGAACAGATAACCGGCTCCAGCGTGTGCCGGTTTTTTTCATGATTGGAGCGATGACATGAAGGCAACACAGACCAGAGATGAAATTCTGGAATGTCTGATAAAATCCTATGAGGCATATTTTGATATTGAAAAGTACCCGGACGGTCAGAAGGACGGGATGCCTCTGGCGGCCCACTGCCGGTTTTACGTCCATTCAGAGAAGTATGTGCTGGTGAAAAAGGCCAAGCTCTGGGAAGCCGACAGCAATGAATACGTTTACATTTTTTCCGTACCCGAGCTTACCCTGCCTGTTTATGAGCAGTGCCGGGATTATGCTTATGAGGAAGGGATGAAGCTGGTTGACCCGAAACCGGGCCATATGTACAGTTACATTACTTCGGTGTTTCTGTGTGACAGCTGTACACCGGAAGCGAAAAAGGCGCTTCAGAAGTGCCGGATTTACAAAAGTTTTCATTTTTCGCTGTATGGATGGATGGACTTCCATACGGCCCTGCTGATATGCGGTGAAACACATGCCTATACCAACCGCAGTGGCCGGGCAAACGCGAAATTTATGAAAAAAATACTAAATTCATGACAAAAAAAGGAGGACACAAAACATGAATGCGGTAGTAATTTTACTCGTAGGAATCGCTGTTCTCGTCATCGGCTACATCACCTATGGCAAGTGGCTGGCAGAACAGTGGGGTGTTGATCCCAAGAGAACAACACCGGCTCATGAACTGGAGGACGGAAATGATTATGTTCCGGCAAAAGCTCCGGTACTGATGGGACATCATTTTTCATCCATCGCAGGCGCAGGCCCGATCAACGGACCGATTCAGGCGGCAGTTTTCGGCTGGGTTCCCGTTATGCTGTGGGTTCTCATCGGCGGTATCTTCTTTGGTGCAGTCCATGATTTCGGCGCATTGTTTGCATCTGTGAGAAACAATGGCCAGTCCATCGGAGAAGTTATTGCAACCAGCATCGGTTCCCGTGCGAAGAAGCTGTTCATCATCTTCTCCTACCTGACCCTGATCCTTGTTGTTGCGGCTTTCGCTTCCATCGTAGCGAACACCTTTAAAGCTACCTATGTTGAGGGCGTGCTTGATACAGCAGCGAGCGCAGCAAACGCTTCCACTGCCATGATTTCCATTCTGTTTATTCTGGTTGCCATTGTCTTCGGTATTCTGGTTTACAGAAGAAATGCTTCTCTGGCCGTTTCCACCATCGTGGGCGTTGCAGCAATTATTATCTGCATGGCAATCGGTCTGAACTGGCATCCGATTTATTTAAGCGGCAGTACCTGGATGGTTATCGTTGGTATTTATATTGCCGTTGCATCCGTTACTCCGGTGTGGATTCTGCTCCAGCCCCGTGACTACTTAAGCTCCTTCCTGCTTTACGGCATGATGATCGTTGCCGTTGTGGGTATCATCGGCGCTCATCCGACCATTGACATTCCGGCTTTCACCGGTTTTGTTGACTCCGCAGAATACGGCGCAGGCAACTCTCTGGGAAGTCTCTTCCCGGCTCTGTTTGTAACCATCGCCTGCGGCGCGATTTCCGGTTTCCACTCACTGGTTGGATCCGGTACCACTGCAAAACAGCTGGATAAAGAATCCGATGCACGTCCCATCGCATACGGCGGTATGCTGATTGAGTGTGCGCTGGCTCTGATTTCTCTGTGCGCAGTTGGCTATATCTGGAAAGAATACGTTCCGGGCGGCATCACAACTCCGACCGCTGTATTCGCCACCGGTATTTCCCGTATGTGCGCAACAATTCCCTTCCTCTCCGGAGCTGAGAACGTGATTTATTCCATGCTGATCCTTGCAGTATCCGCCTTCTGCCTGACCTCTCTGGACACCGCCACCCGTCTGGCACGTTACATGTTCCAGGAATTCTGGCTGGAGCCGGGACAGACCTATAAGGATGTAAAGGGCATCAAGTCCGTTCTGACCAACCCGTACGTAGCTACCATCATCACCGTGGTTCTGGGTATCGCCCTTGGTATGACCGGCTACACAAAGATCTGGGCACTGTTCGGAGCTGCAAACCAGCTGCTGGCTGCTCTGGGTCTGCTGGCTGTAGCTGCATGGCTTGGAAAAATGGGCAGAAACAACAAAATGTTCCTGTTCCCCATGGCATTCATGCTGGTGGTTACCATTGTTTCCCTGTGTCAGACCATTCTGACAAACGTAAAGAACGCAACTGCAGGTGCCGGCGAGGTTGTATGGTGCTGGACCCGTGCAGGCATCGGCGCTCTGCTTGTAATCCTGGCTGTGGTACTGGCCGTTGAAGGCGTACAGACCATCGCAAAGGGTGCAAAGAAAAGATAAACAAGCTTAAAAGGCAATTCAAAAAGGCCTTCCGCAGATTTCGCGCTGCGGAGGGTCTTTTTATCAGGAAGTTATGGATCATCGGATATTTCTTCAGAAAGGAGTTTCCTATGGAACTGGATTTTGTTCTTGAACGAAAATCGGTAAAAAATCTTTATCTTCGGGTAAGCCCGGACGGCACGGTCAAGGTCACGGCTCCCCAGGGCATGAGCCTTCGCCGGATTCGTCAGGTTCTGGAGGAAAAACAGGACTGGATTCTGGCCCAGCAGCAAAAATACCGGGCAGCCCGCCAGGTCTGGGAAACCTCCGATCTGCCCGTACTGGATCGGGACAGTCTGCGCCTGCGGCTGTCTGAACGAATCCCTTTCTATCTGGCGAAATGGGAGCCTGTCATGGGCGTCCATGCCGCCCAGTGGCGGATCCGGGATATGAAAACCCGCTGGGGCTCCTGCAATGTCAGAGACCGGCGGATCTGGATTTCCCAGGCTCTGGGTGCCTATCCGGAGGAATGCCTGGAATATGTCATCGTCCACGAGCTCTGCCATCTCCTGGAGCCCAGCCACAACGCTGTTTTTAAGGGCTATATGAGCCGTTTTCTTCCGGACTGGCAGAACAGGCGGAGCCTTTTAAATACCCTGTCTGCAGGCCAGAAAGGAGCTTCCTGATGAAATGCCGGAGAATAGATGGTACTTTTTCTTCTTTCAGTGCCGCTCTGAGCCTTCCCCATCCCCGGGATCTTTCCGGTTCTCCCGGGCAGCCGCTTCTCCTGTCCTTCGTGGGCGCAGGCGGCAAAACCACCGCCCTTTTTCAGATTGCCAGAGAACAGTATGAAGAAGGGCACCGTGTTCTGGTGACCACCACCACCCATATGCAGCGGGAGCTCTCCGGCTTTTTCCCCGGTGCGGAAGCTTTTTTTGCCTCCTCGGCAGATCAGGCTTCCCTCCTTCTGGAAGAGAAACGCTTTGCTGTTTTGGGCTCCCCTGTGGAAAACGGAAAAATCTCCTGGCCGGGTGATACCGCCTTCTCCCAGGTCCGCTCACTGGCAGACCGGATCCTGGTGGAAGCAGACGGCTCCAGGGGGCTTCCCTGCAAATTTCCCGCAAAGTGGGAACCGGTGATTCCGCCGGATACGGACCGGATTCTGGTTCTGACGGGGATGAGCGCCATCGGGAAAATGCCCCGTGAGTCCTGCCACCGGTATGAGCTGGCTGAGACATTTCTGAAAAAACCGGAGACTTCTCTGCCTCTTTGTCCAAAGGATCTGGCTGCCCTTCTGGTTCACGGCTACCTGGAGCCCCTTCGCAGACGCTTTCCCCCGGACGCTGTCATTCCTGTGTGGAACCAGGCAGACACACCCCTGCTTCAGGAAGAAGCTCTTCGAATGCTGCGCACCATGGGCGAAACCGGCGGAATCGTCTCCGTTCTGAAATAAAAAAGCCCCAGGCAGGGACTTTTCCGGAGATGCAGACAAAAGGGCGGATTCTCTCCGCCCTTTGAAAATTACTCATCACCCCGGAATACGATGGTCCCGGTTTTTTCATCCATGCTCTCCACAATCGCCAGAGACTCCAGATGAATTCCCCTGGAGCGGATCAGATCTCCGCCTACCTGGAAGCCTTTCTCAATCACGACTCCGGCTCCCACAAGCTCTGCCCCGGAAGCCTCCACCAGCGCTGCCAGCCCCTCCAGCGCTTTTCCGTTTGCGAGGAAATCATCGATCAGGAGTACCCGGTCTCCCTTTCCCAGAAATTCTTTCGAAACAATGATGTCATAAACGCGTCCGTGGGTGAAGGACTCCACCTTGCTGGTATAAACATCCCCGGCAATATTTTTCGTCTTCGTTTTTTTCGCAAATACCACCGGCACATCAAAGGACTGGGCCACCACACAGGCAATTCCGATACCGGAGGCCTCAATCGTCAGAATTTTATTAATCTCTTCGCCTTCAAAGCGACGCCTGAACTCTTTCCCGATCTCTTCAAAAAGTTTGATATCCATCTGATGATTCAAAAAGCTGTCCACCTTCAGGACATTGCCTTCTTTGACTTTTCCATCTTTGCGGATTCTGTCTTTTAGCAGCTGCATGCCGTGCTTCCTCCTAGGGTTTTCTTCTTATTTTAGCACGTATCCGGCAGGTTGCAAGGAATTTTCACAAGTTTTTTGCTTCACGTTTTTGCTTCATTCCGATGGCAAACCGCCATTCCCGCGCAGCCGCTCCTCCGCTTCGCTGAAATCCTCCAAAATATCAATATCCCGGAACTGTTCCGGCTCTTCCACCTCACAGCTCCAGACCCGGGCAGGATCTTTTTTCAGAAGAACCCGGCCTCCCTGGTCCCCGGACAGTCCCAGCAGTTCCTCCCTCAGACTGCTGTGGAACAGAACCGGATTGCGGTTCTGATTCCGGCAGCGCAGAACGCCGATTGCTTTCCCGGAGGCCAGAGTGGACTGCACCAGGTGGCAGATAGTCTCCGGCTTCAGAAAAGGCTGATCTGCCGCCTGAAACAGGTAATAATCTCCCTCTGCATTCTGAATCCCTCTGCGGATGGATACAGACAGCCCCTGAACACTGTCCGGGCTTTCCACTGTTTTCAGGCCCTGCGGCCTATGCGCTGCCTCTGCCAGTATTTCCGGATACTGACTGACCACCAGGATCTCCGTTTCCACTGAACGATCTGCCTGCAGCATCTCTGCTGCCCTCCCCAGGGCCTCCAGCCCGTGCAGGAAAAGCGGTCTGCCCTCCAGAAGCTCCAGCAGCTTATTTCTGCCAAAACGGCGGCTGTTTCCAGCCGCCAGGTAAATCATGCTGATTTTCATTTAAAACTCATTTCCCGGGAATCTGGGAATTCCGTCAAAGCCTGCCTGAAGGTCCTCATCCGTCGGAATGTAATCGCTCATTTCCCCGTTATGGAATTTCTCATAGGCAACCATATCAAAATAGCCGGTTCCGGTAAGGCCGAAGACGATGGTCTTTTCTTCCCCGGTTTCCCTGCATTTCAGGGCCTCGTCAATGGCAACCCGGATGGCATGGCTGCTCTCCGGGGCCGGAAGAATTCCTTCCACCCGCGCAAACATTTCCGCTGCCTGGAACACACTGGTCTGCTCCACAGAAACGGCTTCCATCAGGCCATCATGGTAAAGCTGAGACAGGATGCTGCTCATGCCATGGTACCGCAGACCGCCCGCATGGTTCGGAGAGGGGATGAAGCTGCTGCCCAGCGTATACATTTTCGCCAGCGGGCAGACCATTCCCGTGTCACAGAAATCATAGGCGAATTTTCCTCTGGTAAAGCTGGGGCAGGATGCCGGCTCCACCGCGATAAACCGATAATCCTTTTCACCGCGCATTTTTTCGCCCATAAAGGGAGAAATCAGGCCGCCCAGGTTGGAACCACCCCCGGCACAGCCGATGATAATATCCGGTGTAATGCCATATTTATCCAGGGCTGCCTTTGTCTCCAGGCCGATGACAGACTGGTGCAGCAGAACCTGATTCAGCACGCTTCCCAGCACATAGCGGTAACCTTCATGAGTGGTTGCCACTTCCACCGCTTCAGAGATGGCACAGCCCAAGCTTCCGGTAGTTCCCGGATGCTCTGCCAGGATCTTTCTTCCCACATTGGTGGTTTCCGACGGAGAGGGTGTCACAGAGGCGCCATAGGTGCGCATAACTTCCCGGCGGAAGGGCTTCTGCTCATAGGAAACCTTTACCATGTAAACCTTGCAGTCCAGGTCAAAATAGGAGCATGCCATGGACAGCGCTGTTCCCCACTGGCCTGCGCCCGTCTCTGTGGTAACGCCCTTCAGTCCCTGCTTCTTTGCGTAATAAGCCTGGGCAATGGCAGAATTCAGCTTATGACTTCCGCTGGTATTGTTTCCTTCAAATTTGTAGTAGATTTTGGCCGGAGTCTGAAGCTTTTCCTCCAGACAGTAGGCACGCACCAGAGGGGAAGGACGGTACATTTTATAGAAATTCTGGATTTCCTCCGGGATGTCAATATAGGGATCCGTATCATTCAGCTCCTGCTCAATCAGCTCATCGCAGAATACGGGACGCAGTTCTTCAAAGCTCATAGGCTGTAAGGTTCCCGGATTCAGCAGGGGCGCGGGCTTATTTTTCATATCCGCGCGGACATTATACCACTGTTTCGGCATTTCCTTCTCTTCCAGGTAAATTTTGTAGGGGATTTTGTTTTCGCTCATGACAAGCTCCTTTCCGGCTGCCCGGCAGCCACTCTTTTTTTCTCTTTGGAACCAATTTTCCATTTAAGATCATTCCATGGCTTTTTTCATGGAATGAACGTATTCATAGAGGTGAGGTCCGGCCTCTGCCCCATATTTTTCGATGATTTTTACAATGGCACTGCCGACGATCACCCCATCGGCAATCCGGCTGATTTTTGCCGCCTGCTCCGGCGTATTGATCCCGAAGCCAACTGCCGCAGGCACATCCGTGGCTTTCCGGACTGCCTCCAGAATCGCGCCCAGGTCTGTGGTGATCTCACTGCGCATTCCTGTCACGCCCATGGAGGATACAATGTACAGAAATCCAGTTCCCTGTGACGCAATCTCTCCGATCCGCTGTTCAGAGGTGGGCGCAATCAGGGAAATCACATCCACCCCGTGAGCGCGGGCAAAGGGCTCCAGCTCTCCCTTTTCCTCAAAGGGCATATCCGGAATAATGATCCCATCGATTCCCGTCTCTTCACAGCGGGCAAAAAAGCGCTCATATCCGTAATGGAACACCGGATTTAAATAGGTCAGAAAGACCAGCGGAATCCGGGTCTTCTTCCGGATGTCCGCCACCATTTCAAAAACCCGGTCTGTGGTTGCTCCCACTGACAACGCCCGGATATTGGCCTCCTGGATCACCACGCCCTCGGCAATGGGATCCGAAAAGGGAATGCCGATCTCAATCAGATCCGCTCCGGCCCGTTCCATCTCCAGAATGAATTCCTCTGTTTTTTCCATGCAGGGATCTCCCGCTGTCAGAAATCCGATAAATGCTTTTTGGTTCTGAAATGCCTTTGCGATCCTACTCATGAATATCCCTCCCTCTGTATCTTGCAATGGCGGCCACATCCTTATCCCCGCGGCCTGACAGGCAGATGATAACATTGTCCTCCTTTGACAGTGTGGGAATCACTTTTCTCGCATAAGCCACCGCGTGAGCGCTTTCGATGGCACAGATAATGCCTTCGGTTCTGGCCAGATATTCAAAGGCATCCACCGCCTCCTCATCGGTAACGGGATAATACTCTGCTCTGCCCGTATCGTGGAGCCATGCGTGCTCCGGACCGATTCCCGGATAATCCAAACCGGCGGAAATGGAATACACCGGTGCGATCTGCCCGTAGGCATCCTGGCAGAAATAGGATTTCATGCCATGGAAGATTCCGTGCTCTCCCTTTGCGATGGTTGCCGCATGTTTGTCAGTGTCAATGCCGTGTCCCGCAGCCTCGCAGCCGATCAGGCGCACGTCCTTCTCTTCAATAAAGTTATAAAACATTCCCATAGCATTGCTGCCGCCGCCCACGCAGGCGAAAACAGCTGCCGGAAGCTTTCCTTCGTATTCCAGTATCTGTTCCTTTGCCTCCCGGCTGATTACACTCTGGAAATCCCGCACAATGTTGGGAAAGGGATGGGGCCCCATTACGGAACCCAATACATAATGGGTATCGCTGACCCGGTTTACCCACTCCCGCATGGTCTCGTTGACAGCGTCCTTCAGGGTCTGGGTTCCGTTGGTCACCGGATGAACCTTTGCTCCCAGAAGCTCCATCCGGTAAACGTTCAATGCCTGCCGTCTGGTGTCCTCTTCGCCCATGAAAATCTCACATTCCATGTCCAGAAGAGCTGCCGCGGTGGCCGTAGCCACACCATGCTGACCTGCTCCTGTCTCTGCGATAACACGGGTCTTCCCCATTTTCTTTGCCATCAGCACCTGACCCAGCACATTATTGATTTTATGGGAACCGGTATGGTTTAAGTCCTCCCGCTTCAGATAAACCTTTGCTCCGCCCAGATCCCGGGTCATTTTCTGTGCGTAATACAGCAGAGAGGGCCTGCCTGCGTATTCCCGCAGCAGTTTGTCCAGCTCCGCATTGAATTCGGGATCCTTTTTATAAAATTCATAGCATTCCTCCAGATGAATGATCTCATTCATCAGGGTTTCCGGAATGTACTGTCCTCCGTATATTCCAAATCTACCTTTCGCCATTTCGTATTCTCCTCACAAGCTCAAACATTTTTGCCGGATCCTTTACGCCCTCTGTCTCTGCTCCGCTGCTGACATCCACCGCAAAGGGATGAACGGTCCTGACCGCCTCTTCCACATTGTCCGTCCGTATTCCCCCGGCCAGGAAAAACGGTTTCTTTAGCAGACCTTCGGTCTCCTGAAACAGACTCCAGTCAAAACGCTGCCCGGTTCCGCCCGCTCCGTAATCAAAGAGCAGATAGTCCGCCGGAGACGCCGCAGCCTGAATCAGATCCGCCTTTGTCCGGACAGAGAAGGCTTTGATCACCGGGCATCCGGATGTCTCCTGGATTTCCAGAATCTCCTCCGGGCTCTCCTGTCCATGAAGCTGTGCCATGGCAATGACCCCGTCCTTTAACAGCCGGAGTACTTCCGCTGCCGGGGCATTGACAAAAACCCCCACCGGAATGATGTCCGGATTCAGACGTTTCCGAAGTCTCCGGGCCGTCTCCGGAGCGGTCTGCCTGCGGCTTTTCGCAAATACAAATCCGATGTAATCCGGCCTGCAGGCATTGGCATATTCGATATCACACTCCCGGCTCAGGCCGCAGATCTTGATTTTCGTCATAAGTGTGTTCCCCGCAGTCTGTCCAGCATTTCCTTTTTGTCCGGGCTTCTCATAAAGGTTTCCCCGATGAGCACCCCATCCACTCCGGCTTCCTCCAGTGGAAGGATATCCGCTCTGGTTCGGATTCCGCTCTCAGAAACGAAGAGAACCTCCCCGGGAACCAGATGACGCAGGCGGACGCTGGTCTGCATATCCACCTGAAAGGTCTCCAGATTCCGGTTATTCACCCCCAGAATCACCGCTCCTGCCTCCAGGGCCTTTTCCACCTGTTCCCGGGAATGGGCCTCCGTCAGGGCTGACAGCCCCAGACTCCGGCAGATCTGAAGATATTCCCGAAGCTGCTCTTTTTCCAGCAGCTCACTGATCAGCAGTACCGCCGATGCCCCCAGGACCTTTGCCTCAAAGATCTGATAGGCATCCACCACAAAATCCTTGCGCAGCGTTGGAATGGCCACTGCACCGCTGATTTCTTTCAGGTATGCGGGACTTCCCTGGAAATAATCCGGTTCTGTCAGAACGGAAACAGCATCCGCCCCTGCTGTCTCATATTCCTCAGCAATCTGCAGATAGGGAAAATCCTGCACAATCACACCTTTTGAGGGAGAAGCCTTTTTCACCTCGCAGATAAAGGAAATTCCTGGTTTTTTCAGGGCCTCCTCTAAGGGAAATCCCGTATCTGCCGGCAGGCTTTCCGCCTCCCGCCTGACCTCTGCCAGGCTTTTTTCCTGTTTTATGGAAACGAGTCTGCGTCTCGTATTTTCTGCAATTTCCTGTAATATCATCCGTTCCTCCTGTTACAGTGTATTGGAAAGGTAAATAAACTGCTCCAGCTGCTCCCTGGCCTTTCCGGAAGCAATCACCTGCCGAACCTCTTCCATCGCCTCCGCAAGGCTCAGATTTTCCTTCGCCAGATACAGGGCTGCCGCAGAATTCAGCAGTACCGCATCGGTCTTGGGACCGGCCGCCCCATTTAATATCTCCCTGGCAATCTGTGCGTTCTCCTCCGGCGTACCGCCCGTCAGATCCGCCTTTTTACATCTGGTAAGCCCCAGTTCTTCCGGTGTCAGCACATAATTCCGGAACTGACCGTTCCGCACTTCACAGACGGTAGTAGGAGAACTCAGAGAAATCTCATCCAGCCCGTCCTGGCCAAATACCACCATGGCTTTCTTTACACCCAGATTTGCCAGAACCTTTGCCAGAGGTTCCACCAGGCTCTCCTCATAAACACCCATGAGCTCCATATTGGCTCCTGCCGGATTGGACAGCGGACCAAGAATATTGAAGACTGTCCGGATCCCCAGCTCTCTGCGGACAGGCGCCACATACTTCATGGCAATGTGGTAATTCTGGGCAAACAGAAAACAGAGATTTATTTTTTCCAGAATCTGACGGCTCTTTTCCGGTTCCAGGGAAATTTTCACCCCCAGAGCCTCCAGCACGTCTGCCGCACCGCATTTACTGGAAGCTGCCCGGTTTCCATGCTTTGCCACCGGCACACCGGCTGCAGAAACAACCAGGGCGGAAACGGTGGAAATATTGAAGCTGTTCGCATGATCTCCGCCGGTTCCCACAATTTCCAGTACGTCCCGCTCATGGAGCAGCCTGATACAATGCTTTCTCATACCAGACGCGCAGGCCGTAATTTCCTCAATGGTTTCTCCTTTCATCGCCAGGGCCGTCAAAAAAGCGCTCATCTGAATCTGGGACGCTTCTCCTCCCATGATTTCATCCATCACAGCCTCAGCCATCTCATAGCTTAAATCTTCCTTGTCTGTCAGTTTCACAATCGCTTCTTTAATCATGATTTCTTACCCCTTTCAGAAAATTTTCAATCATCTGCTGCCCATCCGGTGTGAGAATGGATTCCGGATGGAACTGCACGCCGTATATTGGAAAGACTTTATGCGCCACCGCCATAATCTCGCCCTCGGCTGTGACGGCAGTTATCTTCAGAGAATCCGGCAGGGTTTCCTTTACTCCCGCCAGAGAATGATATCTTGCCACAGGAACGATCTTCGGAAGCCCCGCAAACAGGGGACATCTGGGATCCAGTTTTACCATGGACTGTTTTCCATGCATCAGCTTTTTCGCATAGGATACCGTTCCGCCAAAGGCTTCATAAATGGCCTGATGCCCCAGGCACACACCTAAAGTGGGAATTTCTTTTCCCAGCTCCCTGGCCACCGCCTCACAGACTCCGGCATTCTCCGGTTTTCCGGGCCCCGGCGAAAGAATGATTCCCTCCGGCTCCAGCGCACGAATCTGCGAAACTGTCAGCTCATCATTCCGGATCACCCGGATATCCGGACTGACCTGCCCCACTGCCTGGTAAAGGTTATAGGAAAAGCTGTCATAGTTATCAATCAAAAGAATCATAGCGCCGCTCCTCCCTGTGTTTTCTTCAGTGCGCTCACCACTGCCTGAGCTTTGTTGATACACTCCTGATATTCTTTTTCCGGTACGCTGTCGGCAACAATGCCCGCGCCTGAACGGATAAATACCTTTCCGTTTTTCTTAAACGCAATGCGGATGGCAATACATGTATCCATATTTCCGGTAAAATCCAGATAACCGATGGCACCTCCGTAAATTCCCCGTCGGTTTTTTTCCAGTTCATTGATAATCTCACAGGCCCGTACCTTGGGAGCTCCCGACAGGGTTCCCGCCGGAAGCACGGAAGCAATGGCATCCAGTGCATCCTTTCCCTCTGCAATCTCGCTTTCCACCATGGAGGCGATGTGCATCACATGGGAATATTTCACCACATCCATATACTTTTCCACCTTTACACTCCCAAACCGGCTGATTTTCCCCAGAGCGTTCCGGCCCAGGTCCACCAGCATATTGTGCTCGGCGCATTCCTTCTCGTCCAGCAGAAGCTCCCGGCAGAGCCTCTGGTCTTCCTCCTCACTGTTCCCTCTGGGTCTCGTGCCTGCCAGCGGGAAGGTCCGCAGAATTCCGTCCTCCAGCTTCACCAGAGTTTCCGGGGAGGCCCCGGCGATCTCCAGATCGTTGCTGGAAAAATAAAACATGTAGGGAGATGGATTATTCAGCCGCATGTACCGATACGCGTTAAACAGACTCCCCTCAAAATCCGCTTCCAGACGGTTGGAGAGAACCACCTGGAAAATATCTCCCTCGTAAATAAAATGTCTGGCCCTTTCCACCATCGCACAGTAGGCTTCTTTTCCGAACAGCGGCCTGAGCTCCGAGGTCATCCTTCCGTCCGGCACTTCCACATGCCCCTTCTGAATCAGCGCTTCCATCGCATCCAGCTGGTCTTCTGCCTCCCGGCAGAGAGCCTCCGCTGTTTTTCCCGGTGAAATCTTCAGATTATAGATCAGAATCATCTTCTGCTTCAGATGGTCGAAAGCGATAATCTTGTCGAACAGCATCAGGTCCACATCCTTAAAATGCTCCTGATCCTCCGCGTCCAGCTTCAGGTAAGGTTCGCTGTACTGAATATAGTCGTAGGCAAAATATCCGATAAGCCCGCCGGTCAGGGAGGGCAGCCCGGGAAGCCGCGGCGCCCGATGTTCCCTTAAAATCTCCCGGATCTTTTCCTGGGGCCTTTCCGTGATGATCTGACACTCGGTTTTCCGGTTAATCGTCAGCTTTCCGCCTTCGCAGGTCAGCTCCATTTTCGGATCATAGCCCAGAAAGGAGTAGCGCCCCCATCGCCTGCTGTCCTCCATACTTTCCAGCAGAAAGCAATGGCTTCCTGCGCCTTTTAAAATCCCCAGAACCCGGATGGGTGAATTCATATCTGCGAGGATTTCCCTGGAAAATGGAATCACCTTATAGCTGTCTTCTGTCAGAATCTGTCTGACCTCTTCAAGTGATGGCTGCATCGTTCTCCTCCTTTTTTATAAAGCATTTTTTTTGCAATAAAAAACGCCCCTGGCAGTGTTCTTCTACTGCCAAGGACGAGTCGTGCAATTATCTACCCGCGGTACCACCTTGCTTTACGGACGAATCCGTACCCTTTACGGAATACCAACATATTCCCGGCAACTAACGTATGCCCCACGTCACAGAATACTCGGCAGTAATCACTGCCTTTGACTGTGCCCTCGGCGGTTCATTTAATAATCTGCGTTCTGCCCGGCTCTCACCTGCCCGGACTCTCTGGAAGTGCACAACTATTTTTATCTCCGCTTCATCGGTTTAAAGAACTAATTTGTAATTTTTCTCATTTTAACGCTGAAAAGAAATTTTGTCAAGCAATTTTTTCCTATTCATGACGCAGTGCGTCAATAGGATTCAGATTCGCCGCTTTAATCGACGGAATCAGGCCGAACACAATCCCGATCAGCATGGAAAATACAACGGAAATCACAATGGCCGGAACGCTGATGCCCACTCGGGTATCCGACATCTTTGAAACGGCCTGAGCCATAATAATTCCCGAAAAAACGCCGATAATACCGCCTGTGCTGGTGAGCACCACTGCCTCTGTCAGGAACTGTCCCAGAATACTCCGTTTCTTGGCGCCAATGGCCTTTTTCAGACCAATCTCGCTGATTCGCTCAGTAACTGATACCAGCATGATATTCATAACACCGATGCCGCCTACCAGAAGCGATATACTCGCAATCCAGATCAGCTGATTGTTCATGGCCTGACTGGAGCTCTGGATCTGTTCCGCCGTCTCCAGAAGGTTCTCTGCCTTGTATTTGATATCCGTATTGGAATCTGTCAGAGACTGATTCAGAATATCCGCACATTTTTTCCCCGCACTGGTCATATCATCGATGGACGCCGCCTTGATCACGAGATTCTGGGGTTCGTCATATTTGTAAGCAATGCACCAGGCGGCAGAAGGCATATACACAATGCCGCTGGCCTCATCGGCCATGTACAGATCATAGTCCTCCTCTGAATTGATCACCGGTTCAAACCCGGCTCTTTTCTGCGCAACTCCCACCACCACATAGGGCTGCTGGCCGATTTCAATGGTTTTTCCCAACGGCTCCTCCTCCTGAAACAGGCTGCTGGCCGCGGTCTGATCCAGAATCACAACCTTGCGGAACTCATCATAATCCTCCTGGATGAATTCCCGTCCCGTGCGGACCACATAGCCGCAGGTGTTGAAATAGTGGAGATCAATCCCGTACACCTGAGCTGTGGACAGCGCAGTGTTCTGGTAATAAATACCATCTGCCCAGCTTCGGCTGTTATACAGGGAGGCATCTTCCACTCCGTCCACTGCCAGAACCTGCTGGCGCACGCTCTCTGTGATCACCGGTATCCCCTCAGGAACCGGATCGTAGTCTGTGATTTCATAGGCGGAATCTCCCCGGTAAAGCTGAATCGTCACCGCGTTGTTCCCGGATCCGATCAGATTTTCCCGGATCTGTTCATTGGTTCCCTGAATGGTGGAAACAATGGAAATGATGGAAGCAATTCCGATAATAATACCCAGCATCGTCAGGAAGGACCGCATTTTATGGGACCAGACGCCCTGGAAAGACAAACGTATATTTTCAATCATATTCCATCACCCTCCTACTCCAGAACATCCATATCATCGTAAGAAACCTCGTCATCAAAGAAAGTACCGTCATCCAGATCTTCAAACCCGCCCAGTTCATCACTGTAGTCGTAGTCGTCATAATCCTCCCCATATTCATCCATGCTGTTCAGGTCATAAGAACTGCTCAGATCATCATCAAAATTCTCTCCTTCATCTGCCGGATATCCATCCTCCTCGGTCTTGACCGGGGCGCCTTCGTATACATTTTTCCCATAGGGGAAGGCAATGCTGTCTGTCAGACTCAGTCCCTGCTTGATCTCCACATACTGGGAATAAAGGGTCTGACCGGTCTTAATGTACTGCTTTTCCAGTTTATTATCACTTCCGGCCTTATATACATAGCTCTGGCCGTTTTCTGACCGGATGTAACGCTTGTCAATGTACAGACTTTCTGAAGTATCCTCACCGCTGCCCTGAATCGTCAGCTCCGCCCATTCATTATTGCGGATACCCTCGGCATCATCAATATAAGCAGTAAACGGATAATAGGAAACATTGGGATTACTGTCTCCATAGTAATAATAATCCGAAGAGGAGGTCGGATACTCGGAAATTTCCGTAATCTCCGCTTCAAAGGAGACATAAGAATCTCCCGATGTTCCTGTTATGATGCTTCCAACCTTAACCTGGGACAGCTCCAGTTCACTGACCGTCCCCTTCACATACATACCGGAATTACTGGTCACGGTAATAAAGGCTTCACCGTCAATATCACCGATCTCCGGATCACCCACTTCCTTGACAACACCGTTCAGGGTGGCTTTTACCATCGCCTCATCGACTTTTCTTTGAGCCTGCTGCACCCGCAGATCAGCGCTTCGGATCTCCAGCTCCAGTTCCCGGATCTCTTCCTCCTTCTGACTGATGGCCTCTTTCAGTTCACTGACGGTATAAACATCCGTCCCCGGATCATCCCAGCCCGGATCGTCCCAGCCCGGATCATCCCAGCCCGGATCGTCCCAGCCTGTATCCGGTTCTGTATCCACTGTGTCCGGCTCTGTAACCTCCTCTGTTTCTTTCTCCAGGCCATCACAGGTAAAGATCCAGCTTGTGGAAGGATCATAGGAGCTGTCGTTTTTCCGGGTTCCGTTGATCTGAATGCCTTTGATAAAGCCTCCTGTAACATCGTCTCCTTCCCGGATCTCCAGCACTACATAGCTGCCTTCTCCGTCCTTACGGAAACCGCCATCTTTCTTTGTGGTACCATCCGATACAAAGCCAAGTACCATATTCATAAAAGAAGCCTTAACCACTGCTCCGTCTTTGCAGAAAAAAACATAGGGATCTTCTTTGGTTCCTTCACCCTTGTATGGCTTTGATTTATAATTCAGTTTGCTGTATGCTTTTACGTTCCCCATGGGAGAGGTCTCCGGTTCCGTCTCCGATTCCGTTTCACTCTCCGTCTCTGTTTCCGTCGGCGGCTCCGTATCCTGTGTCTCTGTCTGGGGCGCTTCTGTCATCGGCTCTGTGGGGGCCTCCGTCACCGGCTCTGTGGGAGCCTCCGTCACCGGCTCTGTGGGAGCCTCCGTCACCGGTTCTGTAGGGGCCTCTGTCACCGGCTCTGTGGGAGCCTCCGTCACCGGCTCTGTGGGGGCCTCTGTCACCGGCTCTGTGGGGGCCTCTGTCACCGGCTCTGTTGGAGCCTCTGTCA
>JAXEJQ010000128.1:0-4829 GCA_034101475.1 Candidatus Limivivens sp.
CCCACAATCCTGCCCAATATTCGGATATCGTGGGACATTCGTCCCACTTTTATCCTCATATTGGGGCGGGTCAATCAGTCATAAAACCACTTATGCGCAAGCGCATCGTGGTTTATGACTTTTGACCCTGGCATCATAAAAATTGGAACTTTAACTTTATTATACCTGAAAAAAAGCGCATATTGACAATCCTGCAGAATCTGCGTCTTTTTGCTACATTTTTTGCATTTTACACGATAAGAAACCTTTCCGCAAATCGGGCTGTCCTGCCGCAAAACGCCGCTGTATTTTAATTGTCATATTCGAAACAGAAAAAAACTGCCGCACTTGTGATTTTTCAAACACTCATGCGGCAGTTTCCTGTAAAACATACCTTTTTATTTGTATCCACTTTCTCTCTTTCCAGAATAAATACGTACGCCAACCTACAAAAATCGCTTCTTAATCTCTTCGAACTTTTCCGCCGTCAGCAGCGCATCCTCTTTTCGTCCCTGAAAATGAACCACATGGGTCCATCTGCCATAGGGCTCAATTTTTCGGATTCTGGACAAATTAATAATGTAGGATTTGTGGCTGCGCAGGAACTGACCGGGATCCAGCTTTTTCTCCAGCTCTGACAGGCTGACCGAGGTTACATAGCTGTCGGTCTCCGTATAGATAACCGTCGCATGATTCTCCCGCTGGATCAGCACAATATCCGGAATGTTGATAAAGCTCATGCTTTCCTTTCCCTTCACCAGAAGCTTATCCTGGCGGTACTCCGTTCTGACAAGCTTTTCCTCCGGCTCACAGGTATCCGGTCTCTGCATGGAGACAATCCGCTCCAGTGTCCGGTTCACCCGCTCAATATCAAAGGGTTTCACCAGATAGTCGAAGGCATACAGCTCAAAAGCCTCCGGCATATATTCTGCATGAGCCGTGGCAAAAATAATCTTCACCCTGGGGTTCAGGTCCGTCAGAACCCGCGCGCATTCAATCCCATTCTCTCCCTTGATTTCAATATCCAGAAAAATCACATCGGGCTGCTTCCGATGAAACTGAATCACGGATTCCGAAAGGGTATCACATTCCGCAACAACCTCAAATTCTTCATGTTTTTCGATAATTTTACGAAGAAGAAGCCGCATACCGGCTTCATCTTCGATCAGCATTACTTTTACTGCCATTCACATTCATCCTTTTTCTCCGGCGTTTTCTGGAAACCGGCTCACCCAGGATTTCCGACCATAAAACCGCCTGCCGAAGCATTTCCGGGGATATCCTCCCCGCTTCCGGGATCTTCGGACTTCCCAATCCTGCCGGACAGCTTTGCCGGCCGGAAGGGCTGCTCCCTGACTTCCCGTAATCCGTTCTCCGACTGCTTTCTCCCCGCCAGACGGAAGCTCCCTGTGCTCCCCGGGGGCTATTGCCTCCCGGGCTTCCGGCCTGAACCAGCCTTCCGTTCTCCGCGGCACTCCGGTTCTGCGGCCGGATCCGTTCATTCTGTCCTCCACCAGAAAGCGTCTCTTCACCGCTGCTGTCATTCATTCCCTGTTTCCCGGGTCCGGCCTTTGATTTCTTTTTCTTGTGACCGGCCAGAGCAGCCAAATCTTTTCCCACTCCGGAAAACGCCCCGTACAGTTCCTTCCCGTTCATGCTCCGGGACATGCCGTTCAGATCCGCAAACTGCCTCCCAGTCATCGCCAGGGCATTATACCATCCTTTTTTCATTGGGCATCACCTCTCTGCTCAGTCCAGAGTCTCCTTTTCGGTGCCTTTTCCGCCGATACTCTCCCGCATTTCCGTATCTGCCCGCAGATTCTGAAGCTCATAATAATCCATCACGCTGATCTTCCCTTCCCGCAGGGCATAGGCCATCGCCTTGGGTACTTCTGCCTCTGCTTCTACGACGTAAGCGCGCATTTCCTGTTCTTTCGCCACAGCCATGGCACGGCGTTCCTCTGCCTTTGCCTGAGCGATGTTCTTGTCAGCTTCCGCCTGAAGACTCTGAAGCTGTGCTCCGATATTTCTTCCAACGTCGATATCCGCGATATCAATGGAAAGAATCTCAAAAGCCGTACCGGAATCCAGTCCCTTGCTGAGCACCCTCTTGGAAATATCATCCGGATTCTCCAGCACTTCTTTATGGGAATCCGCAGATCCCACAGTGGTAACGATACCCTCGCCGATCCGGGCAAGGATCGTCGCCTCACCGGCACCGCCCACCAGACGTTCCAGATCTGCCCGAACTGTAACCCGTGCCTTTACCAGCAGTTCAATCCCGTCCTTTGCCACAGCCGACACATTGGGAGTCTCGATCACCTTTGGATTTACGCTCATCTTCACAGCTTCCAGCACATTCCGGCCTGCCAGGTCAATAGCTGCGGCCTTTTCAAATTTCAGCTCAATCCCCGCCCGCTCAGAAGCAATCAGGGCATTGACAACATTGTCCACATTTCCGCCTGCCAGATAATGGGCCTCCAGCTGATTCACCGCAAGGTTCAGCCCGGCTTTTCTGGCCTTGATCAACGGCATCACAATCTTGGCCGGCTTCACGCGGCGCAGACGCATACCGATCATGTTAAAGATGCTGACACGCACGTTCGCTGCCAGAGAGGATACCCAGAGCCCCACCGGAACAAACACAAAAAACAGAATAATCAACAGCCCGATAATCCCAAGCAGTACAATCCATAAAATATTACTCATTCTCTTTTCCTCCTTCTTTTCTTTCCCGAACCACCAGTTTGGAACCTTCTACTTTTATAATCTCGATCTTCTGGTCTCTGGAAATATAATTCCCCTCAGACACCACGTCAAAATTGATCCCATCAATATTCGCAATCCCGGAGGGCCGCAGATCCGTCGCCGCATACCCCTGCTTTCCCAGCAGATAATCCAGATCTCCGGAGCTCAGATATCCCTCTGCCCTGTTCTGTTCCTCTTTCAGAATAATCGGCGTCTTCAGCTTTCCCTTTGACAGCAGCCAGAGCATCACTGCCATCAGAATTCCCAGCAGTGCCAGCACGGCAATGGTAATAAAAGCCGCCTCCGTCACAGAATCTGCCAGTAGAAAAACTCCCGCCACCAGACAGATAATCCCGCTGATCCCGGGTACGGAGAAACCCGGAAGCGCAATCTCAATCCCGATCAGAATAAAACCGGCAATCAGCAGCAAAAGTCCTGCCCATGCCAAACCATCCATGTTCATTCCCCTTTCTCTTTTGTGCGTTTTCCTGCTTGATATCTCTATTTTACCGCACCCGTCCGGAATGAAAAGGCATAATCCGTTATTTATACATTTTTCCGCGCAATCTGTCACTTTTTGGCACGGAATTTACGGGAAGTGTAAAGGAAAACGTGGTTTCCCCGGGAACACTTTCCAGCCGGATCGTTCCTCCGGCTTCTTTTAAAGCGGAACTCACAATAAAAAGCCCCATTCCATGGCCTTCCTCGTTTTTCGTGGTATAGCCCTTCCGGAAAATCAGCTTCTGCTGCTGCTGCGGAATCTCCGGTCCATTATTCTGCACAAGAAAGTAATAGGTATCCTTTGTCTCTTCGATCCGAAGTGTAATTTTCCGTTCCCCTTCCAGCCCGGCTACAGCCGTCATGGCGTTGTCCAGCAGATTGGCCAGAATCTTGCAGAGCTCCCAGGGCTCAATATTCAGATTCTGAAGCTGGGCAGCCACCTCCGGATAAAAATCAATGCCCTGCCGCTCCGCCTCCTCCATCTTCGCCTGCAGCAGAGCATTCACTGCCGGCTGGGCTGTTTTCAGAGCCCGGTTCACCTTCATAATATCCCGGAACACCGGGCGCAGGTAATCCCTGGCTTCCTGATATTCCTCCAGTTCCAGCAGCCCGTAAACAACCTGAATCTGATTCAGATAATCGTGACGCTGCTCCCGCAGCCTGGTGTTCAGATTTTCCAGATTTTCCATACTCTCCTGATAATTCCGCTTCTGATAGCGCGTCACAGAAAACAGCCCCGTAATGGACAGCAGACTGGACAGCGGCACCAGCCCCATGGCCAGATCCAGAACCATCTCCGAATGTTCAATTGCGTTGCTCTGAAGGCCGATCAGCATCCCCGCTCCCAGCAGGAACTGCAGCCCGTTGACCAGAAACAGCATAATCGACAGCTTGCGCACAGACATAACCTTTCTCCTCTTTCCCGTATTTTCTGCATCTCCTCCGGCAGCGATGCCAAAATCAAAAAAGATCTGGTATCATGATACCACAGTTTTATTCGTAAATCCACTATGGGAACTTCACGGTCAGCAGGCAGGACGGAAACCGGCAGTGTTGCGTCTGAGGACTGTGTGGAAATCTGCACATTTAAATGAATGATTGTATCTGTTCAGTACCTTCACAGCTACAAATTATTCAAATAATACTTAAGAAACATCACAATTTACTTGTTTCCGCCAAATAGGCAAAAAGGTCTGGTCATTCCCGACATAGGAATGATCAGACCTACAGCAGTGTGCCTCAAACTATACATTACCTTTTTGCTTGTAATATTGTTCTTTCGTATCTGCTCAGTACCTTCACAGATACGATTCGCAAACCCATGAAAATCGGCTGCGCCGATGGGGTTTGCTCACGCACGATTCACGTTCTTACGGCCTCATCAGCAAGCGATTCGACCTGTTCTGAACAGTTACGTTCTTTCTTTTAACTCACAGGTATCCAAATAACTTGCCCTTTCCGATCACTTTCGAATCTTAATTTTCTTTACTCCACTCCATGCAGACTGAATACTCCCCTTGTAAGTGCATATTCTTACATAATAGGTTTTTCCTTTTGAAACAGAGATTGTTTTTTTCAAAGTCCGATTGCCTGTTACCTTA
>JAXEJQ010000129.1:0-4436 GCA_034101475.1 Candidatus Limivivens sp.
TAAGGTAACAGGCAATCGGACTTTGAAAAAAACAATCTCTGTTTCAAAAGGAAAAACCTATTATGTAAGAATATGCACTTACAAGGGGAGTATTCAGTCTGCATGGAGTGGAGTAAAGAAAATTAAGATTCGAAAGTGATCAGAAAGGGAGGTAAAGCAATATGAATAAATGGAACAGAATTTGCCATGTCTTAGCGGCAGTAATTATGATGGCACTGATTTTTGCGTTTCCTGTAAGCGCGGAAACGGTATCTGGGGATGCATCTGGGTCAACTACATTTTATGTAACAACAGATTCCAGGCTGCTTTCTTCAAAGAAGGTGACACTTACCCAGAAGGGAAAGGGAAAAGCGATCGGGATTAAGCTGTTCGGCGGAGCTAAAAAGTATTATTCAATGTATGGACGGTACCGGGTCACTGTAAGTTACTCGAGCGGAGGAAAGCTCTACAGAAAAACATATGATTGGACTGGAAAGACAAAGACTTTTTCATTGGGAAAAAACAGAAAGTATAAATTTGTGGTTCAGCCCTATTCAAAAACGGAATTGCATACATCTTTTCAGGCGTTGGTGAGCGGCTGCGGATTTTATGGCTGGGATACGGTGCCGGTATGGAATGCAGCCGGAGGTTCAGGTGCGGTGGTATCATATAGTGATTATACACCGCAGCAAACTGTACAGCCATCGAAAACGACACAGCAGCCGTCAAAAACAACAACGACACCACACGTGTCTGTTTCAGCTGCTGGCAGTACCGGAGGTTCATCCCTGGTGCTGAAAGCGACAGTTTATCCGGCAAATGCAGCAGTAACATGGAGTTCTTCAAATACAAAGGTCGCAACGGTGTCAGCCGGAAAAGTATCTGCAAAAGGGGTCGGAACAGCTGTTATAACAGCCAAAATGAAGTATCAGGGCAGGACTTATTCGGCAAAAAGGACGATTAAGGTTACATCAGGAACCCGTTATGGCAGCTGGTCAGCATGGTCCTTATCTCCTGTAAGTGCAACGAGTTCAAGAGAGGTACGGACAACGAAGCTGTTTCGTTATTACTCCTTTACCTGCCCGGTATGCGGCGGAAGAGAACCTTACCAGGGACTGAGTGACTGTCACAGATATTCTCTTACGCTGGCAAATGCGGAGGTGGGCTGGTTTCCGGTTTCTTATGCTTCCTGTAAACCGCAGCGTTATTCTTACACGAAAAATAAGTATTATACTACTTCCCTTGGAGACGGGCGAGTCTGGAATTTTTCTGCCGGAAACCTTCATAGTTCCTCTATTGGAACAAAAGATTCGGATTCAGCTGCAACGGTAATCGAGAAAGGATATTCTTATAGAAGCATTTATAAAAATAGTTTTCAAATTGTGAGTTGTTCCTGACGGCTGTTGTAAAGAAGAAAGAGAAAAGATTGACTGATAAATTCCAACAGTTGTTATGCATATTCAGTATTTGCTTAATAAAGAGAATCATGTAATATAGTGGGACGAATGTCCCACTATATCCGAATACTGGGCAGGATCTATAGACATGAAAATTCATGCAGGCACGGATTTTTCATATCCATTTGTCCATTGGCTCATTCTATCGGAGTATTGAAAAAATATGAGCACAGGATAGGCTGAACTGCGGGTATGAAAATCATTTGTGGGGTGACCTGCAAAAAGGTATTTCTTTGTAAAAAAAGGAGAAATGTAAAATGAGAGAGAAAAGGAGTATTCGGAGATACTTGGTTTATTTGCTTTTTGGGGCATGTGTGGGAATCAGCTTGCTTGCTCCGTCTGAGAAGATCTATGCAAGATGCGGGGCGGATTACGGAACAGAAACAGCGTTTGTTACGAACGGAAAGAAATGGTCGCAAAGCTGGGGGGACTGGGCGCTCTGGCAGCCAATTGAGAATTATATTCGGATCACTGTAAAAGGGAAAAAGCCGGTTAGCAGACTTCGTTACCGGAAACAGGATACGAACACATGGTATTATGTGAATCTGGCTGATAAAACGTGGAAATACAATCGTGCGAAGGGTACCAGTACAGTAACTGCTAAACTGAAATCCATGGAAGGTTTCCTTGAGGTGCAGCTCTATGATTCTACTTCTTCAAAACGCAAAGGGACAATGAAGCTGATCGGTAAAATTATGAAAAAACCGGTAATAAGCAGTATTGTCCGGGGGTCTTCTTCGTCAGCAAAGATTACCTGGAAAAAAATGAACTGTTCAATTTGTGTGGATATTTTGCGTGCAGCATCTGCAAAGGGGAAGTATACGAAGATAGCAACGTTACCTTACTCAAAAGGCAGTTATACAGATACGGGATTGAAATCAGGAAAGAAATATTACTATAAGCTGAGGTTTTGCCATATTGGATATAATGGCAGGCTGTATTCAGCATCAAGCGCATATAAATCGGTTGTTTTGCCTTCAAAGTCTTTGTCTCAAGCGCCGGTATACATTAATAATTCATGGGTGAAAACTGGTAATTATTATGCAAAATTAGATAAAAGTGCAGGTATGTCCAATCTGTTTTATAAAAATACAGAAGGCTATATTTATACGGTTTCCAGCAGAAGCAATATGGCAGTCGGAGAAGGAGATATTCTGTATTACAGTGATACATCGGACAATAGAGTTCTGATTTATTCGTATAATATGAAAACGGGAGTCAGAAAGAGAATTTGCAGTGTGGAAGGATATTTACTGGGATACTATAAAGGAAACATCTACTATGCAGAAGGAAATTTTGAAATTTCCGGTTTGAGGACTTATCGGCTTAATATTACTTCCGGGAAAAAAACACGTATACCGGCATTGGACGGAGGCGGGTGGTCATGTCAATATAAAAACTATATGACAGTATTGAATGTAGGTGGTGATCCGTCACCAACAACCTTCAGAATTTACAATATGTCTACCGGAAAAGTAATAAAGAAAATTTCTGATTGTACGGTTTTCAAAATCATTAAAGGGAAAATTTATTATTCTGTGTGTAAGATCGCCGATTATAATAGTGCCAGTTCTGTATACGTACAGACAATTTATCGGTGTAATCTGAACGGATCGGGAGTGACGGAGCTTGCAAGCTGCAGCGGCAGTTTCTTACCGCCAAATCTTGAGAGTAATTATATGTATTTTCCGTGTGGCATCAATAGTCAGGACGATTGCATAAAATACGAGTATTCCTCAAAGCGGACGGTTCGGGTGTCCGGTGATTTTCGGAATGGCTGGAGGCTTGGTATCAGATATTAGCAGGGATGAGTCAGTTTTATCTTGTGAGGAATGAAATGAGAATATGCAAAAGTAGAAAGGAAAGGTATGGGAAAGAAAGAAAAAATTGGTCAGACCCTGGTGGGAGTTTTCTTGTGTTTTCTGTTTGTATTCAGTATGAAAGTGAGTGCCCTCACTCTGTCCGGAAGCAACAATGCGTGGAAAGTGTATAATTATTTGAAAAGTATTGGATATACCAAGCAGGCAGCAGCAGGTGTAGTAGGAAATCTGGTGTTTGAGTCAGACGGGGAAGCGATAAAAGATATTGTACTGGATGCTGTTGAAAAAGGCAGCAATGCGGGAATTGGTATGTGTCAATGGACAAACACCAAATTCAGTAACAGACGCACGGCATTTATCGATTACTGTAATGCAAGGGGCGTTGGGTGGCCAAATACGAATCTTGAAGTACAGTTAGAATTTTTTTTAAAGGAACTGAATGGGGAATATGGGGTTCAATGGTGCCTTGGTGCTGGCTATGACTCGAAATACCGAATGTCATTGGCAAGCTACAAACAGCTCACGGATGTTGACTTTGCATCAGATACTTTTTGTGCAATGTTTGAGCGGGCAGGGATGCCCAGACTGGAAAGAAGAAGACAATGTGCATGGTATTTTTATAATCATGATGGCGGTGTACAGCCTCCGTCTTCTCATTCTACATACTATCCGGCGTGCAGCTCTGCCCATACCAGTATTGTGTCTGCACTGCAGTCGATTGGTGTTGATTCCAGCTTTTCGAATCGATCAAATATAGCAGCGCTGAATGGAATTTCAAATTATTCCGGGACAAGTGCGCAAAATATTCAAATGCTCAATTTATTAAAACAGGGGAAATTAGTAAAAGAAAAGACAGCAGTTCAGGCAGACACAACAAAACCGATCATTTCGAATATCAGAGTTTCAGACGTATCTCATACAGGTTATACAGTTTCCTGCACAGTAACTGACAGCGGAGGGGTAGATCGTGTACAGTTTCCGACATGGACGGCATATAATGATCAGGATGATATAGACGGGAATTGGTGGACTTCGGCTGCAAGCCGTGGGAGCAGGAGTGGTGATACCTACACATTCCGGGTTGATGGAACCAGTCATAACAATGAGTGCGGTGATTATGTTACCCATATTTATGCGTTTGATTCGTCTGGAAATTATACATCAGTTGCGGTGCCCACTG
>JAXEJQ010000130.1:0-18329 GCA_034101475.1 Candidatus Limivivens sp.
TTTTTTGTTTACCTTTTCGGTCCATATGTATCCAAGTCCCCTTACATTTTCTATACGGTCTGTTCCAAGCTTATTCTTAAGACGGCTGATATTTACCGTTACTGTATTGTCATCTACAAACTGCCCGTCCAGTCCCCATACCTTATCGAGTATACTTTCCTTGGAAAGTATATGTCCTGCATTGTCAAGGAGAAACATCAAAAGCTGTAGCTCCGTTTTGCTTAATGTAATAAGCGTCCCGGCTTTTTTCACCTGCATATCATTTACAAATACTTCAATATCCCCTGAAGTATAGATTCCTTCTTCTTTATTTCCTAACCTTCTCATAAAGGCATTTACTTTAGATATAAGAATATTTACCGAAAAAGGCTTGGTGATATAGTCGTCCGCGCCTGTATCATATCCATTTACAATATCGATTTCCTGATCCATTGCCGTTAAATAAATCAAAACCGCATTGCTTTTTTCTCTTACCGCTTTCCCAAAATCCAAACCATTGCCATCCGGTAAAGTAATATCACTAATAACAAAATCAATATTTTCTTTGCAAAATATTGATTTTGCTTCCAAGATCGTACATGCTGAAAACACATGATATCCTTCCTTGCCAAGCTTCAGACTGATGCCCCGATTTAAGTTTTCATCATCTTCAAGTAATAAAATACTTTTCATCTTATTCTCCTTCCATAACCCTATGTCCCTATTCTACAATATTTTTCTCCTGTTGTATATCCGAAAAGGCTGCCCGACACACACTTCGTTACAGTACAGTTACAGTACACACCCTGTGCGTACTGTAACCGATTTTGGCCATGCTTCGCATTTAAAATGGCCAAAATCCGAAGCCAAAAGACTTTCATACGGTAATTTCGGTACCGAAATTACCTGTGTACAGTAACACAGTGCACACCATTCACTTTTATGTTAGAATAAAAAGAGAGCTAAACCAGATACTGGCTTATCCCTCTTTCTGTAATCTCTATACCGAATCTCCTGCTACCTCATCAATCACACAGGACAGAGAGTTCTCATCATTGTATTTTAATATAGAAGTCTCAAAATGTGATTCCTCTATTCCCTCCGCAACTGCTTCCGAATTTTTATTCCAGGTTGCTTTCAACAGATTATCTGACTTTTTTACAGCAGTAACAACATTCTCCCAACCTGCCCCCTGAATAGCTGCCACAAATTCAGAAGCAATTTCCGAATTTGGTATAAATACCTCTTTCTCTGAAAAGTCATATGCCAAATATCCGAGATGAATCAATAAAGTCAGTACATCGTCTGCTGTTGCAAACGTGGTCATATCATTACTGAAGGAACCTGTTTCTATCTTTTTATGTTTCCCTGCCAGCAGTTCGATTACAATATCCTTCAGCCCCGCATAATTCATAACAATATAGTCACGCAGTGCTTCAAAAGTTTCCGTCTGGTTCCAGTAGTTGTCAAAACTTCTGCTGAGCATTGCACTGACCACAGATCGTGGACTGTACACATGTTCCACGTTTTCAAAGCGGTATCCATCATACCACCTTCTGGTTTCTTCAAAGTCCATTCCGTACCGATCACATAATTCTTTTACTTCTGACTCCGTAAAACCTACAAACTCCGCAAGCTGCTTTGGATTTGTCATAGAAAATTCATCAAACATATTCAAAGCCGAATGTGATCCGTATTTTTTAATCGGAAGAATTCCCGTCATGTATGCTAATGCCACATAAGATCTGTCTTTCAAAAGATTTCTCAAGAAATCCAGATACGTTTTATGAGCTTCTGAACCATCTTTGTTTTCCCTGAAAATACAATCCCATTCATCAATTATAAAAATAAAACGGATTCTGCATTCTGCATAAATATCCTGTAAAACCCCAATTAAATCTGTTTTATCCAGATAGTCCACATCCGTATATTTTTTCAAAAGATCTCTGAGTAAACACTTTTCCAGCAGCATCTTCATTTTATTCACATCATGTGTCCGGCTGAAGAAATCCTGCATATTCATAAATATAACATTATACTGATTCAGATGTTCCATAAAAGAAGCATCTTTTCCTATTTTAAGATTCTCAAACTGCTTTCTGGAATCTGCATTTCTTCCATAATAGGCTGCCAGCATCTCAGCTGCCATGGATTTTCCAAATCTTCTTGGTCTACTTACACACACAAATTTCTGCCTCGTTTTCAATACACGATTCGTATATGCAATCAATTCCGTTTTATCCACATATATCTCTGATTCAATTGATTCCTGGAAACTTTCATTTCCGGGATTTAAATAGATACCCATATATCACACCTCTCTCGTTCCCGCTTCCCATTTTATTTTCTCTGATTTATTATTTTGTGCAGAAAATCTGTAGTTTTAAAAAATTTTGCAGCCAAAATGCAGCCAGTTTTTATCAAGCAAACATTTTCTTAATTGTAGCATGGGCGAACCGGAATGTAAAATTATTCTTTGTGAAATTCATTCGACCTTCGTTGATTAGTGGTAGGGTGGGCGAACGGAATTATGTTTTACTGTTGTATCATACCTGGAATAATCTTGGGCTGGGCGAACAAAAATGAGGAGATACGTGGTGTGATACACATTAAAGTGTAAGTACACACAGGTTGCTCTCGTGTGTATCTTTACTTAAACATTAAAAAGGAAGCCGGACGCATCCAACTCCCTTAGGCATAGTCCGCAGACGTCCGCCGCAATTCCAAATATATTATGAAAAATGTGAAGGGGAACCTCCCCATCTGCTGATGGACCCGGGTCCTTCGCCCAGCCCAAACTATAACATAATATTTTCTTTAATGTTCATCTCTTCTATAGTTCAAAACCATAAGATTAACGGAGACCTTTGTATGAATAAAAATATGCCCTTCAGGCCACTATGTCAATTACATATTCCACCCTATTTTACATCTTTTGAATTAGAAAAACATGTCAGGCAAATATCTTCTCCGCCAATTCCTTATAATGCTTCTTCAGCATATCATACTCCAAAGAATCTGAAATCAATTTGAGTGTGGTCTCCCGATAATCTTCTTTGTAAAAATCTTCATCACAAATCTTCTGAACCAACTCTACAATATTTACATGCAAGGGTGCTGCCGGAGCAATTTCACTTCCCATAGCGATTCTGTGCGCACGTACTTCTTTCACAAGCTTCAAGAAATCATCGTCAATCTCCACATGCTCTGTCAGCTTATAAATATCATACAAATGTCTTGCATTTCTGCGAGCCTTGCCCTGCAGGTAATAATCGCATACAGCAAAAACTTTATCAATCAGGGTACGGTTCAATGACTGAACACGCATAGAGAATGTTCTCAAATCATATGTTGTAATAAACCCTTCTTCCTCAGTTCCAAGGGCATCCAATATATAATTTCCCAACTCCTTTTCTTCTGTAGGAAATGCATAGGACATCAAGGAGGTTTCCACCTTGACATAAGACGGAATTGCATTGATAACTCTATCCCCTACCACTGACTCATAATAAAAATCATAATGATTCAGATTTTTATCACTTTCAATAGAGTCGAAATTACGAATCACAAGTCCTAACTCATCAGCAATCGGCTTCAATATGTTATATTTCAGTTTCTTTCTTCTAGCTTCGCCCAGATGCTCTGTAAATGTTATGTCGATATCCTCAGAGAATCGGTCAATTACATGAAAGGCTTTGGAAAGAGACGTACCACCCTTAAACACAACCGGATATGCAATTGAGGAAAGCTTTTTCAAAATCAATGTAACATAATAATCTTTCTCTACGATATCTTCGCTGACTTCCAGTTTCTGTGAAGCCAGCAAGATTGCATCGCGAAATAATTCTCTATTCTCTTTATGCAAGTACATGATCTAACTCCAATTCATAATAGTATTTAAACGTAGACATCGGATATTTCCTAATATATAAATCCACATCCCTTCTTGTGATTCCATGAATAGATATATACTCTGCAAATTTCTCACGTGCCTCTTCATAGGAATAATCTAAATACGCATCAAGATTTTTCAACAGCTCCAGCATCTGCAACACATACACATTCTCCTTTGTTATCTGTACGATTGGCCTCTTTACATAAAATCTTCTGTTGCCAATCCGCACCTCTCTGTCGGAAGAGTTGGTATTATTGCTTACAATTTCAACCACTCGGGGAACCTGTGTGGTAATTCCTATCTGATTGGCAAAGGAATTGCCACCATAAAAACCGTCTATATTGTCTCCCTTGGAAATGAAACGATATCTAGCTACCATATCCGCATTAGGACCAATTGTAGAATTTAGCAGCGTCTTCTTCGGAATAAAATATACCCCTGTATCATATTTCTGCAACAAACCCTTGTCACAGAATTTCTTTAACTGCTGATTTAAAGCAGATTTCGTAATACCTTCTCTCTCCAAATCCGAAAAGAAAATCGGCTCTGCTTCTTTGTAATGTTCTTTTATATAATTGTATAGCATCGCCTTTTTCTCCTTTCTTAATATTTTAGATTTTATAGCTCTATTTTATTAAGTTCATTATATTCTCTGACGTAAACTATGTCAATTATATTCTTCACTAAAACTTTTGCAGCATGTGAGATATCGATGCCAGTTTTGTTTCTGAAAGAAAAAAGGGCTTTCCCACAATAGGAAAGCCCTAAGTTTTAAACAATTTTCAATTACTCGATGATGGTAGCAACACGGCCTGATCCAACAGTACGTCCACCTTCACGGATAGCGAAAGTAAGACCCTGCTCCATAGCGATCGGATGGATCAGTTCGATGGTCATTTCTACGTTATCACCAGGCATGCACATTTCTGTACCAGCCGGCAGCTCGATAACACCAGTTACGTCCGTTGTACGGAAGTAGAACTGCGGTCTGTAGTTGTTGAAGAACGGAGTATGACGTCCACCTTCATCTTTGGTCAGAACGTAAACCTGAGCGGTGAATTTTTTGTGGCAGGTAACAGAACCGGGTTTAGCCAGAACCTGTCCACGAACGATATCTGTTCTCTGAACACCACGAAGCAGAGCACCGATGTTATCACCAGCCTGAGCCTCATCCAGCAGTTTACGGAACATTTCGATACCGGTTACAACAGTTTTTCTCTTGTCTTCCTTAACACCAAGGATTTCAACTTCATCATTCAGATGCAGAACACCACGCTCTACACGGCCTGTAGCAACAGTACCACGACCAGTAATGGTGAATACGTCCTCAACCGGCATCAGGAACGGTTTATCAGTATCACGCTGCGGATCCGGAATCCACTCATCAACAGCTTTCATCAGCTCAAGGATCTTGTCGCCCCATTCGCCTGACGGATCTTCCAGAGCCTTCAGAGCAGAACCCTGAATAATCGGGGTGTCATCGCCCGGGAACTCATACTCGTTCAGCAGCTCACGGATTTCCATGTCTACCAGCTCGAGCAGTTCTTCGTCGTCTACCATATCGCATTTGTTCATGAATACAACGATGTACGGTACACCTACCTGACGGGAAAGCAGGATGTGCTCTTTGGTCTGAGCCATAACACCATCAGTAGCAGCTACAACCAGGATTGCACCATCCATCTGTGCAGCACCAGTGATCATGTTCTTTACATAGTCAGCATGGCCCGGGCAGTCAACGTGAGCATAATGTCTGTTCTCGGTCTCATACTCTACGTGAGCGGTAGAAATAGTAATACCACGTTCTCTCTCTTCCGGAGCTTTATCGATGTTATCAAAAGCTACAGCTTCACCAAGGTTCAGTCTGTCATGCAGAGTCTTGGTAATAGCAGCGGTCAGAGTTGTTTTGCCGTGGTCAACGTGACCAATGGTACCAATATTACAATGTGGTTTTGTTCTTTCGAACTTAGCTTTTGCCATTTTTAATGTCCTCCTTAAAACATGTGCCTTCCGGCTTTTTAGATTTACTTATTAGTAGGCTATCTTAGATTATATTTCAAATCTAAGATATTTTCAAGCCTATTTTTACAATTTTAAAATTATTTGCTCTGTTTATTTACTCTTTGCGCTCAGGACTTTTTCCTGTACAGACTTCGGAACCTGCTCGTATCTTTCAAAGAACATGGAGTAGTTTCCACGGCCCTGGGTCTTGGAACGAAGGTCCGTAGAGTAACCGAACATTTCTGCCAGCGGAACATAGCCTTTTACCATCTTGCCGCCGCCGATGTCTTCCATACCTTCGATACGTCCACGACGGGAATTGATATCACCGATTACATCGCCCATGTACTCTTCCGGCATGGTTACTTCTACTTTCATGATCGGCTCCAGCAGTACCGGAGCACCCTTCTGCATTGCTTCCTTGAAGGCCAGGGAACCAGCAATGTGGAATGCCATTTCACTGGAATCGACTTCATGGTAAGAACCATCATATACGTTCGCATGAACACCCAGTACCGGATATCCGCCAAGGATACCAGCTTTGGTAGCCTCTTCGATACCTTCGCCGACTGCCGGGATATATTCCTTCGGAATTGCACCGCCGACAACCGTTGATTCGAACTTGAAGGTTTCCTCGCCGTTGGGATCCATCGGAGTAAAGATAACCTTACAATGTCCGTACTGTCCACGACCACCGGACTGTTTTGCATATTTGCTGTCAACAGTAACTTCTTTGGTAATGGCTTCTTTATAAGCAACCTGCGGAGCACCAACATTTGCTTCTACTTTAAATTCACGAAGCAGACGGTCAACGATGATTTCCAGATGCAGCTCACCCATACCAGCGATAATGGTCTGGCCGGTTTCCTGATCGGTATGTGCACGGAAGGTCGGGTCTTCTTCTGCAAGTTTTGCAAGAGCTTCACCCATCTTGCCCTGTCCTGCTTTCGTCTTCGGCTCAATTGCCAGCTCGATAACCGGCTCCGGGAACTCCATGGACTCCAGAATAACCGGATGCTGCTCGTCACAGAGTGTATCACCTGTACCGGTAACCTTAAATCCTACAGCTGCCGCGATATCTCCGGAGTATACTTTATCCAGTTCCTGTCTCTTATTGGCATGCATCTGAAGGATACGGCCAACACGCTCTTTCTTGCCCTTTGTAGAATTCAGTACATAAGAACCGGAGTTCATTGTACCGGAATATACACGGAAGAATGCCAACTTACCAACAAAGGGGTCTGCCATAATCTTGAACGCAAGAGCAGAAAACGGTTCTTCATCGGAAGAATGTCTTTCGATCTCATTTCCATCCAGATCAGTACCTTTAATTGACGGAATATCGGTAGGTGCCGGCATAAACTCAATAACTGCATCCAAAAGCTTCTGGATACCTTTGTTTCTGTATGCGGTACCGCAGCATACCGGAATAGCCTGGCATTCGCAGGTCGCTTTCCGAAGAACTTTCTTTAATTCTTCGACAGAAGGCTCTTCTCCTTCCAGATACTGCATCATCAGATCGTCATCCAGTTCACAGATTTTTTCAACGAGTTCTGTATGATACAGCTCTGCATCTTCTGCCATATCTTCCGGAACATCAACAATACTGATATCATCACCCTTATCATCGTTGTAGATGTAGGCTTTCATTTCAAACAGGTCAATAATGCCCTTGAATTCGTCTTCCTTTCCAATCGGAAGCTGAATACAGATTGCATTTTTACCCAGTCTTGTACGGATCTGATCCACTGCTCCATAAAAGTTTGCACCCATGATATCCATCTTGTTGATGAATGCCATACGCGGTACGTTATAGGTATCAGCCTGACGCCATACGTTTTCAGACTGAGGCTCAACACCGCCCTTTGCACAGAAAACGCCGACTGCACCATCCAGCACACGCAGAGAACGCTCAACCTCTACAGTAAAGTCAACGTGCCCCGGAGTATCGATAATGTTGATACGATGCTCCAATGCACCTGGCTTCGGCTTTCCGTTTTCCTGCAGAGTCCAGTGGCAGGTCGTAGCGGCTGAAGTAATGGTAATACCTCTTTCCTGTTCCTGCTCCATCCAGTCCATGGTAGCAGTACCTTCGTGAGTATCACCGATTTTGTAGTTTACACCAGTGTAATACAGGATACGCTCGGTCAGTGTTGTTTTACCAGCATCGATATGAGCCATAATACCAATATTTCTGGTTCTCTCTAAGGGATATTCTCTTCCAGCCAAGGTTTTTTCCTCCTAATTTTATACGCAAAGCAAAGCTGTCGGATTATCCTGCTTTTTGCAGAATAAACGAATTAGAAACGATAATGTGCGAATGCCTTGTTTGCCTCTGCCATTTTATGCATGTCTTCTTTTTTCTTTACAGATGCTCCGGTGTTGTTCGCAGCGTCCAGAATTTCGTTCGCCAGTCTCTCTTCCATGGTCTTCTCGCCTCTCTTGCGGGAATACGTGGTGATCCAGCGAAGTGCCAGAGCCTGACGTCTGTCAGCTCTAACCTCGATGGGTACCTGGTAGGTAGCTCCACCAATACGTCTTGCTTTTACTTCCAGAACAGGCATGATGTTGTTCATAGCCTCTTCAAATACTTCAATAGCAGGCTTGTCAGATTTTGCTGCTACTCTTTCGAATGCTCCGTATACAATTTTCTGTGCTACGCCTTTCTTACCATCTAACATGATGTTATTGATAAGCTTCGTAACCACTTTGTTATTGTAGATCGGATCTGCTAATACGTCTCTTTTCTGAGTATGTCCTTTACGTGGCACGGTACTTCCCTCCTTAATAATTTTACGGCATGTTTCCCAGCCGTTTTGATTAAATCATCGGTACTCACAATGTGTCGTTCTATTGTGTACATGCCAGTGTTTCTATATTCAACCTGCAACCACCTGGTGAATAGAAAATCCGGCACCTGAATAGTTCTGTTAGTGAATCGATTTTCTTTCTGTTATCTGTTTCTGACTTACTTGGATTATTTCTTGGCGTCTTTCGGTCTCTTTGCTCCGTATTTGGAACGAGCCTGTCTTCTCTTTGCAACGCCTGCAGTATCCAGGGTACCACGGATGATGTGATATCTGGTACCAGGTAAGTCTTTTACTCTACCGCCACGGATCAGCACAACGCTGTGCTCCTGAAGGTTGTGACCTTCTCCCGGGATATAGCTGGTAACTTCGATACCGTTGGAAAGACGTACTCTGGCGATCTTTCTGAGAGCAGAGTTCGGTTTCTTCGGTGTAGCAGTCTTAACGGCTGTACATACACCTCTCTTCTGTGGTGCAGATACATCTGTGGATTTCTTTTTCAGAGAGTTAAATCCTTTCTGAAGAGCCGGTGCTGTAGATTTCTTTTCAGATGTCTGTCTGCCTTTTCTGACTAACTGATTAAATGTTGGCATTCTTTTCACCTCCTGTAGATCTCACAGGGTTCTGTCTGGTCCCTGTGGATGTGGTTGCTGTCTTCTTTTTGTATTGGGGCATGCAAAAAACGCTGTTTTCACACGCACACAATTGATATTATACGGGTTCGACGTTCCTCTGTCAAGGCATTTTCCGCATTTTTTTTATGCTTCTGGCCGGCTTTTCCCGCAATTTTTACTTTTCTGTCCGGCATTCTCCGTAATGATTTATACTTCCTCTCTGGTCAGCTTCCGGATCCAGTTTCCGTAATTGGATTCCAGAAACGCAGGTACGCATTTGAAAATCTGATCCGCATTCAGACAGCAGACAACCACCGCCGGCGATGCCTTCACCACAAAGGCCATAATAAAAGAAAGCGGGATCACAATGAGCCAGATACTGATCAGATCCATTTTCACAACAAACAGAGCATTTCCGCCGCCCCGGATAATTCCGTTGTTTGTGGGCATCTGATAGGACATTCCCACGCAGACCACGCTCAGAATCATCAGGAACTGATTTGCCATTTCTTTTGTCTCCGGACTCAGATTGTAAAGGCTGAGCACGGGAATCCGCAGGAAAAACAGAAGGATTCCCGAGACAATGCCGATGGCCACAAACATTTTCTGAAGCCTTTTCGCATAGGTCTTCACCAAGGCAATATCGCCGGTTCCGATGGTTCTTCCGATAATAACAGAGGCGGTGGAAGACGCTCCCACTGCAGTGGACTTAACCATCAGAAACAGGTTGGAAGCAGCGCTGTTCGCAGCGATGGCCGCTGCTGTCATATGGCCCAGAATCGCCGTCTGAAGAGCCGTATTCACTCCCCATAATCCGGAAACAAGCAGCATCGGCGCTGTGGTTTTGAAATAGTCCTTTGCCAGCGTCCGGTCAAACCGGAAGTAATCCTTCAGCCGCAGCTTCAGATTCTTTTCTTTTCCGGCTATGTACAGAATCAATACCGCGCATTCCACAATTCTGGCTGTGAGCGTTCCGATGGCAGCCCCTGCAGTTCCAAGTTCCGGAGCGCCGAAATGCCCGAAAATCAGCACATAATTGATTCCGCAGTTTATAAAAAAAGTAATCACGGACAGAACAAACGCGATCCGGACGACCGCCACGCTTCGCAGCGCCGCCAGAAGCAGCTGTGTCACTGCGAAAAACAGATACGTAAAGCGGATCAGCCTCAGATACCGGACGCCTTCCCCGATGATCACCTGATCCGTGGTAAAAATCCCCACAGCTTTATATGGAAAGAACGTAACCAGAACAAACAGCACAGCCGCAATCAGCAGGGCCGTATGCATGGCTGTGGCTGCGATTTTTTTCATGGGACCTGTCTGACGCTTTCCCCAGTACTGACTTCCGAACATTACCAGTCCGTCTCCCAGCGCCAGCATGAGCTGCTGAAATACAAACTGAATCTGGTTCACCGCCGCTACCCCCGCAAGAGCATTCTCACTATAGGCCCCCAACATAATATTATCCGTCAGATTGACGCTGAGCGTAATCACATTCTGAAGCACCAGCGCTGCGTAAATTGAGAAAAAATTACGGTAAAATCCTTTATCTTTCATAACACGATTGCCTCTCCCGGCAGAAATGCCTTTTCTTCCTTCCTGTATCCATGTTTTCTCTTTTCTTTCGAAAACTTTTCTTCAATCTTATCATTTCTTCTGAAAATCTGCAATAAACCGTCTTAGGATTTTCTTAATGTTCTGGACAAACCTTTTCTGAAATGTTATGATAACCACGACTGGAGGCGATAATTATGAGAAAATTTCTGAAACCGTTGTCATTTTTACCTGCAATCCTGTTAATGTATATGATCTTTACTTTTTCCAGCCAGACCGGCGATGTATCCTCCCAGCTCAGTCTGAAGGTCAGCCGGAAGATCATCCAGGCAGGAGATTATGTCTTCGATGCCGGCCTGGAGGACTGGCAGGTTCAGGAATATGCGCAGAAAATTAATTTTATTACCCGGAAGCTTGCCCATATGTCCGAGTATTTTGCACTGGCTCTTGCCGTTTCATTTCCATTATATGTATACGGCATGCACGGTATCCTTCTGATGCTGGTTGCGGGTATCATCTGTGTGGGCTTTGCCTGCGGAGATGAATTCCATCAGAGTCTGGTAGCCGGGCGGTCACCTGCTGTCAGAGATGTGGCCATTGACAGCTTCGGCGTTTTCTGGGGGATCATTCTGGTACGGATCATCGGCTGGACCGGCAGGAAGACGATTTTCCGCCCGATAAAGAAAAAGAGGAAGAATCCCCCGATGGAAATGCAGGCAGAATATGACCGTGAGTCATACTCTTACGCACAGGATCCCTATTCCTGTGCGCGGACTGCTCCCCGCCGGGGGGATGTGTCAGGTCAATATGCCGCACAGGAGGATTTGTCTTTCCGGGAGATGCCAAGGCAGAACACACAGCGGCAGGATCTGTCTCATCACGATATGCCGCGAAGGGACATTCCGCCCCAGGATCTGCCTCCCAGACCCCAGCCCAAAAAGAAACGGGAAAAGGACTGGTTTTTCGATCTTTGATTTTCACCCACCAAAAAGCACCGCACAGATACAAACTGTGCGGTGCTTTTATACTTTCTAATTTTTTATTCTTCTGTTACAGGAACGGCTTCCTCTTCTTCAGCGGGAGCCTCTTCCTCTGTCACGTCTTCCGTAATATCCATGGTATCGAAAAGGTCGTCATCCTCTTCCTCTTCTTCCATGCCGGTGTCAATGACAACATTGCGGTAGCGCTTCATACCGGTTCCGGCGGGAATCAGCTTACCAATGATTACGTTTTCCTTCAGACCGATCAGCGGGTCAATCTTGCCCTTGATGGCTGCTTCCGTCAGAACCTTGGTGGTCTCCTGGAAGGATGCCGCGGACAGGAAGGAATTCGTAGCCAGGGATGCCTTGGTGATACCAAGCATTACCTGTTTTCCTTCTGCCGGCTCTTTTCCTTCTGCGATCATTCTGGCGTTCTCGTCTTCAAAGTCAAGAACGTCAACCATCGCGCCCGGAAGCATCTCTGTATCGCCATTGTTCTCAATGCGGACTTTCTTCAGCATCTGACGCACAATCACTTCGATGTGCTTATCGCTGATCTCCACACCCTGGAGACGGTATACACGCTGAACCTCACGCAGCATGTAGTCCTGAACGGCGCGGACACCTTTGATCCGCAGAATATCATGGGGATTCACACTACCTTCTGTCAGCTCATCGCCGGCCTCCAGAAGAGCCCCGTCTGTCACCTTGATTCTGGAGCCGTAGGGAATCAGATAGGTCTTGGCTTCCCCTGTCTCAGAATTGGTCACGGTAATCTCACGCTTTTTCTTGGTGTCCTTAATGGTGGCAATTCCCGCGATCTCAGTGATGATCGCAAGACCCTTGGGCTTACGTGCCTCAAAAAGCTCCTCGACACGGGGAAGACCCTGTGTGATATCACCGCCGGCAACACCGCCGCTGTGGAAGGTACGCATGGTAAGCTGGGTACCGGGCTCACCGATGGACTGTGCCGCGATGATACCAACGGATTCACCCACCTGTACCGGCTCACCGGTAGCCATGTTGGAGCCATAGCATTTCGCACAGATACCCACGTGGGATTTACAGGTCAGGATCGTACGGATCTTGATCTTCTCGAAGGGCCTGCCGTCTTTATCCACGCCCTCTTTCATAATCCGCGCCGCACGCTTGGGCGTAATCATATGATTAGCTTTTACCAGGACTTCGCCTTCTTTATTGTAAATCGTCTCACAGGAAAATCTTCCTGTAATACGCTCCTGCAGGCTTTCAATCTCTTCTTTTCCATCTGCAAAGGCGCTTACATACATACCGGGAATCTCATCCTTGCCCTCGCAGCAATCTGTCTCACGGATAATCAGATCCTGGGAAACATCGACCATTCGTCTGGTCAGGTAACCGGAGTCTGCGGTACGCAGTGCGGTATCGGACATACCCTTTCGTGCTCCATGAGCGGACATGAAATATTCCAGTACGTCCAGACCTTCACGGAAGTTTGATTTGATGGGCAGCTCGATGGTGTGTCCGGTGGTATCTGCCATCAGTCCACGCATACCTGCCAGCTGCTTGATCTGCTTATCGGAACCACGGGCTCCGGAGTCAGCCATCATGTAAATATTGTTATATTTATCCAGTCCGTCCATCAGAGCCTTGGTCAGGATATCATCCGTTTCCTTCCAGGTCTCTACGACTTCCTTGTAACGCTCTTCTTCGGTAATCAGACCACGTTTATAGTTCCGGGTGATCCGGTCCACCGTATCCTGAGCTTCCTTGATCAGCTCCGGCTTCTGGGGCGGCACGGTCATATCGGAAATGGATACAGTCATAGCCGCTCTGGTGGAGTATTTGTAACCCATGGCCTTGATATCATCCAGTACCTCCGCGGTCTTGGTAGCGCCGTGGGTATTGATCACCTTCTCCAGAATCTGCTTCAGCTGTTTCTTTCCTACATGGAAATCAACCTCCGGCTTCAGGATATTGGCCAGATCGGAACGATCCACAAAGCCCAGATCCTGTGGCAGTATCTCATTGAAGATAAAGCGTCCCAGCGTGGATTCCACAGTACCGCTCAGAATCGTGCTGTTTTCCAGCTCTCTCACCTGAATGCCTGCCTGTTCAAAAACAGCCTTCTCGGCATCGGTATAATGTCCGGGAGTTTTCTTCGTAACACGAACCTTCATGCGGGTCTGGAGTGTCACAACCTTATTCTCATAAGCCAGAATCGCTTCATTTACGCTCTTGAAAACCTTTCCTTCGCCCAGTGCGCCGGGTCTCTCCTGGGTCAGGTAATAAATACCAAGCACCATATCCTGAGAAGGAACGGCTACCGGACCACCGTCGGAGGGCTTCAGCAGGTTGTTCGGAGACAACAGCATGAAACGGCATTCTGCCTGGGCTTCTACAGACAGGGGCAGATGAACTGCCATCTGGTCACCGTCGAAGTCCGCGTTGAAGGCGGTACATACCAGAGGATGCAGCTTAATGGCCTTTCCTTCTACCAGGATCGGCTCAAAAGCCTGGATACCAAGTCTGTGCAGTGTAGGAGCACGGTTCAGCATAACCGGATGCTCTTTGATCACGTCCTCCAGCACATCCCATACTTCCGGCTGGAGACGTTCTACCATTTTCTTGGCATTTTTAATATTATGGGAAGTGCCGTTTGCCACCAGCTCCTTCATAACGAAGGGCTTGAACAGCTCAATGGCCATTTCCTTGGGCAGACCGCACTGGTAAATCTTCAGTTCCGGGCCGACTACAATAACGGAACGGCCGGAGTAGTCCACACGCTTACCAAGAAGGTTCTGACGGAAACGTCCGGATTTTCCTTTCAGCATGTCAGACAGGGACTTCAGGGCACGGTTGCCCGGGCCGGTAACGGGACGTCCCCGGCGGCCATTGTCAATCAGGGCGTCAACGGCTTCCTGAAGCATACGTTTTTCATTGCGGACAATGATATCCGGAGCACCCAGCTCCAGCAGTCTTTTCAGACGGTTATTCCGGTTGATAATCCTGCGGTACAGATCATTCAGATCAGAGGTGGCAAAACGGCCGCCGTCCAGCTGTACCATAGGCCGCAGATCAGGCGGAATTACCGGAATCACGGTCATAATCATCCATTCCGGTTTGTTGCCGGATTCCCGGAAGGCCTCTACGACCTCCAGGCGCTTGATGATTCTGGCCCGTTTCTGGCCGGTGGACTCCTTCAGGCCCTTCTTCAGCTCAGCTGCTTCCTTCTCCATATCAATGGCTTCCAGAAGCTCCTTGATGGCCTCGGCGCCCATTCCCACACGGAAACGGTTCCCCCATTTTTCCCGTGCATCCTGATATTCGCGTTCGGTAAGAACCTGCTTATACTGCAGGTCGCTCTCACCCTTATCCAATACAATGTAGTTGGCAAAATACAGAACCTTTTCCAGGGTTCTCGGAGACAGATCCAGGATCAGACCCATTCTGGAAGGAATTCCCTTAAAATACCAGATATGGGAAACCGGAGCTGCCAGCTCAATATGGCCCATCCGTTCCCGGCGGACACTGGCTTTGGTAACCTCTACGCCGCATCGGTCGCAGACAACGCCTTTATAGCGGATTTTCTTATACTTTCCGCAGTGGCACTCCCAGTCCTTGCTGGGTCCGAAAATCCTCTCGCAGAAAAGACCGTCCTTTTCCGGTTTCAGTGTCCGGTAATTGATGGTTTCCGGCTTTTTCACTTCTCCTCTGGACCACTCTCTGATTTTTTCAGGAGAGGCCAGGCCGATTTTTATCGCATCAAAGGTCATTGGTTGATACACTTCATTGTTTGCTGTTTCAGACATCGATGGTTCTCCCTTCCTATTTCCTACTCCTCGTCAAGAGCTTCTTCCAGTTCTAAAAGAGCGTCATCATCCACATCGTCCGGTTCTTCCTCCAGATCCACCAGATCGTCTCCGTCGAACTCCTTCTTGGAATAACCGAAATCACTGAACGACTCGTCTTCTCTGTTGTAGCCTTTGTCATCGCCCTCAATGACGGAATGGAGATCGGTATCACCGTAATCAACAGTTTCCATAATCTCTACTTCTGTATGGTCTTCCTTCAGAACCCTCACATCCAGACCCAGGGACTGGAGCTCTTTCAGAAGAACCTTGAAGGACTCCGGAATACCCGGCTCCGGAACATTTTCGCCTTTGATAATGGCTTCGTAGGTCTTCACACGTCCGATCACATCATCGGATTTCACCGTCAGGATCTCCTGCAGGGTGTAAGACGCGCCATAGGCCTCCAGAGCCCAAACCTCCATCTCTCCGAAACGCTGACCGCCGAACTGTGCCTTACCGCCCAGAGGTTGCTGGGTTACCAGGGAGTACGGGCCGGTGGAACGGGCATGGATCTTATCATCAACCAGGTGATGCAGCTTCAGATAGTGCATGTGGCCGATGGTTACCGGGCTGTCAAAATATTCACCGGTACGGCCGTCACGCAGACGAACCTTACCGTCACGGGAAATGGGCACGCCCTTCCAGACTTCTCTGTGGTCTCTGTTTTCATACAGATAATCCATCACTTCCGGAAGCAGCTCTTCCTCGTGTTTTGCTTTAAATTCATCCCACTCCAGGTTGACATAATCATTTGCCAGATCCAGAGTATCCATAATATCATTCTCGTTTGCTCCGTCAAATACCGGAGTGGAAATATTGAAGCCCAGGGCCTTTGCGGCAAGACTCAGATGAATCTCCAGTACCTGTCCGATATTCATACGGGACGGCACACCCAGCGGATTCAAAACGATATCCAGAGGACGGCCGTTGGGCAGGAAGGGCATGTCTTCTACCGGAAGCACACGGGAAACAACACCCTTGTTTCCATGACGTCCTGCCATCTTATCACCCACAGAGATCTTTCTCTTCTGGGCAATGTAAATGCGAACTGCCTGATTTACACCCGGAGCCAGCTCATCGCCATTCTCTCTGGTAAATACCTTGGCATCCACAACAATACCATATTCGCCGTGAGGAACCTTCAGTGAGGTGTCACGAACCTCCCGCGCCTTCTCACCGAAAATCGCACGCAGCAGACGCTCCTCTGCAGTCAGCTCGGTCTCTCCCTTGGGCGTTACCTTACCGACCAGAATATCCCCGGCGCGAACTTCCGCACCGATGCGGATGATTCCGCGCTCATCCAGATCCTTCAGCGCATCATCGCCCACACCCGGAACATCACGGGTAATTTCTTCCGGACCCAGCTTGGTGTCACGGGCCTCTGCTTCATATTCTTCAATATGAACGGATGTATACACATCATCCATAACCAGCCGTTCACTTAACAGAACCGCGTCCTCGTAATTGTAGCCTTCCCAGGTCATGAAGCCGATCAGCGGGTTCTTACCCAGCGCGATCTCGCCGTTTGCGGTGGAAGGACCATCCGCAATCACCTGACCTGCTTCCACATGGTCGCCCTTGAAAACGATGGGCTTCTGGTTGTAGCAGTTGCTCTGGTTACTTCTGGAAAATTTGGTCAGACGGTACTCATCTCTGGTTCCGTCATCATTTTTCATGGTAATGGTCTTGGAAGTGGAACGTTCAATAGTTCCGCTCTTCCTGGCAACCACGCAGACACCGGAGTCTACGGCAGCCTTGGCTTCCATACCGGTACCTACCACAGGTGCTTCCGTGGTCAGAAGAGGAACAGCCTGACGCTGCATGTTGGATCCCATCAGCGCACGGTTGGCATCATCGTTCTGCAGGAACGGAATCAGGGCAGTCGCAACGGAGAACACCATCTTCGGAGACACATCCATGTAATCAAACATGCTGCGTTCATACTCCTGCGTCTCTTCCCGGTAACGGCCGGACACATTCTTGTTAATAAAGTGTCCTTCCTCATCCAGCGGCGTATTCGCCTGTGCCACATGATAATTATCCTCTTCATCCGCCGTCATGTAAACAACCTCTTCGGTAACCCGCGGATTCTTGGGATCGCTCTTGTCAATCTTGCGGTACGGCGCCTCTACGAAGCCGTACTCATTAATCCTGGCGTAGCAGGCCAGGGAGTTGATCAGACCGATGTTCGGACCTTCCGGGGTCTCAATGGGGCACATTCTTCCGTAATGGGAGTAATGAACATCTCGTACCTCAAATCCGGCACGGTCACGGGACAGACCGCCGGGACCCAGGGCAGACAGACGTCTCTTGTGGGTCAGCTCACCCAGCGGGTTGTTCTGATCCATGAACTGGGACAGCTGGGAGGAACCGAAGAACTCCTTCACAGCTGCGGTCACCGGCTTGATATTGATCAGGGACTGGGGAGAAATACCCTCCAGATCCTGGGTCGTCATTCTTTCACGGACCACTCTCTCCAGACGGGAAAGACCGATCCGGTACTGATTCTGCAGCAGCTCGCCGACCGCACGGATCCGGCGGTTGCCCAGATGGTCGATATCATCATCATTGCCGATGCCATACTCCAGGTGAATGTTATAGTTAATGGAAGCAATGATATCTTCCTTGGTAATATGCTTCGGAATCAGCTCGTGGATGTTCTTGTG
>JAXEJQ010000131.1:0-50012 GCA_034101475.1 Candidatus Limivivens sp.
CAAATTATGCAGGGTATTTCGTAGAATATGCCGAAGAAACATCTCGGTTTTTTGGCCTTCTCATGATATAAAAAGGAACCGGGAGCATCTCCTCCCGATTCCCATCATACATTTTTACCTTCGTTCTTTATACTAATATATTGATCCAGTGTAACTGTTCAGAACAGGCCGAATCACTTGCTGACGAGGCCGTAAGAACATGATTCAGGTGTGAGCAACCCACATCGGCGCCTCCGATTTTCATGGGTTGGCGGATCGTATCTGTGAAAATACTGAGCAGATACGATCCAGTTATTTATCGAACGCTATACTAGCTTTGCAAACACTCGCCGGGCATTGGCCTCGGTGGCTTCGATAACCTCTTCAGTGGTAATACCTCGAAGGCGGGCGATCTCTTCGGCCACGTAGGGCAGATACAGTGAGCAGTTTCGTTTACCGCGGTACGGTGTCGGTGCCATGTAGGGACTGTCCGTTTCCAGGAGGATACGATCCAGCGGAATATCCGCCGCCACTTCCTTGAGCTTTCGGGCATTTTTGAATGTGACAACGCCGCCGATACCGATATACAGGCCCATCCGCACGTATTCCCGGGCCAGTTCAACGGAATAGGAATAGCAGTGCACCACGCCGCCGATCTCACCGGCATTTTCCTGCTTCAGAATCTCGAAGGTGTCCTGCGCAGCATCACGGCTGTGGATAATGAATGGAAGCTTCTCCTCACGGGCCAGAGAAAGCTGCCGGCGAAACCAATACTGCTGCAGTTTCTGATGCTCCGGCTCTTTATGCCAATAATAATCCAGACCGATTTCTCCAACAGCCACCGTCTTTTTCAAACAGCAATACCTGCGCAGTTCCTCCATATTTTCTTCATTAAGTTCCTCCACGTCATCCGGATGCACACCTACAGCCGCGTAGATGAACGGATATTTTTCTGCCAGCGCAATGCTGTTTCTTGTGGTTCTCATACTGGCCCCCACATTGATCACACGTCCGATACCTTTCTCAGGCAGCTCCTTCAGCAGTTCCTCACGATCTGCATCAAACGCCTCATCATCATAGTGCGCATGAGTCTCTATGATCATCATTTAGCAGATCTCAGCTCCCGCCGGCATCTCTTTCTCCGGAGTCATCAGAGACAGATTGCCGTCTGCGTCCTCAGCACAAAGAAGCATACCTTCGGACAGCACGCCTGCCAGCTTAGCCGGTTTCAGGTTTACCAGAACCATAACCTTCTTGCCTACCATCTCCTCAGCGGAGTAAGCGGACTTGATGCCGGAAACGATCTGTTTCACCTGACTTCCGATCTTCACCTGGCTGCAGAGCAGCTTTCTGGACTTCTTCACTTCCTCACAGGCAATGATCTCGCCCACCTGAAACTGCATTTTACCGAAATCATCAAACGTGATCTCCGGTTTTGCCTCGATATCGATCACCGGCTCCTCTTCCTTTTCCGGTTCTTCCGGAGCAAGCGCGGCCTTCTGGGCAGCCTGGATCTCTTCTACCTTAACCATAACGTCCTTAACGTCCTGACGGGCAAACAGAATCTGCGGTGCATCTGTCACCTTCTGTCCGGACGGATACAGACCAAATTTCTTCAGATCATCATACTCTCTTGCGGGCGCATTCAGCTGAGCCAGGATCTTCTCTGTAGTCTCCGGCATGAAGGAAGACAGCAGTGTAGCGCCAATACAGATACCCTCAACCAGATTGTACAGTACCTCTGACAGACGATCTTTCTTCGTCTCGTCCTTGGCCAAGGCCCAGGGCATGGTCTCGTCAATATATTTGTTGCAGCGTTTGAACAGGTTAAAGATTTCTGTAATGGCATCTGCCACACGCAGATCATTCATCTTTGCTTCTACCTTGTCCACAACAGCGCTGCACATCGCTTTCAGCTCGTCATCCACCGGTTCTGTCACACCGGTACTCTTTACCACACCGTCAAAATATTTGTTTGACATGGAAATGGTACGATTGACCAGATTGCCCAAAGTGTTCGCCAGCTCAGAATTCATTCTCTCCACCATCAGCTCCCAGGTGATCACACCGTCGTTCTCAAAAGGCATCTCGTGCAGAACAAAGTAACGAACGGCGTCCACACCAAACAGATCTACCATATCATCAGCATAGATCACGTTTCCTTTGGATTTGCTCATCTTGCCGTCACCCTGTAAAAGCCACGGATGACCAAATACCTGCTTCGGCAGCGGCAGATCCAGAGCCATCAGGAAAATCGGCCAGTAAATGGTATGGAAACGGATGATATCCTTACCGATCAGATGAAGATCTGCCGGCCAGTTCTTCTTGAACAGATCGCTGGATTCGCCGTCACACTCGTAACCGATACCGGTGATATAGTTGGTCAGAGCATCCAGCCATACATATGTCACATGCTTCGGATCAAAGGATACCGGAATACCCCAGCTGAAGGAGGTACGGGAAACACACAGATCCTGCAGACCCGGCAGCAGGAAATTGTTCATCATCTCATTTTTACGGGAAACCGGCTGAATAAACTCCGGATGGGTATTGATATGCTCGATCAGACGATCCGCATATTTGCTCATTTTAAAGAAGTAAGCTTCCTCCTTAGCCGGCGTACAGGGACGTCCGCAGTCCGGACATTTGCCGTCTACCAGCTGAGACTCCGTAAAGAAGGACTCACAGGGAGTACAGTACATACCCTCATAGTAGCCTTTGTAAATATCACCCTGATCATAGAGCTTTTTGAAGATCTTCTGTACCTGTTTCTCATGATCCTCATCTGTAGTACGGATAAACTTATCATAGGAAGTGTTCATCAGATCCCAGATGGACTTGATCTGACCGGCCACATTGTCTACGTATTCCTTCGGTGTGATACCGGCTTCCTTGGCTTTCAGCTCGATCTTCTGTCCATGCTCATCTGTACCGGTCTGGAAAAACACATCGTAGCCCTGCTGTCTTTTAAAGCGGGCAATGGAATCTGCCAGAACGATCTCGTAGGTGTTGCCTATATGCGGCTTGCCGGATGTATAGGCAATCGCTGTTGTCATATAATATTTTCCTCTGTTCATTTCATTCTCCTTTCTATATGCGTGACCAGGCTTGGTCTGTGCGCCAATACAAACCATGACGAAAAATTTCTTAAATCTTATCCTTAAGATTGTCCCCTATACACGATATGCAAATGCAATATGTGTTGAGAAAAAACAGTATGGATTACCAGATTATTTCTCTCTTATCTGCAGGGCTTTGATTTTGAAAAAGTGAAAATGATCCACTGGACCATATATGGATACTCAGACAATAAAAAACGCCCTCCCCATAGGGGAAGACGAGCATATCCCGTGTTACCACTTCCGTTCGCCATCTTTTCACAAAGACAGCCTCAACAGGTACTTCGTACCTTTCCGCTATAACAGGCGGACCTGTCGCAGCCTTAGCTTTCGCCTCGGTGCGCCTCTCAGAAGCCATGTTCCCGACCGCTACTCGTGCACCCCTCTCAGCCTCCGGGGATTCTCTGTAACAGTTTGACGGACGGTACTCTTTTCGTCACAGTGTTTGGCCGTATAGAAAAAGATTAGCATATTTCCCGGGATTTGTAAACGCTGTGGCGACAAAAAATACTCCCGCTCAAAACAAACAGCATGCATCATGTTCACTGTCTATCTCAAGGGGAGTATTTACCTATACAGTCATCGCTGGATTCTATCTAAAATCAATCCAATATCTCCATAAGCTTTCCGCAGCAGAACGGAATCGGTTCACCGGCTTTTACGTGTACGGTTTTATTACAGGTGACGCAATATACATCTGTGTCATAAGGAGCTTTGATCACCGGAACGGCATTTTTCTCCTGCTCACTCAGACCATCGATATGGAATGTAGCAGTCTTGTTCTCAGAAGGGATATACACACCCAACGGAGACAGAGACTTATTACCACCTACGCAGTTACCCATCTTGATCCATAAAGCCTCCAGTTCGGCAGCTTCAGCAGCATGCTCTGGAGTAAATTCTACAATATCTTTGTTAATACGAATCTTCATGATAGATTCCTCCCTAATAACCAGATTCTGTGAAACTTTTGTAAAATCTTATAATGGAAAAGGCTGGAAGAGCCAATCCCCCTCCAGCCGTCCTAAATCAAATATTTACAATCTGTCAATTAGCCGAAATATCTGTCCAGCAGACCTTTGAATGCTTTGCCGTGACGAGCCTCGTCGCGGGCCATCTCATGAACGGTGTCATGGATTGCATCCAGGTTTGCAGCTTTTGCACGTTTTGCCAGATCGGTCTTACCAGCGGTAGCACCGTTCTCAGCGTCAACACGCATTTCCAGGTTCTTCTTTGTGCTGCTGGTAACAACTTCGCCAAGAAGCTCAGCGAACTTTGCAGCATGCTCTGCTTCTTCGTAAGCAGCTTTCTCCCAGTAGAGGCCGATCTCCGGATAGCCTTCTCTGTGAGCAACTCTGGCCATAGCCAGGTACATACCAACTTCGGAGCACTCACCTTCAAAGTTTGCTCTCAGGTCAGCCTTAATATCTTCCGGAACGTCTGCAGCAACGCCTACAACGTGCTCAGCAGCCCATACCTTTTCGCCAGCCTGCATCGTGAACTTGGAAGCCGGAGCTTTACAGATCGGACATGCTTCGGGAGCCGCATCGCCTTCATAAACATAACCGCATACATTACATACAAATTTTGCCATAGTAGTAATCTCCTTTTCTTATATAAATTTCATCGTGCTCTTGGATTCAGTAATCCTACCTAAAATCAGTAATAATTACTGATATTAATTTATCATCTTTTTGTGGATTCGTCAAGAGGTTTTTTCATTTTTTTTCTGACATTCTTCACAGATTCCATAAAAATGTGCCACATAACTCTGGACCTCTCCCGGAGCGGCCTTCTGGGCGGCATCGAGGATATAGTCAATATTTTCCATATAACGCAGATCGCTGACGCTGTGGCAGCGGGTGCAGATAAAATGGTGGTGGGGCGTGGTAATTCCATCGAAATGATCGGCTCCGCCATCAGTCGTAATTTTGACAACTTCTCCCAGCTCAGTAAGCAGTGAAAGATTCCGGTACACCGTCCCAAGGCTGATATTGGGGAAGGTCTCACGAATGTTCAGATAGATCGTATCCGCAGTGGGATGATCCGTGCGGGATTGCAAAAACTGTTTGATGGATTCACGCTGTTTACTGTATTTTAATGCAGCCATACAAATTCTCCTTTCATGCTTCAGTCCGGAAAATAATAACAGTAACAGTTATTGATATAATAGGACAAAAAGGAGATTTTGTCAATTCATTTTTAAAATGATGTTGGGGTCAAAAGATGCCATACGGATTGTTCCGTGCTGCGCACTCCCACAATCCTGGCATCTTAAAATCATATGTGCACATTTCCTGCAATGGCCTTTTCCACTTCGTCCATGACAATGGGCTTGGCAATATGTCCATTCATCCCGACATCCAGAGATGCCTGAACATCTTCAGCGAAGGCATTGGCGGTCATGGCGATGATGGGAATTCTGCGGGCATCCGGGCGGTCCTGGATCGCCCGGATCGCTGCGGTGGCTTCATAGCCGTTCATCTCCGGCATCATAACATCCATAAAGATCAAATCAAAGGTTTCAGGCGGATTTTCTGTGAAGATTTTTACGGCTTCTCTGCCATTGACGGCTCTGGTGATCCGAATTCCCAGTTCTGTCAGCTGAACGATTGCGATTTCCGCATTTAGTTCGTTGTCCTCCGCAAGGAGCACCTTCACGCCGTTCAGGTTCACTTTTGTTATGGGAATATTCTGTTTCCGGACATTTTCCTCATTTGTCAGTTCCAGGGGGATTTCCACGGTAAAGGTGGAGCCCTCGCCCTTTTTGCTCTCAACAGATATGACGCCGCCCATCAGGTCTGCATACCGCTTTGTGATGGCCATGCCCAGACCGCTGCCTCTGTACTGCGTCCGCGCGCTGTTTTCCTCCTGAGAAAATTCATCGAAAATATGCTTTACAAATTCTTCCGTCATCCCGACTCCCGTATCCGAGATGCGGTAGCGGACAAGGATGTGCCGATGGTCTTCGCCGGGATGATAGCTGGCTTCAAAGTCAATGCTGCCCCCGTCCTCTGTGAATTTGACTGCATTCCCGAGAATGTTGACCAGCACCTCCCGGATGCGTACGGCGTCGGCCATCACATAAGGCCTTTCCGGTACCGCCAGATTTGTACGGAATACGATATTCCGGTCGTGGAGGAAGCCCTGCATAATGCCGAGCACGGTCTCCGAAACGGTTCGGATATCAACGGGAACGGGTGCAAATCTGACTTTGCCGCTTTCGATCCGGCTGATGTCCAGCACATCATTGATCAGGGTCAGCAGATGCTCGGAGCTGCTGCTGATCTTGTTGAGGCAGTTTCTTATCTCCGGTTTCGGATCCTGCTTCAGCGCAATATTGGTAAAGCCGATGATGGCATTCATGGGGGTACGAATGTCATGGGACATATTGTTCAGGAAAATGGTTTTGGCGCGGCTTGCGTTCTCTGCGGTGTGGACTGCATCCGCAAGCTTCTGATTGATCTTCTTGTCCTTCGTCCGGTCAGACAAATCCAGAATGTATTTCTTCTCACCCTGAATATCCGTACAGGACACAACCACACGGAACCATAGTTCCTTCCCGGTCTTCTGATGAATATACTCTCTGTCCCATTCACGCTGTTCGCCGGGGAGAATTTCCGTCAGCTGATCCAGAATGTGAACCGAGTCATCCGTTCGGATCAGATGCTCCAGCTCATGGATATTACTGAGAACCTTTTGTTCCGGGATTCCCACCAGTTTCTCAATATTGGGACTCACATATTCTACCCGGAGATTTCCGGCATCCACCATGAGAAACACATCGTCCACATTGATGGAAAGCTTGGAGAACAGTTCGTCACGGGCAAACAGCTCGTTGTCCTTCCGTTTCAGCTTCTGCCGGTTTTGCTGGATCACCAGCATCAGAAGCGTCATGGCCAGAGCGAGGACAATTCCTGATACAACGAACATGGTTGAGGACTGAAGCCGGTTCATGCTGGCATTGACCACATCGGTGGGGACAATGCCCAGGACAATCCAGTCCTGGAAATCCGCAGGCTCATAAATCAGATAATAGCTTCTGCCGTTCAGATCACAGACCATGTCACCGGAATTGCCGGCCAGGAACTCCGCCTCCAAAGCTGTAATTTCCGCATCGGTAAGGCTGTCGGATTTTTCCAGAAGGGCAAACAGACTGCGGATATTTTTCATGTCCTCACTGCCGTTATCCACAATCACCCTGCCGTCAGGCAGAACAGCGAAGGTGCTGGCCTGCCCGCCGAAGGCGGAAATTTTCAAAGCCTCCACCATGTCGGAGTTATTAAAGCTGACAGCAATGGCTTCATAGTCGAAGCCCTGGTAGCTGCCATGATTCGTGGGAATGGCAAATACCATAATCTCCGGCTTGTCCGGGACAACAGAGCTGGCTACAATCGGCTGGTCGTCCAGAATCAGATCGGAAAGCTGGCCGCGCAGATTCAGGTAGCCTGTCTGCCCTTCCAGCGAGAGATAATTGCCGTCCCGGGAGATAAAATAGAAATCGGTGAAATTGACTTCCTCCCGGGCCTGGTTCACATAGGCGATGATATCCCCATCGCTTTCCACAGTCTCCAGATAGGGCGCCCACATCCGCATATATCTCCAGTTGACAGAAACCAGATTGTACAGGGCCTGATTCGCCTGATGAAAGATTTCAACAAGGTGAGCGGTGCTCTCTTCGTAAATCGTCTGGGATACGAAGCCGAAATAGGAAAAACCGGCACGAATCACCCCTGCGGCCAGCATAAGTGCAAGCAGCAAAATGGTCAATCGTTTTTTCATGGCACCCGACCTCCTTTCGGCTTTCGCTCGGCTTCTCATTTATTCGGAAGAATGGTTACATATTCCGTAGGCTCCACAAACTGCTGTGTTTTTTCCAGGGCAATCTGGATGTATTCCTGGCTTGTGAAATCATTTACATAATAGTCTTCCCGCTTGCTTTTCAGATCCTCGGGCATCGGGCAGTTGCAGAACGTGGGATGCTCCAGATAGGTATCCGCACCCACCAGCAGCACCGTGTATACGGCCTTGTCATCCAGGGGCTTTCCGTTTACTGTGATATCCTCCAGCCGGAACTTTCCCCGCTCAGTCTCTGTGACAGTGTACTCCATGCCGCTGGTGACGGGCATCTGGTTCCGATGGTGGATGGGATTGGAGCCGTCCTCTTTCACGTTCACCAGCCAGTCCATGATGCGGCGGATTTCTTCTCCGGTATATTCACCACGGTAGAGGGCGTTCCGGAAGGTCATAATCCATTTCACCTGCTGCATGGAATAATCTCCCACAAAAACGGGAGAACTTGCCACACTGGCATAGCCGATGGCGATCTGGTCTTCATTTGCCTCCCGCAGGGTATTCATCAGAGAGGAGGCGGCGGGACTGCCGTGGACACCAAAGTCGTTGGGATAGGCCGTTTTCTGGGTGAACAGGATTGCCTCCGCTTCCGGATTTTTGTAATCTGTAATCTGGGCGCTGAAATCCTCGTATGCTCCCTGGGCGTCGTACTCACCTGTCATCATCTTGTGCGCCACATCCTGAGAGACGGCAAAGATCTCTGTGGAAGCCAGGCGCATATACAGGTGATTGCGGTCAATGCAGTCCTGTACATACTGAAGCGCGTCAGTGGGTGCAATCTTCACTTCTTTATTATAGGACAGTACGGAAGTGCCGGCAGCCACATGCTTCTGACCTTCTTCACTGAAAATGGCCAGCAGGACATCCATTACGGCAGCCTTCTTGGCTTCGTCCTGTTCTACCTGTCTGGAAACGGCCAGCTGGCACATGGGATAGGTGAGTACCCAGTTATCCTGGGAGGTTTCCCCAAAATAAGGAAGGATGACACCGTTGACGCCATTTTCTTCCCGGATGCTGTCTGCCATAGCTGCGGTGGAACGAACCATAGCGGTCCTGCCCTGCAGATACGGCTGGGTGGTTTTGGTAAACTGCAGCTCTTCATCACCGGGCTGGAAGCGGACATCTTTTAAAAACTGCTGATATTTTTCAAAGACCCTGGGCCAGACCGTATCGTCAAGTCCCACCTGGCGATCCTCGGTTTCACTTTCATAGTCCATGCGCCATGCGGTTCCCTCCAGGCTCATCAGTTCCGGGATAGCGCAGCCCTGCATGGTCTCCAGACAGGTATAGTCATAATACCAGTCGGTCTGGAAGCCCTTGATACCTTTTTCCTCAAACGCATCGATGGCTGCTATGAACTCGGAATAATTGGTGGGCAGAGAAATATTGTACTGGTCGAACAGATCCTTGTTGGCCATGATGCAGTCCACCTCCGCACACATGGGCAGCCAGCGGATGGCGCCGCTGCTTTCACGGTTGACCTCCAGATAACTGTTGTAGAAGGTGCCTGCCACCTCAGATTTGCTCAGATCCATCAGGTAGTCAGCCAGAGGAGCTGCATCGTTCAGGGAGAAGCGGCGGCAGGTGATGATGTCCGGCATCTCTGCACCCCGGGCAAGCAGATCCTTATAGTACTCCATGGTATTGTAGCTCTGGACAAACGTAAACGCTATGTCCGGGAATTTCTCCTCCAGCCAGGGAGTCAGCTCCTTAAACATGGATCTGTCCCACATATACATACTGATGGAAATCCGGTCGTCTTCCGGGATTCCGGTATTTTCATTCTGCTTTCCGCATCCGGCGAACACGGACATGGCCATAACAGCCGTGAGCAGAAGACGGATTTGTTTCTTTCGTTCTTTTTTCATGTTTCCCCTTTTTCTCCTTCCAATTGGCTTTGATACTTCTCAATCCTCACTGAAATCTTGCCAGGCTTCTCAGCAGACGGGCGGAATTTGTCGGTTTCGCAAGGAAATCATCCATTCCGACTGCGGCTGCTCTCTCCCGGTTTTTCGGAACGGCATTTGCGGTAAGAGCAATAATGGGAATGTTTGCCCGGATCCGATTCGGCAGTGCCCGGATCTTCATTGTTGCTTCAAACCCGTCCATCACCGGCATTTCAATATCCATCAATATAAAATGATAGTAACCGGGCTCATTGGCTTTCAGGGCCTCAACCGCTTCCTTTCCGTTGCCGGCTTCCTCAACAATGAAGCCGTGGTCCACGAGAACTTCCTTCATGACCTCAAGATTCAGTTCATTGTCATCCACAAGGAGAACCCTCTTTCCCTCCAACGTTTCAAGGCTCTCCGGTTCTTCCGGATCAGGCTCATTATTCAGCGATTCACCCAGGGCGTAGGCTATGGTGAAATCCACATTGGTTAAAACCTGCTGAATCTTTTCCAGATATTCCTTTTCTCTGGGGCCGTGTCTCATGGCAAGTTCCGTATATCCAACGGCGCTGCTCAGCTCTGTCCGTAAATTCTTCAGTGCTTTTTTGTGAAATTCTGTTGCCTTCCGGGCGGTTTCCAGTTCCTTTTCCAGCAAATCCACTTTTTCGAGAAGCATTTCGTGATTTACCTGGGAGCTTCGGATCTGGCCGTCCGGGTACTGAAGGCTGAACTCGATCGTAACCCCTAACACATCAAGGCAATTTTGAAGCTCTTCCAAAGTCATGCTTTCTCTGGCGAGCTTTCGGTACAGAGAAGATGGATGGATCCCCATTTTTTTCGCAAGGTCTGCTTTTGTAGTACCCAGCTCAGAGCAGACAATGTTGATGGCTTCCGCTGTTTTCATGTCTTCAATCCCTCCTTTCTGTATGCGCCGTATTATTTGTTCCAATTATGTTACTATAACATAAAAGACATATAAATACAAGACATAGAAATACAGGACATAGAAACAGAAGACATGCCATCAATACAACAGATCCTGTAAGTTTCTGTATAAATTCATGGTGAACTGTGTTAAACTGGTGGAGAAAGGAGGCTTTTTTATGAGTGAAATTTATGATCTGATTATTATTGGCTCAGGACCGGCCGGGCTTTCCGCTGCTATTTACGCGGAGCGGGCGAAGCTTTCCGCACTGGTGATTGAGAAGGAATATATCAGCGGAGGCCAGGTGGTGAACACGTATGAGGTGGACAACTATCCGGGAATCGCAGGCATCGGCGGCTATGAGCTGGGCGTGAAATTCCGGGAGCATGCGGATGGGCTGGGAGCGAAGTTCCTGACGGCGGAGGTTCAGGCCATTCAGAATGCCGGTGAAAAGATAAAAAAGGTGTGTACAGATCAGGGCGACTTCGAGACGAAGGCGATTATTCTGGCTACCGGTGCCAAACACAGGGATTTGGGCGTGCCGGGAGAGAAGGATCTGGCGGGTATGGGTGTGTCCTACTGTGCCACCTGCGACGGCGCTTTCTTTAAAGGAAGAACGGTGGCCGTGGTGGGCGGCGGTGATGTGGCTGTGGAAGACGCGCTGTTCCTTGCCAGAGGCTGCCGGAAGGTTTATCTGATTCACAGACGGGACAGGCTGCGCGCCGCAGGACGCCTTCAGGAGGCCTTATTTGCCGCAGAAAATATTGAGGTGATCTGGAATACCACTGTGACGGAAATCTGCGGAGATGACCACGTAGAGGCCCTCAGACTGAAAAATGTGAATAGCAGTGAACAGAAGGTTCTGGACGTGGACGGCGTTTTTGTGGCTGTGGGCATGCTGCCCAATTCTGCGCTTCTTGCGGGGATCGCAAGGATCGATGACCAGGGCTATGTGGTGGCAGGAGAAAACTGTGAAACAAATGTTACAGGGATTCTGGCTGCCGGAGATGTCCGCACAAAGGCTCTGAGGCAGATTGTTACAGCGGCTGCGGACGGGGCAAATGCGGTAAATTCCGTTCAGAATCTGCTGATTTCCTGAAAGTCCCGATAAAGTATTACTAAAATATTAAAAAATTTAACATCCTTGTTGACAAACCTCCGGAGTTTTGTTATGATAAATCCGTAATAAATGTAATAATTTTGTAATAATCTTTACGGAAATATAACGGAGGTTGATTTAATAATGAAAAGAGGAGTTTGGAGAACCACCGCATGCTGTCTTACCGTTGCGGTGTCTCTGGTGGGAAATGGAATGCTGGCCATGGCGGACGGGATCGAAACACAGCTCGCAGGTGTCGGCGCAGATATTGCCAGTCAGAGAGCGGCAGCAGCAGAAGCAGGCGTTGTACTGGTTGAGCCTTCCGAATATGATACGGTAGCCGTTGCACAGTGCGACGAGTATATCAATATCCGTGATGCTGCCAGCACAGAGGGCAACGTTCTCGGAAAGCTGTACAATAACTGTTCAGCAGAGATTATCGGGAAGGAAGGCGACTGGTATCTGGTGAAGTCAGGCTCCGTTACCGGTTATGTTTATGCTGAATATTTTGCCACAGGCGATGACGCAGAGTGGCTGGCATCCCAGGTGGGGACTCAGGTGGCGACAGTCAATACCTCCGGATTGATGGTTCGTACCGATACCAGCACAGATGCGGATATCGTTACCATGGTAGGCGATGCAGAGGTTCTGGAGATTCAGGAGGACTGCGGCGACTGGGTAAAGGTGACTCTGGACGATGATGTGGAGGGCTATGTGGCCAAGGAATTCATCGATACCGAGGTACAGTTCGAACAGGCAGAGTCCAAGGAAGAAGAAGCAGCCAGAATCGAAGCCGAGAATCAGGCCTGGCTGGAGTATCTGGCAGAGCAGGAAGCCATTCGTCAGGCGGAGGAGCAGGCATGGCTGGACTACCTGGCAGAGCAGGAGGCTCAGCAGGCGGCAGAAGAGCAGGCATGGCTGGACTATCTGGCACAGCAGGAAGCCGAGCAGGCATCTGCAGACGCGGCATACCAGGAATATCTGGATCAGCAGGCAGCGGCAGATCAGGCAGCGGCCAATGCGGCATATCAGGCCCAGGCCCAGGCAGAAGCCCAGGCGGCGGCAGATGCGGCTGCGGCAGCAGCCGACGAGCAGGCACGCCAGGAGGCTCAGGCCCAGGCAGACGCGGCTTATCAGGAATATTTGAACCAGCAGGCGATTTATGAGCAGGCAGCAGCCGAAGCCGCAGCAGCGGCGGAAGCAGCAGCAGCGGAAGCGGCAGCCGCTGAGCAGAACTATAATGACAGCTATATGGAAGACACCAGCTATGAAGACAGTTATGACGATGGATCTGATGACAGCTACACCGAGCAGTCTTCCACCGGCAGCAGCCTGAGACAGAGCATTGTGAATTACGCATTGCAGTTTGTTGGAAATCCATACGTATACGGCGGCACCAGCCTGACAAACGGAACTGACTGCTCCGGATTTACCTTATCCGTTATGGCGAACTTCGGCATCAGCCTTCCGCGTACCGCAGCCGAGCAGGCATCCTGCGGAACTCCGGTGGATATCAGCGCAGTTCAGCCGGGAGACCTTCTGTTCTACTCCAACGGCGGCGGAATCGGACACGTTTCCATGTACATCGGAAACGGACAGGTGGTACATGCCAGCAGCTCCACAACAGGCATTATCGTTTCTGATGTGAATTACCGGACAGCCTGCTGCGCGAGAAGCTATCTGTAAATCCGGGCAATTCATAAAATTGAGTTACCCGACAAATGAGTCTTCCGTCGATTTTCCGTGCTTCGCACTTTCAAAATCGACGAAAACATTCGCAATTCGCTCATTTTTCTGCGAAAAATGATTGTTTGCTTATGTTTTACGGGCCCCATAGACATGAAAGTATCGGGGCGGGGCAATCAGTCATAAAACTTCAACTATATGAAAACCTGCCTTATTCAAGGCAGGTTTTTTGCGCGCGGTTTCCGGTTCAGAGAAAGAAATCAGATCTTTTCTTGCAGTGTTTTTTGGGGTGTGGTAAGATAAGAAAGAAAGTTCCGGCTTTGGATGCGGAATGGTTTATGCAGACAGAACAGAATGTTTTTCATAAAGAAAAGGGAGGAGAACAGTATTTTTGAATATGAGACAGGTGGAAATGACAAAAAAACAGAGAACGATCCGGCAGAATTATGATTTCTGGATTCCATTTACGCTGTACATCGCACTTTTGGCGGTAAAGCTTATTTTTATCATTGACAATCGCAGTATGCCGATTATTTCGGATGAGTTTCGTTATGTGAGATTTGCCCGAGCGCTTCTGGAGAAAGGATCTTATCACAGTACCCAGTATCCGATTGGCTACTGCATTTCGATTTTGCCGGCATTTTTAGCCGGGGAGCATTTTTATACGGCTATTAAGGTCTTGAATGCGGTTTACTCCTCTTTTCTGCCGGTGATTATTTATGCGATTGCGAGAATCTATCTGAGAAAAGCGGACAGCGCAATTTGTGCTTTTTTCAGCGCGATTCTTCCGTTCCATTATGTTATGACAATGGAAATTATGAGTGAGAATTTATATTTTCCATTATTCTTCCTGGCGATTTACGTATTGCTGAAGGATCATAAGCACAAAATTTTATCAGACATTTTACTGGGCTTTCTGATTGGCGCGATGTATCTGACAAGGCATGTTGCGCTTGTGATGATTCCGGTTTTTGCTCTGATATGGTTTGTAAAGCAGCTGGATGAAAAAGAAAAAATAGGAGTCATTTTCTTAAGGGGATTTCTGATTGTCGGTGTGATCGGGGTCACCTATTCTCCCTGGGTTCTGATGTGCCGGAGGGAGGGATTTTCTCTGAAAAATACCCTGGGCTTCTCCATCGCGTCCAAATCAGATCCGGCTCAGCTCACCCTGCCGCGGCTGGGGAATTCCTTTGCCCTTTATGTCAGCTATGTTATGCTTGCGGCAGCGCCCCTGATCGGACCGGCCCTGAAAGCATTACGGGGCTTTGAGTGGAAAAGATTATTTGGCCCCTATAATCGTCTGCTTCTGACCTGTTATGGGTTTTCAGGGGCATTGCTGGTGGCGGTGAGCCGCCATACCTGGAGGGCGTTCTATAATTATCCGGAAGTTACCCGATTAAAGGGCCGCTACATCATCTACATTCCGGTGCTGCTTCTTCTGCTGGCTATGGTGTCCGGGGCATCCGGAAAGAAGATTACGTTTAAGCGGAAATGGACCCATGCACTGATTGTTTATGGAATTCCGGCGGTGCTTTTTGCCTATGCCTTAAGCAGAAATATCGGACAATACCTGACGGCGGAGGTGGAGTACTACGAGTCTGTGGATGTTCAGAGAACCACCCTGTTAAGTCCGGTTATTCTGGTCGTTTATACGGTTCTCATGTGGCTTGTCCAGGCTGCCGGGGATTTCGGATGGAAGCTGAAGAAGCTTTTGAAGGATATTCCGGGTACTCTTATGGTACTGGCGGTTCTTTTTGAAGGCTATGCAGCGTGGAATTATCTGGGATACCTGGAGGAGAGAAATGAATACAATGAGGCGGTGCGGTGTAATGAAGTGAGAGACGTACTGGCCGCGCTGGATTTGGCAGGTCTTCCTCTGGAGGATGAGGTTGTGAAGGTTTATACGGATCCTGTTCCGGAATTTACCTTTATGCGGCGAAATGTGGAAATGTTCGTGGCGGATGATGTGAAGTTTTATAAATTTGAAGAGACGGAAGAGGATAAACGGCCGGAAAGCTACTATATCATTACCAGAACTCCGGAGGATTTTGATTCCTTTGCAGTAAACGAAAACATCACCTCCTTTTACTGGGAAGAGAAAACATACTATTTTAATTTCGTCAGCGAGACGGAACAGGCTGAGGAATAGAAGCAGGACAGAAAAAGAACGAAACAGGAATAACGAAACGGGAAAAGACCGGTGAATCATCTGCTGATTCACCGGTCTTTTAAAGCAATGAAAAGGATATATCCGGGTTATTCCTGATTCGCTTCCTGATTCGCCCAGTATCTTACGCATACCACAGGAGTTGAATAGTCATATTCGCTGATCTTGATACCGCCGGCCGGATAATCCTGGCTGTTTGATGCATGTACGATTTTCCCGTTTCCGATATACATTCCCACATGGCCGATGGGGTTGTAATAGAAAACAAGGTCTCCGGGCATCAGTTCGGCTATGGAAACAACGATGGCCTTTGCATAATTTTTGTTCCAGGCTTCGTAACCCACAGCCTGATCGGCAGCTACCCTGGGAATTCTGATCCCGAAGTGTGCAAATACACCCATTACAAATCCGGAACAATCGGTGGGCGTATAGGGCTCTTCGCCGTCCCAGGATCCTCCGTATACATATTTCTGTGTCAGGAACTTCAGAGCGTAATTGGCAATTTCCTGTCCCCTGGATGCATTGGAATTATCTGCCAGAGTAAAAATGCCGTGTTCATTGAATTTGTATGTAACACCGTTAATTTCTTTTTCTGTGGAGACTACCATGGCTCCATTCTGCTCCGGATCAAAATAGCGGGCACTGTTCTGAACATTATAGAAGCCTGTAATCAGTTCCCCGTATTCATCGAAATAGTAAGTCTTTCCTTCGACAGAGAGAAGGCCGACAGCCATCTGACCGTTTTCTTTGACGTAGTAGGTGGTGTTGTCAACGGTAATGAACTGGCTGAAAAGCTGGATTCCGTCTTCATCAAAATATTTGCCGTTGAACCAGCGTCCTTTTACCATCTGACCTTTGCTGTTAAAGAAATAGTTCTGGCCGTCAATGGTAACCCATCCCGTCACTTTCCTGTAGTCATCACCCAGATAATAAGTGTATCCGTCGTCACCGGTAAAAAGTCCCTTCTGGCGGGTCTCTCCGGTCTTTTTCCCGTCAGCGCCGACATAGAATTCATCTACCCACTGGTTTGTGACCAGGATACCGTCACTGCCCAGATAACGGTCATCCACCCAGGCTGATACTGTCATCACACCGCTGCCGGAAAAATGGTAGGTAATGCCTTTTATGGTTTTCCAGCCGGTAATGCGCTTCCCGGTGACAGAATGCAGGTAATATTTCTGACCGTTCAGCTCCAGCCAGCCGTACTGGCGCTGTCCCGCTTCGTTAATGTAGTAGCTGTTAATCCATTTCGGACCGGTGGACAGCGTATATTTTGAACTGAAATAATAGTAATTTCCATCAATCAGTTTCCAGCCTTTTACAGCGGTTCTGGTGGTTTCATCAAAGTAATAGGTACGTCCGTTGTCAGTAACCCAGCCTGTCTGCTGTTCGCCGGTGGTCGGATCATAGTAATAGTACTTTCCGTCAATGTACTGGAGGCCAACCATGGTATCCAGAGCGCCGGTGCTGTCAAAAAGATAGGCGACACCGTCAATGGTATGGCTGCCAGTCAGCTTTTTGCCGGTTTTCAGGTCGAGATAGTAGTGCTTGCCGTTGTAGTCGGCCCAGCCGTACTGGCGCTGTCCCTGCTCGTTGATGAGATAGTCATTGATCCATTTGGGTCCTTTGGATACCTGATAGGATTTATTAAAATAATAGTAATAACCATCTATTTTTTTCCAGCCCTTGTATGCTTCACCTGTCTCAGGATCAAAATAGTAGGTTGCGTCCTGGAAGGTAACCCATCCGGTTTGCTGCTGGCCGGTAGAGGGATCAAAGAAGTATTTCTTCTTGGTGATGGTCACAACACCGCTCAGCTGCTTGAGGGTACCATTTGAATTAAAGAAGTAGCGTTTTCCGTCAATGGTTTTCCAGCCGGTGGTTTTGAGACCGGTTTTGGGATCCAGATAATAATGGTCAGATCCAAGGGTTAACCAGCCGGTTACGCGCTGTCCTTTGCTGTTTACATAGTATTTCTTTGAAACCCAGCGGTTCCGGTAAAGCTTTCCGACGCCGTTAAAGTAATACCAGCGATTGTTGATGGAATGCCAGCCGCCTGTCAGGGCGGCACCCACATGTCCGCCTTTTGATTTTCTGCTGAAAAAGTACTTATAGTTCTTGTAAGTGATCCAGCCGGTTTTCTGCGCACCGGTTTTGGTATCAAAATAGTAATAGCTGCCGTTGATCTTTGCGATTCCGGTTTTTCTGGAACCGTCTTTGACACTTAAGTAGTAGGTCTTCCCCTTGACGGTGATCCAGCCGGTAACCATCTGCCCGTTCTCATAGTAATAATATTTTCCGGACTTCTTCACCCAGCCGTTTTTCACCTTTGCGTAAACGGTGGAGGAGGAATTCGAAAGAGATTCAGAGGCGGCCGCGGCGGAGGCGTTTTTTGAGACAGAGCCGTCCGCGGAGAGATAACGTCCGTCTACCCAGCGGTTGGTCACCATACGACCCCTGGCATCGAAGTAATACTGCTTCTTTTCGATGATCTGCCAGCCGGTCTGGGCATAGCCGTTTTTATCAAAATAATACCAGTAGTTTCCGATTTTTTTCAGTCCGATAGCGTAGCCAGGCTTTGCGTCGATTGTGTACTGTCTGCCGGAAGCGGTAATCTTCCAGGCTGCGTCAGTCTTCATGGCGGGAGCGGTGAGACAAATCACCCCGGCCAGAGACAGGACGACCAGAAAGTTTTTCTTCATTACAAAACTCCTTTTGTTGGAAAGCATCGGTTTCTTGTTTCCTGTAAGCGCACAAAGAGAGCCCTTTGACAGCGCTTTTGATTCTTTACAAAAATATTACATTTGTTTAAAATACTACAGGAAATTGGTGGAAAAGTCAATAGAAAAGCCCATATTTGTGGAGTTTGTACAAATATGGGCGATCTTTTCGTCAACTTTATCGTGTCTGCATTTTCTTGATGACCTTCAGGCGGGTGAATTCCTCCCGTTCCTTTTCCTCCAGGGCATTCTGAATGTTCTTTGTCAGAGCCTCATAGGTGGGAATGGTGATATTTTTCAGGGCGTTGGCCCGCTTCTGGGTCTTTTTGATGTTGGTGGCCAGCCGGTAGGCGGAGTTTTCAATCATGGACAGCCGGATGGTCAGCTGCTTTACCTGATCGAAGGCTGCCTTGGCCTCATCCAGCGCCTGGGAAGTGCTGTAATAGGCGTAGGTGGGCCGGCTGGGCTCTTCGGAAGCCTCCACCAGGGGAATTTCCGTTCCCATGATACTCCGGGTTTTGATGCGGATGGAGTTTTCCACCGGGACGGTCAGGGCCACTTCTTCCACAAAGTGGATGCCCAGCTCGATGTTGGCTTTCTGAAGGGCTGCGTAGGCAGTCCGGAAGGTGGTATCGATCTGGCCCTGGATATCGGAGGCCTTTCCGATGAGGTCCATCATTTCCCGGATCAGGATGTTCCGTTTTTTATCCATCAGCTCGTAACCCTGTCTGGCCAGAGCCAGAGAGTTTTTGGCCAGGATCAGATTTCCCTTTGTGGGGAAGGTGTTGGGATTCATGCGATCACCTCAGATTCCGTGCGGGGCCTGTAATATTGATCCAAAATCTTCGTGTCGATCCGGTCCAGCTCCTCTCTGGGCAGCATGCCGAGCAGCTCCCAGCCCCTGTCCAGGGTCTCCAGGATGGTCCGGTTTTCCTCCGGTCCCTGGCCCACAAATTCATGCTCGAAGGCCTGACCGAATTTCAGATAGGTTTTGTCCAGGGGAGAAAGCTCATCCTCGCCGATAACGGAAGCCAGGGCTCTGGCGTCGCCCACCTTGGCGTAGCAGGAGAAAAGCTGGTTTGCCACGGCCTGGTGGTCTTCCCGGGTGTAGCCCTTTCCGATACCGTCCTTCATCAGACGGGACAGGGAGGGAAGAACGTTAATGGGCGGATAAATGCCCTGGCCGTGAAGCTGACGGTCCAGTACGATCTGACCTTCGGTGATGTACCCCGTCAGGTCGGGAATCGGATGGGTAATGTCATCGTTTGGCATGGTCAGAATGGGGATCTGGGTCACAGAACCATTGATGCCCTGAACAATGCCGGCCCGCTCATAAATGGTGGCCAGTTCGCTGTACAGATAGCCCGGAAAGCCCTTTCTGGAAGGAATCTCGCCCTTGGAGGAGGAAACCTCACGCATGGCTTCCGCGAAGGAGGTCATATCCGTCAGGATTACCAGGATGTGCATTTCCTTTTCGAAGGCCAGATATTCCGCGGCGGTCAGGGCCACCTTGGGTGTGATCAGACGCTCCACCACCGGATCGTTGGCCAGGTTCAGGTACATGACCACATGGTCGGAGACGCCGCTTTCCTCAAAGGTTTTGCGGAAGAATTCGGCGACGTCATATTTGACGCCCATGGCGGCGAAAACGATGGCGAATTTCTCATCGGAATTGTCGCCCAGGGAAGCCTGCTTTACGATCTGCGCCGCCAGCTGATCGTGGGGAAGGCCGTTTCCGGAGAAAATCGGAAGCTTCTGCCCGCGGATCAGGGTGGTCAGGCCGTCGATGGCAGAAATTCCGGTGCGGATATAGTTCCGGGGGTATTCCCGGGTGACGGGGTTTAAGGGAAGGCCGTTGATGTTCTGTCTGGTTTCCGGGGTGATTTCCCCGAGACCGTCGATGGGACGGCCGATGCCGTCAAAGGTACGGCCGAGAATCTCCGGGGAGAGGGCCACCTCCATGGGATGGCCGGTAAGCTTGGTATGGGTATTTTTCAGGGACATGCCTTCATTTCCCTCAAACACCTGGATCACCGCTTTGTCCTCATAAAGCTCCACAATCCGTCCCAGCTTCTTCTGGCTGCCGTCAACGGTGATTTCCACGATTTCTTCAAAAGAGGCGTTCTGGACGCCTTCCAGTACCACGAGGGGGCCATTGATTTTACTGAGTCCTAAATATTCAATTGACATATGTTACCTCCCTACGCATTCTTTTCCAATACTTCGTTATAAAATTCATCTACGGCTTTGTAGTAATCGTCAAACATTTCCAGGCGGTCGTTGGGCACATCATATTTGATGGAAATGATCCGGTCAAAGATATTGCTCTCTTTCAGGACGGACATGGGCATGCCCATGGTTACCAGCGCCCTGGCCTTTTTGTTCAGATAGAGGATAATGTCCATCATTTTGAACTGCTTGCGCATGGGAACGCAGGTATCCTCTTTGTGGAAGGCGTTCTGCTGCAGGAAGCCCAGACGGATGACCCGGGCAATTTCCAGGGTCAGCTTCTGATCGTCGGGCAGGACGTCGGAGCCGATGAGCTTGACGATCTCCATGAGGCTGCTTTCCTGGTTCAGAATGGCCATGATCTGGTTCCGGTGGTCTGTGAAGTTGGGGTCCACGTTGTCCTTATACCAGGGCGCCAGGTCGTTTAAGTATTCGCTGTAGCTGGTAAGCCAGTGGATGGCCGGGAAATGCCGGGCATAGGCCAGGGATTTATCCAGTCCCCAGAAGCAGCGGACGAAACGCTTGGTGTTCTGGGTGACAGGCTCGGAGAAATCACCGCCCTGGGGAGATACGGCGCCGATGATGGAAACGCTTCCCTCGGTTCCGTTCAGGTTCTGCATCAGGCCTGCGCGCTCGTAAAAAGCGGAAAGCCGGGATGCCAGATAGGCCGGGAAGCCTTCCTCCGCGGGCATTTCCTCCAGACGTCCGGAGAGCTCCCGCAGCGCTTCCGCCCATCGGGAGGTTGAATCGGCCATGATGGCCACGTCATAGCCCATATCCCGGTAATATTCCGCCAGGGTAATACCGGTGTAAATGGAGGCCTCACGGGCTGCCACAGGCATGTTTGAGGTGTTGGCGATCAGCGCGGTCCGGTCCATCAGGGGATTGCCGCTTCTGGGATCCACCAGCTGGGAGAATTCTTCCAGAACCTGGGTCATTTCATTTCCGCGCTCGCCGCAGCCGATGTAGATAATAATATCGGCATTGGACCATGTGGCTATCTGGTGCTGGGTCATGGTTTTGCCCGTTCCGAAACCGCCGGGGACGGCTGCGGTGCCGCCTTTGGCGATGGGAAACAGGGTGTCCAGAATCCGCTGTCCGGTGATCAGAGGCTTGCTGGCGGCAAACCGGGCCGCCGTGGGTCTGGGAACCCGGATGGGCCATTTCTGGGCCAGCTTCAACTCCGCCTGGCCGCCCTTGTTCTGCAGCAGAGTCACCAGGGTATCATTGATGGTGTATTTCCCGTCAGGCACCACGGAGGCAACCACGCCGGACATGTTGGGGGGAACCATGCTTTTGTGGACAATCGCCGGTGTTTCCCGGGTTTCCGCAATGACGGTTCCGCCGGCTACCACATCGCCGGGCTTCACTGTAATATGGACATCCCAGAGCTTTTCCGTGTCCAGGGAATCCACATTTACGCCCCGGGTGATATATTTGCCGGAGTTTTTGGCGATCTCACTTAAGGGACGCTCGATGCCGTCGAAAATGTTGTTCAGGATTCCGGGGCCCAGGGTAACGGATATGGCATCTCCGGTGGCCTCCACGGTCTCGCCGGGCTTTAATCCGGTGGTTTCCTCAAAAACCTGGACGGTGGTGGTGTCCTCGGTGAGACCGATGACCTCGCCCACCAGACGCTCCTGACCTACATAAACCATTTCTGCCATTTTAAATCCGGTATTTCCTTTCAGGTAGATGACCGGACCGTTAATGCCGTAAATGACGCCTGTTTTATTCATGGATCGCACCTCCGCTGAATGTAAAGGTTTCCTGGGCTTCCTCGAGCTTGGTCTCAAAGGAATTGTCAATGAGCATATGCCGTCCCGGCAGAACCGCCCGGGTTCCGCCCATGAAGGAGTAGTCCGACAGGGAGATGGCGGTGTTGGAAACGGCGTTCAGGCTCAGGAGCAGAGCCTGGTCATTGGGATCAAGGTATATGGTCACAGGCTCATCGCCTGCAATTTCCAGAATTTCCCGGATCTGCTTTTCCAGAAGCTTCGGGTAGGCGGGAGTGGCCATAAACTCCTCCAGCCGGGAACGGATTTCAATGAACAGCTTATCCTTTAATTCGTCATTTTTCTGGGAAATCCGGCGTTTGATCTGAAGCTGTTCTTTGGAAAGGGCAATATTGATGGAACGGTTCAGGCTTTCTGTCTCGGTCTTGATCTGAAGAGCTGCCTGGCGATCCTTCTCCGCTCTGTGCTCCGCTTCCAGCTGATCCAGGGCAGCCTGGTGTTCGGCAATGGCCGCGGCGCTCTTTCCTCTGGCGCGTTCCACGGCTGCTTCTTCAAAATGCTTTAATTTCTCTTCGGTTGTCAAACGTTTCACCTTCTTTACAATTTCAGGCCAATTGCCTCGTTTACATAGGATGTGATAAAGTCGGGCTTGCGGCCCGTACCGTGTCTGTCCGGAATTTCGATGATCAGGGGAAGCTTCCGGTTCAGTTTCACATCGTCCACAATATCCGGAAATTCTCTTCCGAACTTTTCGGTCAGAAGAATGATGCCGATTTCTTTGTCGGCAATGGAGCGCTCCAGAGCTTCCTTCAGCTCCGGACGCTCATGGACAACGCAGCCCTCCACGCCTGCCAGGCGCATTCCGGTATAAGTGTCCACGTTGTCACTGATCAGATACATTTTCATAGGCGGGCCTCATCAGATCTTTCCAAGGATCATGAAGGAGATAATCAGGCCGTACAGGGCGATACCTTCGGCCATGGCGACGAAGATCATGGATTTACCGAATACACTGCCGTCCTCGCTGATGGCGCCCAGAGCTGCGCTGGCTGCGCTGGCAACGGCAACACCGCCGCCGATACAGGAAAGTCCGGTTACCACGGCAGCTGCGATAAAGCCCATGCCGCGGGAGAGATCACCGGCATTTGCGGCTGCGGTCTCGGCGGCCAGGGCTGCGGACTTGTCGGTGAAGGCTACAATACTGGAAATCATCAGGGTTCCGAAGAACAGAAAGACGTTGATGGCCAGAGAGGTTTTGAAACGGCCGCGGTTTCTTTCGCCTACCAGGTAAATTCCAAAAGGTACGATGATGGTGAGAATTAAAGCGATAACAGATACAATGGTAATAGTGGTTGACATTTTTCATTCCTCCTGATTGATTTTTGTATGGAAAAGCAGCTGTTATTTGGAAACCTGCTTTTTCTTAAAGGGAACAAATTCCCGGCCGTCTCCCTTGTAGAAACGGCTGAACAGTTCATAATACTCCAGACGCAGCACCTGAATGCCCACAACCAGACCCTCCATGGCGCATACGAATAGATTTCCAAGGACAATGACGATCCAGTTGGGAGAACCGCCGTTTTCCGCTCCGGCCAGCATCAGAACAACCTCCATCATGGCGGCGTGGCTCACGGCGAAGGCTCCGATACGCAGGAAGGAGATGGTGTTGGAGAAATAGCTCAGCAGCACCTCAAAGAGTTCGAAGAAAGCAGTAACGGCAAACATTCCCTTCTCTTTGGGAATGGCGTCTGCCTTTTTCTCCACCAGCTTGGTCAGGGGCTCCTTCAGAGCGATCAGAATCAGCGGAAGGCCAAACATGATAACCAGAACCGCTGCGGCCGGAGCGCTGTGACCGGTCATCAGAAGAAGGATCACGGCCACAATGGCGCCGTAAAATACCAGACCGGCAGCGCCGTTGGTGTCAAACACTGCATTTCCCACATCTCTGGAACGGACAGCATTGATAATATGCAGGATCATGGTCAGCAGAATCAGCGCCATACCAAACACAATGGCTACCACGAAGACGGTATTCATGCTTCCGATCAGCGGAAGGGTGGTCATGGCTTCCTTGGGCCGCAGCCAGATATGCTTCACCACCGTGTCCTCGAATCCGAAGAAACTGCCGTAGAGGAAACCGAAAATGGTGGAGAAGAAGCCTGCGCAGCTGATGCAGGCGGCCAGATCCATCTTTTTAAAGCGGTACAGAAGAGCGCCGCCGATGAGCAGGCAGAGTCCCTGGCCCACATCTCCGAACATGGCTCCGAAGATAAAGGAATAGGTCAGGGCCACGAAAATGGTGGGATCCATTTCATTGTAGTCCGGCAGACCGTACATCCGCACGAACATTTCAAAGGGCCGGAAAATCTTCGGATTCTTCAGCTTGGTGGGCGGCTGGTTGAGGATGTTGTTTTCATCGTCCTCAATGATACAGTATAAATTGGCGTCATCTGCAATGTCCTTCTGGAAGGAAATGGCATCCGCCTCGCTCATCCATCCGCAGAGGATGTAGAATACCTGCTGATCCTCCTTGGTGCAGGCAGCCAGCTTACGGATATCAAAATTGCTGGAAAGAGCGTCCAGCCTGTCTCTGGCTGCCAGAAGCTTTCCTTTCTGCTTTTCCAGAACGGAAGAGATTTCCTTCTGGCATTCTTCGATCTGCGCCGTGTATTCAGCGATTTCCGAGGAGAGTTTTTCCACGGATTCCCGGGGAGTTCCCTCATATTCATCCGGCAGAATGAAGCGTTCAAAATGCATGGACGAATAAACCGCGTCGATTTTGATGGCCTGCTCGGCGGGGATGAAATAGATTCCCCATACGTACTGGTCGTCGCTGGCACACCTGAAGAAAATCGTGTCCAGATCGTCATAAACGTATTTCTCAAGCTTTTCATAATATTCGAGAGCGATTTTTCCGAAACGGTATTTGATGAACTTGAATTTCAGAAGCTCCCGGATGTTAAAGTTGAAGTTCAGGAAGGGTTCAATCCTGCTTAAGGATTCCTTCAGGTCATCCCGTTTTTCCTCCAGCGCGGAGCGTCTGCGCCGCAGGTCTGTAAGCTGCTGCTCCAGAGTCCGGACGGTATCAACCGCCTCGTCCAGAGTAATGTCCGCGGCAGGGGCCGCAGTGTCTGTCAGAGAGCTGACCAGTTCATTGGCCTTCTGAAGCCATTCCCGGTAGGGATTGATTTCAATATAGGGCCGGAGCTGGGCAACGGTCTTCAGTTCGGAGAGGGCGTTCTCCAAGTGGATCTCGTACTTGGACAGATACTGATCCACAACCCGGTCAATATCTGTTTTGGGTCCCGTGATACTTAAGAACTTCATTTTCTCAATCACGAACCATACCTCCTTTTTGTTGTTGTGAAGTTCCAAAATGGTTGTCAGGTGAAAGTATTCTCATCCGGTTCCTATGGAATGATCCGGTACAAGGAAATTGTCAGGTTATTAGATAGCTGAGAATTTCTTCCTGGGGAAGGCCGTAGCGGATTCCCTCCAGAGCCGTTGTCAGCCGGTCAATTTCGTGTTCCTTCTCAAATAAGTAAGAAATCACGGTGGCAATGGAATAAGGCTCTTTTTTCGCATGCTCTGTCTGGATGCTGTGCCGGATCCGGACGTAGGCAGAGGGAAGCTTTTCCGGAGTCAGAATGTCAAAATGACGTCCGTACCAGGTGGCACGCAGGGCTGCGCTGAATTCCTCCATGGTTCCGGCTTCGGTCATGGCCTGGGTATGTTCCTTTTTCAGCCGGTACTGTACCGGAATCAGGAGAGCGTAGATCTGTGCCGGCGCCATTTTAAAATATTTTTTGGACCGGTAAATCCACTGAATGTTCAGCAGATCCATCTTCACTCCGTAAGCATCCATGAAAATATTCCGGGACTCCTGATCCTTCAGGATATCATCCTTCTGGGCCCACATCCATTTAAAATAAAACAGATCCAGAGCCATTCCGTAATCCCACAGGGTGGGAGAGGGAAGATCAGCGACTCGGCGCAGGGTGTCGTAATACATGCTGCCCTTCAGGCTCTCCACCAGCTCCGCCATAGTGTGGCTGGCAGAAAGCTTATCCAGATCAATGTCAGAATGCTTTTCAAAAAATTCCCGGAAGGAACCGGCGTATAAGGTGACGTTCTGATGGTCGAAAACCCGGCGCATGCAACTTTTCAGCATGGACGTCTCATACCTTCCGAAATAAACGTCCAGAAATCTGCGCTGGCTGCCGGGAGCGAAGCGGTAAATTTTCCGGTAATCGGAATAGATGGATTTCATCAGGATATTTTCAATCTCATTTCTGTGAAGAGACGTCTCATCCCGGTTGGCAAACAGTCTGCTGTAGCCGGGCTTTTTTTTCAGATAGACCAGAGCGTCTGTGACGGTCCTCATGGCGGCTAAATTGCGGTAATCCGATTCTGTCAGCAGGCGGCTCTTCATTGCTCTGAGTTTTGTTGTTGTCCCACTGTAAGCTAACAGTTTTCCCATAGTTTACCCCTCAATCATTTCCTGAAGCACCTGATCGGCCATTTTCCGATGGTTGGCCGCGTAATCTGCTTCAAGGGCCTGAATCATGCGGTCGGTGTCGGAACGGAGCTTTGCCAGTTCCTTTTCCATTTTTGTCTCCAGGGAAGCTTTCAGTCTGGCAAGTTCTGCGGCGGTTTTTGTATCAACTTCTTCATCATATTTTCGAATCCGTTCCTGGGAGGCTTCTTCCATCTCTTTTTTCTGGACTGCGGAATCCTCCATAATCCGGACGGCTTCAGTTTCAATTTCCGATAATCGTTTTACAATTTCATCCATATAATGCCATCCTCCTATCTGACTTTGTTATTTCTTTATCATACACTCTTTTCAGAAAAAATCCATAGGAATTTTGACAAATTAACGAAAACTTAGCGGGAACCTTTTGTATTCCAGTACATTGACCAGGCCTTCACAGAGCAATTGCCGGCCGCAGCATATACAAATGAGCCTGCCGTCGATTTCTCTGTGCTGCGCACTTTCAAAATCGACGAAAACATTCGCAATTCGCTCATTTTTCTGCGAAAAATGGCTACTTGCTCATGTTTTGCGGGCCCCATGGACATGAAAATCCATGCAAGCACGGATTTTCATGTCCATTTGTCCCTTGGCTCATAAAATATCTTTGACCTTTCGCTAATGGATATGCTAGTATAATTCACATGAAACATAAGGTTATTTTGTGTTGATTATACCAGAATAGCGACGAAAGGAGAATCGTCTATGCGTTTAAAAAATGTACCGGGAGCCAGGGAGGCCGTTGCCGCAAGCCCTCTTGTTATTCAGGAGCCGGAGAAGGCCAGGGGACACTGGGCGGAAATTTTCGGAAACAGCCATCCAATTTTTATAGAGGTGGGTATGGGAAAGGGGAAATTTATCACGGAGCTGGCCCAGACCCATCCGGAAAATAATTATGTGGGAATTGAACGGTATTCCAGCGTTCTGCTGCGGGCCCTGCAGAAGCGGGAGCAGCTTCCGGAAATTCAGAATCTTTATTATCTCTGTATCGATGCGGCGGATCTGCCTGAAATTTTTGGACAGGGAGAGGTGAACCATATTTACCTGAATTTTTCCGATCCATGGCCAAAAGACCGCCATGCCAAAAGAAGGCTGCCTTCCCGCCAGTTTCTGGCCAGATATGATCAGATTCTGGCACCTGACGGAAAAGTGGAGTTTAAGACCGATAACCGGGGACTGTTTGATTTCGCACTGGAGGAGTACAGGGAAGCCGGATGGACTTTGGAGGCATGCACCTTTGATCTGCACCATGACGAAGACATGATGCGGGGAAATGTGATGACAGAATATGAGGAAAAGTTTTCATCCCTGGGGAATCCGATCCACAAAATGATCATCAGCAGAGGAGAACGGTAAGGAACCGATAAGAAAAACTTCAGCCGGAAAGAATGTCATCCGGGCCGGAAGCGGAATATACTGATAGAAAAGGGGCAGCAGGGAAGGAAACGGAACTGCTGCGGGTTATACTGGAAACGCGGAGGCTATGAGAAAGAGGCATGGTTTTTTTGACAGGCTCGGCAGGAAGGTGTATGAAAAAAGGAAGATCAACCGGAAGATCCTGACGGTAAAGAAATCCTTTGACGAGGTGAACGGGATCCTGAACGGAAGAAAGAAGTAAAGACAGCCTGATTCTGGATTACTCCAGAGTCAGGCTGTCGATGTCTTTGTAATGGCGTTTTTCCAGGCGGTGGCGCAGGAGCCGGTTCACCAGATAGCGGAATACGGCAACCACCGGAACGCCCAGGAACATTCCAAGGATCCCGGCAAAACTTCCGCCAACAGTGATGGCGATAATGATCCAGAGAGGCCTCAGGCCTGTGGAGTCGCCCAGGATCTTCGGACCGAGAATCAGGCCGTCGAACTGCTGGAGAACCAGGATCAGAGCCACGAATCCCAAAGCCTTCAGTGGACTGATCATCAGGAGAATCAGAGTACCCGGAACGGCGCCGATGAAGGGGCCGAAGTAAGGGATCATGTTGGTAATGCCTACGATGACGCTGATCAGCATTGCGTAAGGGAACCGGAAAATATTCATCAGGATAAAACAGAGAATCCCGATAATCAGGGAATCGATGGCTTTCCCGATGATATAGCTGCTGAACAGCTGGTTGCACTCCTTCAGAATCTCCACAAGAGTCGGAATCCGTTTCTCCGGTACGAAGGCGTAAATGATGGCCTTCAGGGAATTTTTCAGGAGCTTCTGATCCGTCAGGATATAAATGGAAACAATAATGGCAATCACCAGATTGACAATCCAGTTCACAATATAGACGGAGATGTTGTAAATCGCGGGAACCAGATTCGCCACAAAATCCTTGATGGAGTTCAGCAGAGAAGGAATCGTGTCATTGATGGCCTGCTCCAGAGCTTCAATATCCAGATTCGGGAAACGTTCCTCCAAAAGATCAAAGAGGTCATAAATGTAGTTCAGGGAAGCCGGAATCAGATTAATCAGATCTGTCAGGCTGTCGATCAGCTGCGGTACAATTCCGAAGATGGCGACGATAATAAAGCCAAGAAACAGGGCATATGTAATAGCCAGCGCCAGTCCTTTGCGAAGCCCCCGTTTTTTGATTTTTCCCCATTTTTCAAGGAGGATGGTAATCCTGCGCACAGCGGGCTTCAGGATAAAGGCCAGCAGCGCGCCGATGATAAATGGCATCAGAACGTTGAAAACAGACCGGATGCCGGCCATGGTTTTCTCAAAAGAGATCACCGAGCGGATAATCAATGCGCCGACGGCGATGACAATAATGGCGTAGACGGCAATGGTGAAATAGACGTTGTTTGCCTCAAAACGTACCTTTTCATTTGATTTGTCGGATGATTTTTGAGCGGTCTCTTTTTTCTCTTCCATAATAAATAAATTCCCTGCCTTCCATGTCTTATGGCCTCATTTGTCGGGCAACATATTTCCATTATACGAGTTCCGCAGAGACGATTCAAGGGGGTGAATTCTAAAAAAAATAAAAAATTTAAAAAAATAAAAAAAAGCACTTGCATTTTTTGAAAACCTGTAATATAATGTTCCTTGCGTTGAGGGAATACAGCGACGCGGATACAGGATGCGCTTTTAGCTCAGTTGGTAGAGCACCTGACTCTTAATCAGGGTGTCCAGGGTTCGAGCCCCTGAAGGCGCATTGGAAGTACCATTTTTGAAACTGTAAGGGTTTCGGGGATGGTGCTTTTTTTTGCGTTTCAGACAGCCACGCACTGCGAATCCTGACAGCCCCCACACACATGAAAAGAACTGCCGCACAGGTGATTTTTCGATCATCTGTGCGGCAGGCATTTTTTCAGTAAATTCCCAGACGCATGGTATTTCCCTTGGAATCTTCCACAACCAGATAGAGATTAAGCGTATTTTTCGGTACTTTCTGGCCTTTTTTCAGCTTGACGGTTTTGATGTCTCCCGGTGTCGCGGCCGTGGCGGAGGAACCCACCAGGGCAGAGATTTCTTTCATCTTATAGCCTTTTTTCAGGGTATAGCTGAGCTTACCGGAAGGAATTTTCGCAACATCCGCATACTGATATTTTTTGAAGGTGGACAGATAACTGGTGTTTCCGATCTTAAAGCTGGAAAAAGGAGTGGTGTATTTCTGGTAGGTGACGGTCTGCTTTCTGGTATAGGTTCTGGAGCCAACCTTCAGTTTTATGGTGAGGGTGGCTTTTCCCCAGCCCTTCCGGGTCGTCTCATAGCCTGCGAAATATTGGGTTTTGCCATTGAGCTCATTCGTAAAATTATAGACCTTTGCGGTAACGACCTTTTTATTGCTGCTGGTTACGGTGAGCCTGATTTTCTTTGAGTAGGCCGGTGTGTAGTAATCGCAGCCCGTTCCGCGAACCACGCCATCGGTAATGATATAGTTTTTCGTCGGGATCGATGCCAGAGGATTTTCTGCGGCATGGACGCCCAGCGCGGAGAAAAGTGCCAGGACAGACAGAAGCACGAATGTCCGCAGGATAACAAGTGTTCTTTTGGTTTTCATAATTCAGTTCCTCCCTTTCAAGATTTGTACGGATAAAAAAACAATCTGATGTCTTTATTTTACTCCGACACAGAACGGAATGCAAGCGAAGAATCGGATTTCATTTCCAGCGTCTTTCCAACCTCCACGGCTGCTGCCGCCAGCCCTTTTGCCATGATTTCCAGCGGCAGCGAGGGCATGGAAGGCCGTTCCAGCACCTGGCTGCAGCAGAAGGGAATATGGATGAATCCGCCCTTTACCCGGGGGAAGCGGTGTTCCAGCAGATAAAGCAGCTGGTACATGATACTGTTGCAGACATAGGTTCCGGCAGTGTAGGAGACAGAAGCGGGCACGCCCGCTTCCCGCATAGCGGCCGCAATCCGTTTTACCGGGATTGTGGCAAAATAGGCTGCCGGGCCGTCCGGGCAGATCGGTTCTCTGCCGTAAAGGATTCCGGCGTTGTCTGCTTTGGAAGCGTCCTTCAGGTTCAGGGCGACGATTTCCGGTGTCAGCGCCGCCCGGCCGCCGGCCTGGCCTACGCAGATCACTGCGTCCGGCTGTTTCTCTTCAATGGCCTGAGCCAGAAGCGGACCGACGGTATCATATTCTACGGGCATCCGGCGTCTGACAATGCAGATATTTCCGATCTGGTCCGGAAGCAGGGAAACGGCTTCCCAGGATGGGTTTAGCGTTTCTCCGCCAAAGGGTTCAAATCCTGTAAATAATATTTTCTTCATAATTCCTGAATTCTCCTGTTCATAATGATGATGTTGGGGTCAAAAGATGCCATACGGATTGTTCCGTACTTCGCACAAAATAACCTTATGCTTCTCTGGTCTGCTTTCCCGATAGCACAGGTGTAAAAATCCTCATTGTAGCCCGCTGCCAGAAGGATCCAGGACCTGCTGAACAGTCACAAAATATCAACTGTTCAGGGCTTGATATTCAGATAGACGTCCTCCCTTGTATGGAACCCTCCCTCGATAATGGTTTTGTCCATGTTTTCCGCTGTCACCGCCACCGGCTCAATGCTGTAATAGGGGATCTCGTAGGTCCCGTCGTCAATAAACTCCTCCACCTGGAAGCCGCACAGCTCCTGGACGGAATATTCGGTCTGGATATCCGCGGTATATTTTTCGAAGAAGGCTTCATAGGCCGCGGCGTCGGAGGTGATGTCGAATCCGCTGCCAAGGGCTACGGCCAGAACGGCTGCCGCTTCCGCCTCCAGCTCCACCGGCTTGTAAACCGTCATTTCCTGGGTGCCTTCCATGATCCGCTGGCAGGCAGCCAGTTCCGCGTCCTGGGCCACTACGGCCACCTGTCCGGCCATCCGGTTTTCGGACAGTGCCTTGATGGCCTGTCCGGCCAGGTCATCGTTCCCGCACATGACCCCGACGATATCATGGGTGATGGACAGTCCTTCACTGACCTTCTCAAAAGCCAGCTCCGCCAGCCAGTTGTCACAGTAGTCGGAGTAGACGATGGTCAGACCGCTGTCTTCCAGGGCTTCAGTAAAACCCTCAACCACAAGATCCACGTTGTGGTCTGTGGGAGAGCCGTAGATGGCAAAAATGTTTCCGCCCCGGGGGCAGGCGGCCTTCAGGGCTTCTCCCATAAGGGTTCCCACCCGGCGGTTGTCGAAGGAGATGTAAAGGTCTGCGTTGACATTTTCAATCAGGCGGTCATAGCAGACGATGTGGATTCCTTCATTCTGGGCTTTCTGAACCACATCCTTCAGGGCGTCGCCGTCAATGGCAATAATGACGATGACATCCATCTTTTTCCGGATAAAATATTCGATCTGGGAAATCTGTTCCTCCACCACGCCGTTGGCCACCTGGACATTGACCTCAGCGCCCAGAGCCTGGGCAGTGGATACAAACATATCCCGGTCCCGCAGCCACCGTTCAATGACGAAGGAGTCAAAGCTTAAGCCGATCTGCATGGCTTCTCTGGCAGCCGTTCCCTCTGTTTCCGGCGTTTCCGTCTGGCTGGTGCAGCCGGTCAGAAAGCAGGTCAGAAGACAGAGCAGAAGCAGAAGCGCCAGGAAGGACAGAAGCCCGGGCTGTCTTTTCTGTTTTTTCATTTTCCGTACCTCATTTTATATTCTCTGGGTGTCATATCCGTCTGCTTTTTGAACAGGCGGCTGAAGTAGTTGGGGTCTGCATAGCCGCTCATGGCGCTGACCTCCTTGATGCTCAGGGAAGGATTCTCCAGCATTTCCTTGGCCTTTTCGATGCGGATCCGGGTGAGATATTCGATGAAGTTCTCACCGGATTCCTCTTTGAAAATTTTGCTGAAATAATAGGGGCTGATGTTGACCTCCCTGGATACGTCATCCAGGGAAATATCCCGGTCAAAATGCTCCTGAATATAGGATTTTGCTTTTTTTATGATGGAATCAGACTGGCCGGCCTTCTGATCCCGGAGCGTGCGGCAGATTCCGGTGAGCTTTTCCTGAAACCACTGGCGCAGTCCTTCATAATCGTCGAAGGACATGGCAATGTCCAGATAATCCTTCCGGTAGCTGAAGCCGTAGTTGACGGCTCCGGCGTCGAAGGCGATCCGTTCCGCCCAGATAATATACTCCAGAACCTTCAGGCGGATGTTGTTCCGGTCATTGGGATAGTGGGCCACCATCCAGTCGAACAGAAGATTCAGCTCCTGGATGACACCGTCCGTATCCCCGTTTTCCAGGCAGCGGAAAAGCTGCTGCTCCGTTTCCGCAGGGAAGGATTCGTCGTAAATACCGTTCTGCTGCAGGTCTTCGATGTGGACCACCCGGCTGCGGCTGTCGTTCAGGGCCCGGATGGCTTCCCGGTAGGATTTCGGAAGCTCCTCCATGGGATGGATTTTGCCGATTCCGATCCGGAACCGGGCCTCCAGACGGCTCTCCAGTCTCGTGACCAGGGCCCGGGCGCTCTCCACGATCCGGATGCGCTCTTCATAGGGCACTTCCTGGTCTTCATGGGGGATCACCAGCATGATTTTGTTGGACATCAGAGAGCCGATAATGCATTCCAGGGAGGACTTTGCCAGCTCCCGGAATTCAGGGTAGAAGGTCTGAGCTTTGAGGTTCATGCCCACAGAGCTGATCAGGCGCCCGTTTTCGTAATCGGTTCCGAACTGAACCACTGCCACGTAGCCGTAGTCCGCCTCAATGTCCAGAAGCTGCCGGTAATAGTCCACATCCTGCATTTCATTCTGGAAGAGGATTCCGTTTACAAAGCCGCTTTCCACCACCGGGATGACGGTCTCAAGCTTTTCCTGGATCCGAAGCTGGTCGCTGCGCTGCTTCCGGACCTTGTCCACCTTTGCCATGGCCTCCTCCACCACAGCCGTTACGGTTTTTTTGGTGATGGGCTTGGTCAGATATTTTTCCACACCCAGATCAATGGCTTCCTTGGCATAGTCAAATTTGTCATAGGCGGAAATAATATAAAACAGGGCGGAGGTGTTGAACTTGCGGATTTCCTTCATGGCCTGGATGCCGTTGATTCCGGGCATATGAATATCCATAAACACAATGTCCGGGTGGAAGGTTTCCGCCTTTTCGATGACGGCCCGGCCGGTTTTGGCGGTTTCTATTTCGCAGGCGCTTCCGAAATGGCTGGAAATGATGCTGCGCAGGGACTCCAGCATAATTCCTTCATCGTCCGCAATTAAGATTCGATACATTCCTCTTCTCCTTTCTGGTCCAGGGGCAGTGAAATGGTAATCCGGGTCCCCTTCCCAATGCCTTCGCTTTCGATGTGCAGCAGATTTTCCCGGTTGTAATAAAGCTGAAGACGGTGAATCACATTGCTCAGGGCAATGCCTGTGGAATCCTTTCCGTTCTGCACATGGCTCAGACGCCCCTCCAGAATGGCACGGATGGTTTCCGGGGTCATGCCCTGTCCGTTGTCGCTGACCACAATCTGCAGATGCCTGGATTCCCGGTGGACAGACAGAAGAATCCTGCCGTCCTCCATACAGTCGTGGATTCCGTGCTGAACCGCATTTTCCACAAGGGGCTGGAGAATCATGCTGGGAATCAGAATATCCTCAATCCCTTCATCCACCTCTTTCTCATAGGTGATATCTCCGGCAAAACGGACATTTAAAATATAAATGTAGTTGTCCACGGACTCGATTTCTTCCTGGAGAGTGGCGTCATCTCCCATTTTCCGCACATTGTAGCGGAAGAAATCCGCCATTTTTTCCAGAAAGATACTGGTTTTTTCCGCGTCCTCCATCATGGCCAGCTGGGCTCCCGCATTCAGGGAATTGAAGAGAAAGTGGGGGTTGATCTGGGCCTGGAGAAATTTCAGCTGGGCTTCCTTTAAGTGGGCTTCCATGGAAAGCTCCCGCTCCTTCATCTGGGCTTCCTTTTCCAGGCTGTCCCGGAGCCGGCCGATGTAGTCCCGGATGCTCACCAGCATCTGGTTAAAGCCCCGGGTTACGACGCCCACCTCATCCTCCGCCACCACCGGAAGCAGCGGCACCTCCAGATTCCCCCTGGCCACCTCATGGGCGGTGGAGGACAGGGCAGTGAGGGGACGGATCATGTTCCGCACCAGAATCAGGGCAACGATCATGCCCACGATAAACACCACCAGCATAATCAGAATACTGGCCTGCTCCAGTACATTCATGGAGGAGAGCAGGATTTGATAATTGGAGGAGTTCTGGCGGAACTGCAGGTTGTTCAGCCGGTAGATGTAGGAGTTGATATACTGGAAAATCCGGGTCTGGTTTTCGTAGGCTTCCTTGTAGCGTTCCACGTTCCGACCGCGCTTGGCCTGAACGGCCAGCTCCGTCTGATCCAGGTAGCTTTCGGACATTTTCCGGATATTTTTTTCCAGCATTTTAATTTCACTGTCAATGTTCCGGTCGTTTAAGTCGTCCAGAAGCTCCCGGTAGTTCTGTTCGCAGCGGTAATAATTCTCCAGGGCCTGGCTGCTTTTGGTGGTCAGATATTCGTAAACGGTGCTCTGGACCTGATCCAGGGTATACGACAGCTCATTGATGGTCACATTGCTGGAAAAGACGGCGTCAATGCGCTGGACGGCGGAATTGATCTGAATGAAAATAAAAAGGTTGATACACAGGATGAAGCCGAGCACCAGAATCATGACACCGCTGATTTTGGTCTGTATGGAATGGAATTCCGGAAATTTTCGCTTTTCTGTCATGAGTTTTCCACCTGGCTTTCTTCCTGTTCGGTAAAGGAATCCACATTTTCCTGGGTAATGATGTCGATGTTCACGTTATAGTAGCTGCTGGCATGGCCCAGGGACAGGTATTCTTCCAGGGCATTGATGCTGTATTTGCCGATTTCCTCCGTATTCAGGGCGATGGTAACGGGAATGGTGCCCTTCCGGACCGCGTCCAGGATCAGATCCGAATAATAGAAGCCGATGATATTGATATTTCCCACTTCATTGTAATCCAGCAGGGCCTGGTAGGTGCATTCGGTGGTAACCTCGTCCATACAGATCAGGATATCCGGCAGGGTGTCCTGATTCAGAAAAATGTCCCGGATCACTTCCTCGGAGTCGAAATCCGTGGAGCTGTCGATGGTGTAGGCTTCGATGCGGACGTTCTGGGTCGGCGGAATTTTCTGCTCGATGGACCGGACCATGGAAGAGTAAATCAGGTTGGTGCCGGGATTCCTGGATTCCGAGTTGATCAGAACCATGATCCTGGTTGTCCCGCTGTTCAGAAATTTCAGCACCTGATCCGCGTAGGTATCGCCCATCTGGTAGCTGTTGAGCCCCACAAAGCTGATCCGCTGGCTGGAGGAGTCATCCTCCAGGACAGTAATGACGGGAATCTTCTGTTCCACGGCCTGATCGATGAGCTCCCGGACCTCGGTGCTGCCGTCCGGCTTCAGAATAATGCCGTCCACCTGGGAGGCAATGGCGATCTGCAGGCAGTCCGCCTGGGTGTATTCCGGGCTTTCACCGGACTGAATCAGCTCCAGGCAGGCATCGGCGTCGGCGGCTTCCCGGCGGGCGGTCTCGTAAACGGACTGCCACAGCAGGGAATCCCCGTCATCGGGAATCAGTACGTAATGTTTTTTATAAATAGCCGCTTTTCCGCCCTCGGCCAGATCAATTTGATCCATGCTTTTTTGAAAATAGATCCAGATGCAGGAGAGGAGGAGCAGACAGCCGGAGAGGATGAAAAAGATGGTTCGGGTTGATTTTTTCATGGGATGTCCTTTTTCTTTTGAAATTCTGCTGTATGTGTGTCATGTCTTCAGTGTAGCACAGTTTCCGGAAGATGAAAAGAGCCGCTGCACAGCGCAGCGGCTCCCTTTCGCAGCGGCTCCCGGATTCGGTGGAAATGCGGGAACTGCAGCGTATTGGATCATGAACCGGATTTCCGGTTGGATACAACGTCGAATACAACGGCTACCAGAAGTACGGCACCCTTTACCACGTACTGCCAGGAATCGCCGATACCCATGATGGACATACCCATGTTGATGACACCCAGAAGGAGCGCACCGATGACTACGCCGCCGATGGTACCGCTGCCGCCGTATGCGGAAGCGCCGCCGATGAAACAGGAGCCGATGGCATCCATTTCGAAGGAAGTACCGGTGCTGCCGTTTACGGAGCCTACACGGGCTGCGCAGAGAAGTCCGGCCAGACCTGCCAGAAGTCCCATGTTGGCGTAAGCGATAAAGTAAATTTTGTTGGTATTGATACCGGAAAGCTTGGTGGCCTTCTCGTTGCCTCCGATGGCGTAGAAATAACGGCCAAAGGCGGTTTTGGAGGTAATGAAGTTATAAATCAGGCAGATGGCCACAACCCAGATCAGCATAACCGGGATGCCCTTGTACTGGCTCAGCAGGTAGCAGTACCAGATGATAACCAGAGCGATGATGGCAGCCCTGCCGTAATCGCTGGCTGCGCTGTTCTGGCGATAGCCCTTTTTCGCTTTGTTGCTCCGGGAGGAGATCGTGGAGAAGATTACATAGCAGGCCACGATCACACCCACGATCAGCGCGGAGTAGTGGGCGGTATCATCCAGTCCCGGGATATTTACGTAAGAGGTAAATACGTTCAAAAATGCTTTGTTCTGGATGGAAACGGTTTTGCTGTCCAGTACCAGACGGCCGAAGCCACGGAAAATGAACATGCCGGCCAGTGTGGTGATGAAGGGAGGAATCCGCATATAGCCGATCCAGTAGCCCTGCCAGCAGCCGATGAGAAGGCCGATCACCAGGCACAGGAGGATGGTCAGGATGGGATTGAAGCCCTTGTTGCTGATGAGAACGGCAGCGATGCCGCCTACCAGACAGATGACAGAACCAACGGACAGGTCGATGTTACCGCCTGTCAGGATACAGAGCAGCATACCACAGGCCAGCACCAGTACGTAGCCGTTCTGAAGCATCAGGTTGGACATGTTCTGGGCATACAGGAGTCTGCCGTCTGTCAGGACGCAGAACAGGATAAATACGACCACCAGAGCCAGAACCATGGTATATTTTGTAAGGAAATCTTTTACCTTTGCATTCATTTCATTGTTCTCCTTTCTTATGCGCGAAAAATGTCAGCGAAAGCCTGCCTTTTGACACAGTGCGGCTGCTGACGGTCAGGACGTCTGCATGATATAGGACATAATCCGTTCCTGAGTCGCTTCCTTCGCTTCCAGTTCTCCGGCCATCCGTCCTTCGTTCATGACATAAATCCGGTCGCACATGCCCAGCAGCTCCGGCATTTCCGAAGAAATGATGATAACGGCCTTGCCCTGGGCAACCATTTTGTTGATCAGGCAGTAAATATCATATTTGGCGCCTACGTCGATACCGCGGGTAGGCTCGTCCAGAATGAGAATTTCCGGCTCCGCGAACATCCATTTGCCCAGCAGGGCCTTCTGCTGGTTGCCGCCGGAGAGGTTTCCGACCTTCTGCTCGATGGAGGGCGTCTTGGTTCCCATATCCTTTGTCATTTTTTCCGCTTCCTGAACTTCCTGGTCGATATTGATGATGCCTTTGTCACAGACCTTCTGGATCCGGGCCAGGGTGGTGTTGAAGCGGATGGATTCATCCAGAATCAGGCCGTTGGTCTTCCGGTCCTCGGTAACATAGGCCAGACCATGGCGGATGGCGTCTGCAGGCTCCTTCAGATCCACCTTCTGCCCCTTGATATACAGCTCGCCGGAGATGCCGGTGCCGTAGCTCCTGCCGAAAATGGACATGGCCAGTTCGGTGCGTCCCGCGCCCTGGAGGCCGGAAAAGCCGATAACCTCGCCTTTATGTACCTTAAAGGAGATGTTGTCGTCCACAATCTTTTCATGATAAAGAGGATGGTGCACGGTCCAGTTTTTCACTTCCAGCATAACATCCTTCTGAATTTTGTGCTCCCGGGCCGGATAACGGTCTTCCATGGGACGGCCGACCATGCCTTTGATGATCCGGTCTTCGCTTAAATCATCCACACCTTTCGTCAGGGTTTCGATGGTGCTTCCGTCACGGAGAATGGTCACGCGGTCTGCACAGTAAACAATTTCATTTAATTTATGAGTAATGATAATGGATGTCAGACCGCCCTTCTTAAATTCCAGGAGCAGGTCCAGCAGCATTTTCGCGTCTTCATCGTTCAGGGATGAGGTAGGCTCATCCAGAATCAGCAGCTTTACTTTTTTGGAAAAGGCCTTGGCGATTTCCACAAGCTGCTGCTTGCCGGTACCGATATCTTTGATCAGAGTCTGTGCGGACTCGTGCAGGCCCACCTGTTTCATGTGTTTTTCCGCCTCGCTGTAGGTCTTATCCCAGTCGATATAGCCGAAGCGGTTTTTGATTTCGTTGCCCAGGAACATGTTTTCACCGATGGAAAGCAGCGGGATCAGGGCAAGCTCCTGATGGATAATAACAATGCCTTCCGCTTCGCTGTCGCTGAGCTTTTTGAAATGGCACTCTTTTCCCTCATAGGTAACGGTGCCGGTATAGCTTCCATATGGATACTGACCGCTTAAGACATTCATCAGAGTAGATTTTCCTGCACCGTTTTCACCGATCAGTGCGTGAATTTCTCCCCGCCGAACTTCCAGATTGACATTATCCAGAGCCTTTACGCCGGGGAACTCTTTCGTAATGTGTTCCATTACCAGAATATTGTCAGCCAAGATGGTATCCTCCTTCCATTTTCTGAAAAAATGGACGGGGCATTGCCCCGCCCATCCTGTTTATATGCCTGTTTCCAGGTTTTTCGTTCATTTTAAAGAAGAAATGCTGTGGTTCTGATTCACAGGCTGATGGAATGCATTATCCTACCGGATGCAGATATCCATCATCATCCATGGTGTAGTAGCCCGGATCAACCAGTGCTTCCTGCAGATTGTCGGTGGTAACAACGGTCGGTACTAACAGGAAGGACGGGCACTTGTTGCCTTCAGAGGTTTCATAGGACTCGGTGTCATATGCGCAGTCGAAATCCCATCCGGATGCTTCGATCAGAGAACCGTCAATAGTGTCGCCGTTCAGGATTGCTTTTGCAAGGTCCAGAGTAACAACGGCTTCGTTTGCAACGGCTTTGTAAACGGTCATGGACTGTTTGCCGTCAACAACGTTTGCAAGGTTTGCTTCGTCACCATCCTGGCCGGTGATGATTACGGTGTTGCTGCCTGCGTAATCGGACTCGATTGCCTGGGTTACACCGAGAGCGGTGGAGTCGTTGGAGCAAAGAGCAACGTCAAGCTGTGTGCCGTCTGCATAGTAGGAAGCGAGGATGTTTTGCATTCTCTCCATAGCGGTCTGGGTATCCCAGGACGGAGTTGCTACAGAATCGAAATCGGTCTGGCCGGAAACAACGTTCAGAGTGCCTGCTTCAATGTAGGGCTTCAGAACGTCATAAGCGCCGTTGAAGAAATAGCCTGCGTTGTTGTCTGCCGGATCACCTGCTGTGAACTCGATGTTGTAAACAGCGTCGCCTGCATTGTCCAGATCCAGAGTATCCACTACGTACTGGCCCTGCAGAGTACCTACGGTATAGTTATCGAAGGATACATAGTAAGCAACGGCGTCGGATTTGATCAGACGGTCATAGGAAATAACCGGGATCTCTTTTTCTGCTGCTTCTTCCAGAACGGTGTTCAGAGCTTCGCCGTCGATTGCTGCGATAACCAGCAGATCCACATCGTCAGCGATCATGTTCTGAATATCGTTTACCTGACGGTCAACCTGGTTGTCAGAGTAGGTCAGCTCGGTGTCAAAGCCTGCAGCTTTGAACTGCTCATCCAGATATGCGCCGTCACGGTTCCAGCGCTCCAGAGACTGGGTCGGCATTGCGATACCGATCTTGGCGGTGCCTTCTTCAGCAGATGCCGGAATCGCCATTGCGCTCATAGCCATCATTGCGGTTAATAAGATTGCTACGTTTTTCTTTTTCATGATATACCTCCCATTTGGATAATTGATTTGTTCAGGTTGCTCACCTTTACGATGGTAACATCATATCACATATGCAGATTGCATAAAATGGAATCCTTTTGGATAGGTCTGGGAATTTTTGCTTTTCGGGAAAAAATCGCCTCCGGGAAACAGGACAATTTTGCGGACAGGTTCTGGATAAAACAATTTTTTGCTAGGCCGGCCCTTCCGGGGAACGCTTCCGGTATTCTGAGGGCGTCATCCCATAAGCTTCCCGGAACTTCTGGGTGAAGATCTGGTAGTTTGCGAAGCCGTTGGAATTACAGATGGTGAGGATGGAGTAATTGGTGGTGGTCAGGTCGGTCCTGGCCTTTTCCAGCCGCAGAGTACAGAGATACCTGGAAAAGGGGATACCGAAGGTATTTTTGAAAAAGCGGGAAAAGTATGTATCCGTCAGGCCGCAGTAGGAGGCAATGTCATGAAGAGAGATATCCTCCGTGAAATGTTCTTTCAGATACGTATCGATTTTCGTGATCCGTTCGTAATCCTTATGATTGGAGCGGACGCTGTGAAAATCGGGGTCGATAAAATACTGGCATAATAGATAAAGGAGGGAACAGAGGATCCCATACCGGTTCAGGAAAAAGTATTTCTGATCCGCCTGTTCTTCATCAAAAAATTTCGAAATCGTGTGCTGCAGGCGTTCCAGGTTCTGGAGCGTCTCCTCCTGTCGGTGTGCTTCCTTTTCCAGAACTGAGCGCAGTGGTACAAAGAATCCGATATCCGTCTGCTTCAGGGAAACGGTTTTCAGAAAATCCATGGAAACCTGGATCACATAGGCGGTGGTGTGATCGTCCAGGGATCTGGTGGCATGGATTTCATTGGAGTTTAAAAGAAGAATGTCGCCGGGCTGCGCCTGGGTGGTATGGATACCCCGGTAAATGCACAGCTTCCCGGTCAGAAGATAAAGAATTTCAATATCGCTGTGAAAATGGGGCAGTACGTAGGTGGGCTTGCGGTCATCGCTGAAAAAATAGCGGACGGGCAGATTCTGGTCCAGTTTTACGATTTCATGACGAAATTCCATGGCGTTCCTCCTGTAATATACTGATGGGCGATTCCTTCTCCCGGAGGGAGAGAGCTTCTTTTGAAAGATAAGTCAAGCATACCACAAAAAGATAAAAAACAATAGGTTTTTCCATAAAAATCGGATAGAAACACCACAGGAACCTTGCTATAATAATGTCAGAAAGCACAGAAAAAACACAGAAAACGGCCGAATCATGTGAAAAATTACCATGTGCGAAAGGGAGGTGTTGGATTTGAATCCAGTTTTGCCGCGAACTGTTTTTGTACCGGATGTGGAAGCAAGAGCGATGCCGGACGGAAAATTATATCTCTACGGTTCATTGGATAATTCGGGGGATCTGGAGTTCTGCAGCACGGAATACTGTGGATTTTCATCAGAGGATTTGGAAAACTGGACTTCTCACGGAACTATTTTTTATTCCGGGAATGAGCAGTCAGATGCGACCTATAAAAACCCGCTGACCCTGGGAGCGCCGGACTGCGTTTACCGAAAGGGAACCTATTACCTGTATTACTGTACCTATGGGGGCGGCGAGCGGGTTGCGGTTTCGGACAGACCCCAGGGCCCGTTTACCGATGCGGGCAGCGTGGAGCTGGCTGACGGGGACGGGATTGATCCGGCCGTGCTTGTGGATGACGACGGAAAGGTTTATTATTTCTGGGGACAGTTTGAGCTGACCGGCGCGGAAATGAAGGAAGACATGAAGAGCCTGAAAAAGGAGACTCTGCGCAGGAGGATCCTGACGGAGCATGAGCATGGATTTCATGAGGGAGCGTCCATCCGGAAACGCAACGGACTTTACTATATGGTTTATTCTGATATCAGCAGAGGAAGGGCGACCTGCCTGTCCTATGCGGTGAGCCGGTCTCCCCTGGGCCCCTATCAGAAGCAGGGAGTCATTATTGACAACATCGGCTGTGACAGTGATACCTGGAATAATCATGGCTCCATCGAGGAATACAACGGCCAGTGGTATGTCTTTTATCACCGTTCCAGCCAGTATTCCATCTACAACCGGCGGGTCTGCATTGAACCCATTACCTTTGATGAAGAGGGAAGAATCCGGGAGGTGCCCATGACAAGCGCCGGGGTATCCGGCCGGATTCCGGGTGAGAAACCCATTGACGCGTCTCTGGCATGCAGAATGCGGATGATGCTTCCCTTTTCCAAAACCATGCCCATGCGGATCATGCCGAGACAGGGCCAGGGAGAGGTGGTGGCTTACACCAAGGATGGGGACTGGGTCCAGTACAGCACCGTTGATTTTGGAGAAGGAAAGGAAGAATTTGTGCTGTCGGCATCCGGGAGGAAGCCGGCAAAGGTTGAAATTTTCATTGAGGACGGTATCTCTCTGGGAGAATGCAGAGTTTCAGATACCGGAAGCTGGGATTTCTTTCAGGAGTTCCGTTGTCCGATCCGGCGCACAGAAGGGCTGCACACCCTCTGGCTGGTTATCCGGGCGGATGAAAAAGCAGTGGGCAGATTGGCCGATCTGAACTGGTTTTACTTTCAGTGAGAAAGGAACTCCGTTAGAACGGAAGGCTCATTTGTTGCTTAACTCAAAGAATGATGTTGGGGTCAAAAGATGCCATACGGATTGTTCCGTGCTGCGCACTCCCACGATCCTGCATCAAAGAATATAACGGTTCAGAACAAAAAAGGAGGAAAATCATGAAGAATAAAAAATTACTGGCAATGGGTCTGGCAATGACCATGGCGGTTTCCATGGGGATCACCGCAAACGCAGAGATGAGCGCGGCAGACTGCGCAGACGCTGCAAAGGGCTATGAAGAGACGATTTCGGTAAAGGTTGGCTTAAAGGATGATGCTTCCCTTACTTTCGAGGGCAGCGAGACCAGAATGGAAAATTCCTGGATGGACCTGTATGAGAGCCTGGGGATTCACCTGGATGTAATGTTCACGGCTTCCGATGAGCAGATGGCGGACAAGCTGTCCCAGACCATGATCAGCGGCGATTATCCGGATGTTTTCTATGTGGAGATCAAGGATTACAAGGATTATGTGGATCAGGGCCTGATTGCGGACATCACGGAATATTATGACGGCGGCTATGCTTCCGAGGAGACCGTTTCCTATCTGAATTCGGACGGCGGAAACGCCCTGGAAGCGGCGAAGCTGGACGGAAAGCTTTATGGACTTCCCCAGCTTTCCAGCAGCTATGACGGCGTTCCGATTCTGTGGATCCGCAAGGACTGGCTGAACAATCTGGGACTGGAAGCTCCCTCTACGGCAGAAGAATTTATGGAGGTTGCCAAAGCCTTCACGAAGAATGATCCGGACGGAAACGGCCAGGATGACACCTATGGCTTCGGCTTAAACGGTGCGGAGCAGACCGGAAACTACTCCGGAATCCCCTACTTCTTCAATATGTACGGTGCAATGCCGGGAGAAAACACCTTCCTGACTGCGGAAGACGGCAGCGTAATCTGGGGCGGCATGAAGGAAGAGGGAATGAAGGCAGGTCTGGCAGCGCTGAGTGAGCTGTACGCCGAGGGCTGCATTCCCGCAGATTTCATTTCCGATGACCGTGCAGCGGTGGAAGCCGATTTCACCTCCGGCAAGACCGGTATGATCATCGCTCCCATGTGGGCAGTTCTGGGAACCTATGGAAACGCCCTGGCTCTGGATATCAATACGGAAATTATTGCGGTTCCGGTTCCCACCAGTGAGCAGAATCCGGACGGCGCGGCTTACCTTCCCTCTGCGACCATCGGTTACTGGTGTGTCAGCAGCAAATGTGAGAATCCGGAAGTCCTGTTTAAGATTTTCAATCTGAGCACCCATTATATTGCAAACGTACAGAACAGAACCCAGGAAGAGCAGGAAATGTACTGCACCGGAAAGAGCGGTTCCTACACCGGAAAAGCCCTGGCTCTGGTTTCCTATCTGGACGACCCGGCAAACAATTACAACAGCTGGAAAAATATTTCCGCAGCCATCGAAAGCGGAGACGGCAGCAGTCTGGTAGCCGACCAGCTGACCAACTATGAAAATATTTCATTCTTCCTGGAAAACAAAAACCCGGAATCCTATGCGGCACTTTCGGAAGAGGATCTGTCCAGATTCAACAGCGGCGCAGGCTTCTATTCCGTATTCGGCGCTCAGGATGCCGGTTACGGCGCACTGGATCTTATGATTCGCGCGGAGCACTGGAATCCGGAAGCTTACGTGGGAGCACCCACCGACGCGATGGTACTGAATTCTGCGAACCTGATGTCCTATACCTCTGAGACCCTGGTCAATATCATCATGGGCAACCAGTCTGTGGACAGCTATTCAGACTTCCTGGCCTCCTGGCTTGACAGAGGCGGACAGGCCATTCTGGATGAAATCCAGGCACAGTAAGTAAACAGAAACGAGAAATGGCCTGCTTTTGCAGGCCATTCCCACATGGGAGAGCCGATTGCCCCGCATTTTGTACTTTCCCAGTATGAATGGAGAGAAAACGTGAAAAAATCAAAACGAAAAAACACCTGGATTTTCCATCTGATGCTTCTGATACCGGTTGTCCTGTCCTTCATTTTCTACTATATTCCCATGGGAGGAATTGTCCTGGCTTTTCAGAACTACAAACCCGGCCTGGGAATTTTGGGATCTGACTGGGTGGGCTGGGATAATTTCACTTACCTGTTTAAAATGTCGGAATTTCAGAACGCTCTTCGCAATACCCTGGTGATTGCTGTCACAAAGCTGCTGCTGAATCTGGTTCTGCCCATCGGTTTTGCGCTTTTGTTAAACGAGCTTCGCTGTAAGATTTTTAAGCGTGCGGTACAGACTCTGACCTTTATTCCCTATTTTCTGTCCTGGGTTGTCTTAAGCGGAATTCTCATTGATTTCCTGGCGGTGGACGGCGGTATGATCAACAGCGTGATTAAAAGCCTGGGCGGAAAGCCAGTTTATTTCCTGGGGGATAAAAAGATTTTCCCGGCTACCATGGTGGTATCGGATATCTGGAAAAATCTGGGCTACAATACGGTGGTGTATCTGGCAGCCATTACCGGAGTGGACATGGGTCTCTATGAGGCGGCAGCCATCGACGGGGCCGGCAGATGGAAGCAGACGATCCATGTGACGCTGCCAGGTATTGCGCCCTTTATCGCCCTGATGACCATTCTGTCCCTGGGAAATGTTCTGAATGCAGGCTTTGACCAGATTTTCAATATGTACAACGCAGCCGTTTATGAAACCGGCGATATCATTGATACTCTGGTATATCGGCTTGGTATGGTAAACCGCCAGTATTCCCTGTCCACGGCAGTGAATCTGTTCAAATCCTTCATTTCCATGATTCTGATTCTGACGTCCTATAAACTGGCAGACCGTTATGCCGGGTATCGGGTATTTTAGGAGGGAAACGTATGAAAATCAAAGAGTCAAAAGGGAGAAGAGCCTTCCTGGTGTGCAATTACATTTTTGTGGGGCTGATCACCATCAGCTGCCTGATTCCGATTCTCAATATACTGGCAACCTCCTTCAGTTCTCCGGAATTTATTAATGCAGGAAAGGTTGGGCTGCTTCCCAAAGGCTTTACCACAAGCGCCTATCAGTTTGTGCTGAAAAACGCGAAGTTCTGGAAGGCTCTGGCAATTACCTTTGAGCGGGTGCTGATTGCGGTTCCTGTGAATGTGGGCCTTTCCATTCTGGTGGCTTATCCGCTGTCAAAGGATGAGCTCCGGTTTCCGGCAAGAAAATATTATGCATGGTTTTTTATTATCACCATGGTATTCAGCGGAGGAGTTGTCCCCACGTATATTCTGATCAGCAAAATGAAACTGATGGATACCATCTGGGCCCTGATTATGCCAACGGCAGTGAATGTGTTTAATACGCTGGTGTTGATGAACTTTATGCGCGGCCTGCCGGGAGCGCTGGAGGAAGCCAGTATGCTGGACGGAGCCGGACAGTGGACAATCATGACCAGAGTATACCTGCCGCTGTGCAAGCCGGCTCTGGCAACCATTACCCTGTTCAACCTGATTAATCACTGGAATTCCTGGTATGACGGACTGCTGTATAACAATTATGTGGAGAACTATCCGCTGCAGACCTATCTCCAGTCCCTGATTACCTCCGCCCAGAACCTGAACCTGCTGCAGTCGGATATCAAGGATATGGCCATGCGCCAGATGATTACCGGAAGAAATCTGTCCGCGGCCCAGATTTTTATTTCCATCGTACCGATTATGCTGGTATATCCCTGGCTGCAGAAATATTTTACCACCGGCCTTGTTATGGGCAGTGTAAAGGAATGAGATTATGGCATCGATTTTAGATCAGCTTACCATTGAGGAAAAAGCCAGCCTGCTCTCCCAGATCGTGTGGGAGACGACGGAGCTTCCCTGCGAAGACCTGGAAAAATTTCTGCTGGCGGACGGACCGGCGGGAATCCGCAGGCTGAAGGAATATTTTGACGAAGACATTTATAATACCCTTCCGACCACCTGTTATCCATCTCCCTCCACCTATGCCAGCTCCTGGAACCGGGAACTGATTCACGAGCTTGGCCGGCATCTGGGCATTGAGGCGAAGAGCATGGACGTGGATGTGCTGCTGGGCCCCGGAGTGAACCTGAAGCGCAGCCCGCTGGGCGGAAGAAATTTTGAGTATTACTCGGAAGATCCATATGTGACCTCCGAGCTGGCCACAGAATATATCAAAGGACTTCAGGAGGAAGGCACCGGAGCCTGTATCAAGCATTTCGCTGTAAATAATCAGGAAACCAGGCGGATGACCATTGATGTGCGGATCGGGGAGGAGCCCCTTCGGGAGCTGTATCTCAGGGCTTTTCAGAAGCCGGTGACCGAGGGAAAGCCCTGGATGGTGATGACAGCCTACAATCGGGTCAACGGGGAATACTGTGGGGAGAGCCGGAAGCTTGTGGGTGAAATTCTCCGGGGGGAATGGGGCTATGAGGGAACGGTGGTCACCGACTGCTTTGCGGCCCATGACCTGAAGAAGGGCATTCAGAACGGACTGAATCTGCAGATGCCCGGAGAAACCGGGGAACGGTTGGCCCAGCGGATCCGGGAATATCTGGAGGCCGGAGAGCTTACGGAGGAGGAGCTGGACCGGGCAGTAAGGAAAAACATCCTGCTTTCGGAAAGAGCCAGGCAGGCCCGCAAAAAAGTCAGCTATGACCGGGAAGCCCACCACGCCTTTGCCAGGAGAACGGCTCTGGAGAGCATGGTTCTGCTGAAAAACAGAAGCGGACTGCTGCCTCTGCAGGAGTCGGATTCGGTCTGTGTCATCGGTGAAATGGCAGAAAAGCCCCGGTTCCAGGGCGGGGGCAGTTCCCATGTGAATCCCTGGAAGCTGGAAACGTTCCTGGATCTGCTGAGACGGCAGAAGCCGGAGGTTCCCTATGCGGCGGGCTATCAGGAAGATCAGACGACGGAGGAGCTCCTTCTGGAAGCCCGGCAGACGGCGGCAAAGGCCGATAAAGTGCTTTTATTCCTGGGGCTTCCGGAAATTTACGAATCTGAAGGGTATGACCGGACGGATCTTCGGATTCCCGAAGCCCATGAGGAGCTGCTGGAGCAGGTTTCCCAGGTGAATCCCAGGGTGATTGTGATTCTCTTTAACGGCGCTCCCGTGGAAATGCCCTGGATTGACAGAGCCGATGCCCTGCTGGAGGCGTATCTTCCGGGAGAAGCAGGGGCCAGCGCCCTGCTGGAGCTTCTGTATGGAAGGGAGAACCCCAGCGGACGCCTGGCGGAAACCTTTCCCATAAAGCTGTCCGATACCCCCTGTTATCTGAACTTCCCCGGGGATCCGAACGCAGTGAGATACAGTGAGGGCTTCCTGACGGGGTACCGATACTATGACACGGCCCGGAAAGAAGTCCGGTTTCCCTTTGGATTCGGGCTGTCCTATACAGAATTCGCCTATTCCGGGCTTGAGGTTTCCCAAAATCCCCAAAAGCGCTTGCTTGAGATTTCCGTTCAGGTGAAAAATACAGGAACGCTGGCCGGAAAAGAAGTGGTGCAGATTTACGTGGAAGGGCCGGATCCGAAAGGCGGACGGCCTGTCCGGGAACTGAAGCAGTTTGCGAAAATTTCCCTGGAGCCGGGAGAAGAAAAGCGGGTACAGATGAGGATTTCCGAAGAAGACCTGAAGATATACCGGCCGGGAAACAGCGGCCGCTGGGTGCTGCGAAACGGCTGCTACCGCATTTATGCGGGCAAATCCATTGCAGAGCTCTGTGCCTGTGCCGAAATTGAAATCACATCGGGAATCTGGCCGGAAATCACCGAAAACACCTGCCTGGGAGACATGATCCGGATTCCCGGAAAATGGGAAATTCTGCAGGAGGAGCTGGCGGCTCATCCCCGCTCCCTGGAGTTTCTGACTCTCTGCAGAAACGACAATCCATTGAAAATTTCCATGGGCGGTCTGATGAGCTTTCAGAACCTGAAACGGACAGATCCCTCCCTGAAAGATGACGATATCGCGAAACTATTGGAAAAACTCAATGCAGAACCGGCTTAGTGTACTGACCACTTGTAATTTATGGTAAAAAGCACCATCTATTTCATTATCTGCTGCGTTGTCATCAGTCGACGATGCCACCGCATCGCCTCCTTCTTCCGCCTTGCAGGCTAATGAAATATCCGGCACTCTTTACCAT
>JAXEJQ010000132.1:0-20310 GCA_034101475.1 Candidatus Limivivens sp.
ACTCCCACAATCCTGCCCAATATTCGGATATCGTGGGACATTCGTCCCACTTTTATCCTCATATTGGGGCGGGTCAATCAGTCATAAAACCACTTATGCGCAAGCGCATCGTGGTTTATGACTTTTGACCCTGGCATCATGTTATACTGGTGGCACGGTGTCTGACCGGAGGAGGATACAGGGACAATTTCATGTTCCGGACTCTTACAGTTTTGACATCATTGCATGTGTGAGGAAATGACCAATGAATACATTTACAGAACTCCTGGAAAAGCTGGGCCTGAAGGGAAAGGGCCATGAGGAGAAAAACGAAGGGAAAGACGGGGGCTTCGCTCAGCGGATTCTGCGGCTTTCCCGTATGGGAAAAACCTTCGAGGGAGTAAAGGATGAAGAAATCCTTTCTTCAATTATGGAATCCGATATTCAAAATATCCGAAACACTCTGGGAGGCGTGGACCGGGCAGCCTTTTCAGCTGCTGTTGAAATGCTTCAGAATGCCCGGAGAATATACATCATTGGAATCCGGAGCTGTCAGCCTCTGGCAGAACTAATGGGATTTTATTTTAATCTGATGTTTCAGAATATTACCGTGATTCAGACCAGCAGCGCCAGTGAAATTTTTGAGCAGATGCTGCACATCGGTCCGGAGGATGTCCTGATCGGCATCAGCTTCCCACGGTATTCCATGCGTACCCTGAAAGCCATGGAATTTGCCAACAGCCGGAGCGCAGGCGTCATTGCCATAACAGACAATGTCAATTCTCCCATCAACCTGTATTCCTCCTGCAACCTGATTGCCGAGAGCCAAATGGCTTCTGTGGTGGATTCTCTGACGGCGGCACTCAGCCTGGTGAATGCCCTGGTGGTGGCTCTGACTGTCCGCAGACAGGAGATTATGAAAAAAAGCCTGGAAAATCTGGAGGATATCTGGCAGGATTATCAGTTTTACGGAAAAGATGAAATGGAACAGCCGGCGGAAGGCGTGGAGATCTGGCAGAAAGGAGCGGAGAAGGATGAGTAAGGCAGTGATTATCGGATGCGGAGCGGCTGGCATGTTTGCAGCCATCACCGCTGCAGAACAGGGACATCAGGTCACGGTTTTTGAAAAAAATGAGAAGCCCGGGAAAAAACTGTACATCACCGGAAAAGGGCGGTGCAATCTGACTAATAACTGTGATGTGGAGGAACTCCTGAAAAATGTCTGCAGCAACCGGAAATTTCTGTACAGTGCCTTTTATGGCTGCACCAGCCAGGATGTCATTGATTTTTTTGAAAATCAGGGAATGCGTACAAAAACAGAGCGCGGCAATCGGGTATTTCCGGCTTCGGATCATTCTTCTGATGTGATTGGAGCGCTGCGCCGCAGGATGGAGGAGCTTGGAGTTGTTCTGTATTTTAATACCAGAGTAAAAGATATTATAATAGAAGAAGGACATGCAGGAGGCGTGATTCTGGAAAACGGAAAGCGCGTGCCGGCGGACGCGGTACTGGTTGCTACGGGAGGCCTGTCCTATCCCAGCACCGGATCCACGGGAGACGGGTACCAGTTTGCGAAAAAGGCGGGGCACCGCATTGCGGAGCTGTCGCCGTCCCTGGTTCCTCTTAATATAAAAGAAGAGACGGCGAAGGAGCTTCAGGGACTGTCCCTGAAAAACGTGAAGGTAACGGTTCTGGAGGGGAAGAAACGGCTTTATGAAGACTTCGGGGAAATGATGTTTACCCACTTTGGCGTAACCGGCCCTCTGATTCTGAGTGCCAGCAGTGTGATTGGGAAGAAATGCCAGGGAAAGGAAATGGTTCTGTCCATTGATCTGAAGCCGGCTTTGTCGGAAGAACAGATGGATGCCAGACTGCTGCGGGATTTTGAGGAGGCGAAGAACAAACAGTTTAAAAATGCCCTTGGAGGCCTGTTTCCGGCGAAATTGATTCCGGTGATGATTCGTTATTCCGAAATAGACCCTGAAAAGAAGGTTCATGAGATTTCGAGGGAAGAACGAATGAATTTTTCACACAAAATCAAAAACTTCCGGTTGACCATAACAGGCCTTCGAGATTATAATGAAGCTATCATTACCAGGGGCGGGGTCAATGTAAAAGAAATCAATCCGTCTACCATGGAGTCCAGACTGGTTTCCGGCCTGTTTTTTGCGGGAGAAGTGTTGGACCTGGATGCGTTGACCGGAGGCTTCAACCTTCAGATCGCCTGGGCGACCGCAAAGGCTGCCGGACTGGGGATATAAAGGAGGAACTATGAGCTTTAACATTGCAATTGACGGACCGGCGGGAGCCGGGAAAAGTACGATTGCCAGGCGGCTGGCTGAGAAACTGTCCTTTCTCTATGTGGACACAGGCGCCATGTATCGTGCGGTGACGGTCTATTTGCTGCAGCACGGTATACCGCCGGAAGATCAGGCAGCTGTGGCAGAGGCCTGCAGAGACATTCACATTTCCCTCGAGTATCAGAACGGGGAACAGCAGGTGCTGTTAAACGGTGTGAATGTGAACGGGCTTTTAAGGACCGAGGAGGTGGGCAGCCTGACCTCCGGTGTCTCGGCGATCCCGGCGGTGCGGGAACTGCTTCTGGATCTGCAGAAGAAGCTTGCGGCGGAAAATGACGTGATCATGGATGGGCGTGATATCGGAACGAATATCCTTCCGGGGGCACAGCTTAAAATTTATCTGACGGCGAGTGTGGAAACCCGTGCGAGACGCCGCTATCTGGAGGAAATGGAGCGAAACGGGGAGGCAGATCTGGCGCTCATTGAGGAAAGGATTGCCATTCGCGATTATAATGATATGCACCGGGCCATTGCTCCTCTGTGTCAGGCCGGAGATGCCGTCTGTGTGGACACCTCTGATCTGGATATTCCTCAGGTACTGGAGCGTCTGGAAGCCCTTTACCGGGAGAGGGCAGGCCTATGATTGTAAAGACAGCAAAAACAGCAGGCTTCTGTCCGGGAGTCCGCCGGGCGGTAAAAATGGTTTATGAACAGGCGGCGCTGCCGGATAAGCAGATTTATACTTATGGTCCCATCATTCACAATGAGCAGGTTGTGGAAGATCTGGAGCGAAAAGGTGTGTGTGTTCTGGAGTCCCGGGAGGAGCTGGAGGCTCTGGAGAAAGGCACGGTGATTATCCGATCCCATGGCGTCTCCAGAGAGATCTACGAGCTGATCAGGCAGAAAGGCCTGGAGCTGGTGGATGCCACCTGCGGCTTTGTCCTGCGGATTCATGAGATCGTCTGGAAGGAGAGCAATGCCGGAAAAAATATCCTGATTATTGGAAATGACAGTCATCCGGAGGTAGAGGGCATCAAAGGGTGGTGCAAGAACGGAGCGACAGTCATTGAGACAGAGCAGGAAGCGGAACAATTTGTGCAGGATGACGGAAAATCGCTCTGTATTGTTTCTCAGACGACATTTAACTACAAGAAATTTAATAAATTAGTTGAAATTATTTCGAAAAAGGGTTATGATAGTATTGTTTTAAATACGATTTGCAATGCGACTGAGGAGCGGCAGACAGAGGCGCGGGCAATAGCGAGGGAGGCTGACGCCATGATCGTGATCGGCGGCCGCCACAGTTCGAACACGCAAAAGTTATTTGAAATATGTAAAAAAGAATGTGCAAATACTTACTATATACAGAAACTGGGAGATTTGGATGTGCAGTCACTACAATCCATGAGTTGCGTAGGTATTACCGCAGGGGCATCGACCCCAAACAATATTATTGAGGAGGTTCAAAACAATGTCAGAAATGAGCTTTGAACAAATGCTGGATGAGTCATTCAAAACAATTCATAATGGAGAGGTAGTCGAAGGTACAGTTATCGATGTCAAAGATGATGAAATCATCTTGAATATAGGGTACAAAGCAGACGGTATCATTACGAAGAGCGAATATACCAATGACCAGAGCGTAAACCTCCATGATGTCGTACATGTGAATGATACGATGGAAGCAAAAGTTCTGAAAGTAAACGACGGAGAGGGACAGGTTGTTCTGACCTACAAACGTCTCGCTGCAGAGAAGGGCAACAAGAGACTGGAGGAAGCTTTCGAGAACCATGAAGTGCTGAAAGCACCGGTTGCGCAGGTACTGGACGGTGGATTAAGCGTTGTTGTAGACGAAGCCAGAGTGTTCATTCCGGCCAGTCTTGTATCCGATACCTATGAGAAAAATCTTGGCAAATATGCAGGTCAGGAGATCGAGTTTGTGATCAGCGAGTTCAACCCGCGCAGAAGAAGAATCATCGGTGACCGCAAGCAGCTTCTGGTTGCGAAGAAAGCCGAGATGCAGAAAGAGCTTTTCGAGAGAATTCATCCGGGTGATGTTGTAGAAGGTACCATCAAGAATGTAACCGACTTCGGCGCATTTATCGACCTGGGCGGAGCAGACGGACTGCTTCATATTTCCGAGATGTCCTGGGGACGTGTGGAAAACCCGAAAAAGGTATTTAAAGTTGGCGAGACCCTGTCTGTCCTGATTAAAGATATCAGCGGCGATAAGATTGCTCTGAGCCTGAAATTTGCGGATCAGAATCCGTGGCTGACAGCAGCTGAGAAATATGCAGTTGGAAATGTTGTGGAAGGACGCGTTGCCAGAATGACCGATTTCGGTGCCTTCGTTGAGCTGGAGCCGGGTGTGGACGCTCTGCTTCATGTTTCCCAGATTTCTCAGGAGCATGTGGAGAAACCCTCTGATGTTCTGAGTGTAGGCCAGATCGTTACTGCAAAAGTAGTTGATTTTAATGAAGAAGACAAGAAGATCAGTCTCAGCATGAAGGTTCTGCAGGCAGCTGCAAAAGCCGAAGAGTCAGAAGAAGCTGCAGAAGAATAAGACAGTCATTGAAAGGAGGATGTTGCTGACAGCATCCTCCTTTTTTTACAGTGGCTTTCGGCAGACAGTCAGCCGGAAGGGAAGGCCTCTGCCAGCAAAGCAGCGGTGTAGTTCCTGAGGGCATCCGTGTCCCGGGCGAATTCTTCCGTATAGAGAAACCAGGAATCGGTGTCGTGGTAATCACTCCGAAAGGACGGAGAAAAGAGGGGCGCAGGCTGAGGAAGAAAGCAGCCGCTCTTTTTCGTGTAGCAGGTAGAAGCTTTTGCAGGCTCCCGGTTTTCTTTTTCTACATAGGCAGCGACGCTTTTATGGATGGCCTGATCTTCCATGGGCAGATAATAATAGTTTTTATAGTCCTTGAAAAAGTATTTCAGCGTCTGGCACAGGCCATAGACCAGCAGCTGGGCGGTATCCTTTTCGGCTTTCATATAAAAGTGCGGATACAGGTGTGAGACAGCGGCCGGGAGCGGGGAAGTGAGCTTCAGTTCGATTTGGATCTGGAAGGTATTTTCGGTGAAAAGCGGTCTGGCAGAGACTGCGCGGAATTTTCCTTCTGCCAGATCCCGGAACGCCAGCAGCGGAATCAGCCGGGGCAGCATAGTCAGGTCGTTGTCCTCCGGAGAGCGGGAAAGGCCGAGAAAGTTTTCCAGGGTTTTCTGGTCCATATGTTCCAGATTCCAGAGCTTCTGAAAGGGCTTCAATATCCGGTAGAAATCCAGACTTTCTTTTTGGGAGAGGTCGGAAGCGATTCCCAGGGAGGTCCATTTCTTTTTTAAAAAAGGCAGATCGAAACTGGTTCCGCCGAAGTGGGCCAGGAGGGGCCAGGGCTTCAGAAAGTCCGCGAGGGTCCGGTACAGGTCAGCTTCCTCTTCTCTGATTTCCGGGATCCACTGGTGGACAGACCAGGTTTTTTCTTCCGGGATGATGCAGCCTGCGTAGCAGAGTCTGGCATTTTTTCGGGCATAGCCGGAGGTCTCGATATCCAGAAAGCAGATTTGTCCGGGATCCGGAAGAGATTCCGGCAGAGAGGCCGGGATTTCAAACAGGGTAAATGTTTTGGTAATCATAATTACTCCTTTCTCTGGGAGTATTATAAAATAAGAGGGACAAAAAATACAGAAAAATTTAAAAGGAAGGAAGGTATCAGCATGGTGAAATTTACGTTCAAAGGCGGCATTCATCCTTATGATGGAAAAGACCTGTCTAAGGACAAGCCGATCCGGACCGTTTTGCCAAAGGGAGATCTGGTTTATCCGCTTTCCCAGCATATCGGCGCTCCGGCAGTTCCGATTGTGAAAAAAGGAGATCATGTCCTGGTCGGACAGAAAATCGCCGAGGCCGGCGGCTTTGTGTCAGCTCCGATTCATGCTTCCGTATCCGGAACGGTGAAGTCCATTGAACCACGGCTGACTGCTGTGGGAAGCATGGCAAATGCCATCATCATCGAAAATGACAATGAATATCAGGAGGTTGAGTGGCCGGAGAGAAAGCCTCTGAAAAAACTGACGGGACCGGAAATTCTGGAAATGGTCAAAGAGGCCGGCATCGTGGGGATGGGCGGCGCCGGATTCCCGACACATGTCAAGCTTTCCCCGAAGGAGCCGGAAAAGATTGAATATATCATTGTGAACTGTGCCGAATGTGAACCATATCTGACCAGTGATTATCGCAGAATGATGGAGACTCCGGAAATGGTGGTTGGCGGTCTGCGCGCTGTTTTGAAGATTTTCCCCGGTGCCAGGGGTATTATTGCTGTGGAAGACAACAAAAAAGATGCCATTGCCCGGCTGAGAGAGCAGGCAAAGGAGGATTCCAATATTGAAGTCATGCAGCTGAAGACCAAATATCCCCAGGGTGCGGAGCGTATGCTGATATATGCCACCACCGGAAGAATGATCAATTCTTCCATGCTTCCGGCGGATGCCGGCTGTATTGTGAATAACTGTGACACCATTTCAGCAATTTACCGTGCGGTTTATGAGGGGCGTCCGCTGATGCACCGGATTGTGACTGTGACGGGAGATGCCATTGCAGAACCTCAGAACTTCCGTGTCTGTACAGGAACCAATTATCATGAGCTGATTGAGGACGCCGGCGGGTTTAAGCAGGAGCCTGCCAAGATCATTTCAGGAGGTCCGATGATGGGCTTTGCGCTGTTTGATCTGGATGTTCCGGTGACCAAGACCTCTTCGGCACTGCTCTGCATGACAAAGGATGAAGTGGCGGAATTTGAACCGACTGCCTGTATCAACTGCGGACGCTGTGTCAGCGCCTGTCCGGAAAATCTGCTTCCTTCCAGACTGGCGGATCTGGCAGAGCGCCATGATGAAGCACAGTTTGAAAAAATGAACGGACTGGAATGCTGCGAATGCGGCAGCTGCAGCTACAGCTGTCCGGCCAGACGTCATCTGACCCAGGAAATCAAATCTATGCGCCGGATTGTTCTGGCCAATAAACGGAAGAAATAGGAGGGGAGCGAAACAAATGAACGAGAGAAAAATGAGCGTGTCCACGAATCCCCATGTGCGGTCTTCCATGCGGACCAACAACATCATGCTGCTGGTTCTGATCGCCCTGCTTCCCGCAAGCGTTTTTGGGGTATGGCATTTTGGACTGAATGCGTTGCTGATTATTGTGGTTTCGGTGGCGACCTGTGTGCTTACCGAATATATCTATGAAAAACTGATGCACCGGAAGATTACCATTCAGGACTACAGTGCGGCGGTGACCGGTCTTCTTCTGGCTCTGAATATGCCGCCTTCCGCACCCTGGTGGATGCCGGTGATCGGCGGTGTGTTTGCGATTCTCATTGTAAAGCAGCTTTTCGGCGGCCTGGGACAGAATTTTATGAACCCGGCTCTGGCGGCCAGATGCTTTCTGCTGATTTCCTTTACCGGACGGATGACGGATTTTGCTTATGATACTTTCACCGGAGCGACTCCGCTGGCTGCGCTGAAAGCAGGCGGGACTGTGAACTGCCTGGACATGTTCCTGGGAAATACAGCCGGAACCATTGGTGAGACCTCTGTGGTTGCCATCGTGATCGGTGCGGTGATCCTGATCTGGTTTGAGGTCATTGATCTGCGTATTCCGGGAACCTATATCGGAACCTTTGCGCTGTTTGTCCTGATTTTCGGCGGACATGGCCTGGATCTTTCCTATCTGGCTGCACAGCTTTGCGGAGGCGGTCTGATGCTGGGCGCGTTTTTCATGGCTACGGATTATGTGACTTCACCGATCACAAAAAGCGGACAGCTGATCTATGGCTGTATTTTAGGAATTTTGACCGGATTATTCCGTATTTTCGGCAATTCTGCCGAGGGCGTTTCCTACGCGATCATCATCGGAAACCTTCTGGTGCCGCTGATTGAACGGGTGACGGTTCCCACGGCCTTTGGAAAAGGAAAAGGAGGGAAGAAGGCATGAATAAAATTGTGAAAAATTCCCTGATCCTGATGGCGATTACGCTGGTGGCAGGACTTTGCCTGGGCTTCATTTATCAGATCACCAAGGATCCCATTGCACAGCAGCAGGCAAGGGCAAAACAGGAAGCGTATCAGGCGGTTTTCCCTGATGCCGCAGAGCTGCAGGAAATTGCTGATGAAAAGGCTTCTCTGGAGACGGCAGCTCAGGTTCTGGAGGAAAACGGACTGGGTGCCGAGCGGATTGAGGAGGTTCTGTATGCGGTGAATGCTTCCGGTGAGATTGCCGGGATTGTGCTTAATGTGACGACCACGGAAGGATACGGCGGAGATATCAATTTCTCCATGGGTATTCAGAAGGACGGAACCCTGAACGGGATCAAGATTCTTTCTATTGATGAGACAGCCGGACTTGGCATGAAGGCTAAGGAAGCGGAATTCCAGGAACAGTTTGTGGGAAAGAATGTGGAGAGCATCGTTTATACAAAGACCGGCGCATCTGCAGAAAATGAAATTGATGCCATCAGCGGTGCGACGATTACAACGAATGCCATGACCAATGGCGTCAATGCAGGGCTTTGCTTCTTTAAGAGCCTGAAGGAAGGAGGAATTCTGGATGAATAAAGCTGCGGAACGTCTGTATAACGGAATTATCAAAGAAAATCCGACCTTTGTGCTGATGCTGGGAATGTGTCCGACTCTGGCAGTTACCACCTCTGCGATGAATGGTGTGGGTATGGGACTGACCACCATGGTGATTCTGGCCATGTCCAACATGATGATTTCCGCTCTGCGCAAGATCATCCCGGATGGGGTGCGTATGCCGGCTTATATAGTGATTGTGGCATCCTTTGTGACAATTGTACAGTTTCTGCTTGAGGGGTATATCCCGGTACTCTATGACAGCCTGGGAATCTACATTCCCCTGATCGTTGTAAACTGTATTATTCTGGGACGTGCGGAGAGCTACGCTTCCAAGAATCCCGTGATTCCTTCCCTGTTTGACGGTATTGGAATGGGGCTGGGCTTCACGGTGGGGCTGACCTGTATCGGCGCCGTGCGGGAACTCATCGGCTCCGGTATGATTTTCGGCTTCCAGGTAATGCCTGGTTCCTATGAACCGGTTACCATCTTTATTCTGGCTCCCGGTGCGTTTCTGGTTCTGGCCATGCTGGTTGCGATCCAGAATAAGGTGCGCCTGAATGCGGAGAAGAAGGGCAAAGAGACAAAAATCGGGACCGGATGTACCGGCTCCTGTGATGCCTGTGGAGAAAGCTGCAAAGGAGGGAAGATTTCATGAGTTCTTTACTGATGATTGCAGTCAGCGCTGCCTTTATCAACAACGTCGTGCTGAGCCAGTTCCTGGGACTGTGTCCGTTCCTGGGTGTTTCCAAGAAAATCGAGACGGCGGCAGGCATGGGTGCGGCAGTTATTTTCGTTATCACGATCTCATCCTTTATTACCAGCCTGATTTATAAATTCATTCTGGTTCCCCTGGATGTGGATTATCTGCAGACCATTGTATTTATTCTGGTTATTGCTGCTCTGGTGCAGTTTGTGGAGATGTTCCTGAAAAAGGTCAGCCCGGGTCTGTACAATGCCCTGGGTGTGTATCTTCCGCTGATTACCACCAACTGTGCAGTGCTGGGTGTTGCGCTGCTGAATGTTCAGAAATCCTACAGCGTTCTGGAAGGCGTGGTATATGGCTTCGCCACCGCAGTCGGATTTACGGTTTCCATTGTGATTCTGGCGGGAATCCGGGAGAAAATCGAGCATAATGATATTCCGGAGGCTTTCAAAGGCTCCCCCATCGTTCTGTTGACAGCCTGTCTGATGGCCATTGCGTTTTTCGGCTTTTCCGGGCTCAAGTAAGGAGGTAGCGTATGATCACAGGAATTATCTGTGCGGCTCTGGTTGTGGGCGGCACCGGCCTTCTTCTGGGCTTGTTTCTGGGAGCGGCTGATAAGAAATTTAAAGTAGAAGTGGATGAAAAGGAACTGGCGGTCCGGGAAGCTCTGCCGGGGAATAACTGCGGCGGCTGCGGATACGCGGGCTGTGATGCCATGGCCAAGGCGATTGCAAAGGGTGAGGCACCGGTAAATGGCTGTCCGGTAGGCGGTGCAGCCGTGGCGGAAAAAATCGGCGCCATTATGGGACAGGAGGCAGGCAGCGGAAGGCGGATGGTTGCCTTCGTAAAGTGTGCGGGAGATTGTGAGAAGACCACCCAGCGCTATGAGTATCACGGGACGAAGGACTGTGAGATGATGCCCTTTGTACCTGCCGGCGGCCCGAAATCCTGCAGCTTTGGCTGTACCGGATACGGGACCTGCGTAAAGGCCTGCAAATTCGATGCGATTCATGTGGTGAACGGGATTGCTGTGGTTGATAAGGAGAAATGTGTGGCCTGCGGCCAGTGTGTATCCCACTGTCCAAAGAAACTGATTGAGCTGGTTCCCTATGATCTGGAGCATCTGGTTCAGTGTTCCTCCAGAGACAAGGGCAAGCAGGTGCTGCAGGCCTGCAAGGCGGGCTGTATCGGCTGTAAGAAGTGCGAGAAAAATTGCCCGGCCCAGGCCATTACCGTGACGGACAATGTGGCACATGTGGATACGGAAAAATGTTCCAACTGCGGAGCGTGCGCAGCGGAGTGCCCGCGGAAGATCATTACAAATATTCCGGAAAAGAAGAATTAAGGGTATAAATTGCGGTTTTTTGCAAATAAGGACGTAAATTTAAAAATTTACGTCCTTGTTTTTTTGCAGGGCTGCGTTTATAATAAAATCATCAGGCAATACAGGGCAGAAGCCATGGTGAGGCTTTTGACCCGGGTTCTATTTATCCTTACATAGAAAGGCGGATTACAATCATGTATGATGTAAAAAAAGGCTATGAAGCCGCAAAAGAGTTCTACGCACAGTATGGCATTGACGTAGACAAAGCCATCGAGATCTGTGATAAAACCCCCATTTCCATGCACTGCTGGCAGGGCGATGACGTTGCCGGAACCGAATGCAAGGAGGACAAGGCCCTGACAGGCGGTATTCAGACCACCGGAAATTATCCCGGCAAGGCGCGCAATGGAGAAGAACTGAGAGCAGATATTGAAGAAGCTATGAAATTCATTCCCGGCGAGCTGAAGGTAAATGTTCACGCCAACTACCAGGAAGCAGATCATTTTGTTGACCGTGATGAGATCGAGCCGGAGCATTTCAAAAAATGGGCAGACTGGGCAGTAGAAAAGGGCCTGGGACTGGATTTCAACCCGACATACTTTGCTCATCCGAAGAGCACGGAAAAAGGGACTCTTTCCTGTGCAGATGAAGATATTCGGAAATTCTGGGTTGAGCATGGCATCCGCTGCCGGAAGATCGGCCAGTATTTCTATGAGAGAACCGGAAAACCCTGTGTGATCAACCACTGGACTCCGGACGGAGATAAAGAAGTTCCGGTAGATACGCTTGGACCGAGAGTACGTCTGAAAAAGAGCTATGATGAAATTTTCGAGGCGACCAAGGATGTACAGGGCGTTATCGATGGTATTGAATCCAAAGTATTTGGTATCGGCGCAGAGAGTTATACTGTAGGTTCCCATGAATTCTGCATGGGCTATGTGATGCAGGCAAAAGAAGATCACATCATTATGACCCTGGATGCAGGCCATTATCATCCCACAGAGCTGGTATCCGCCAAGCTGTCCGGTATCTTTACCTTTGCGAATTCTGTGCTGCTGCATGTAACCCGCGGTGTGAGATGGGATTCTGACCATGTGGTAGGTTTTGATGATGAGACCAGAGCCATCCTGGAAGAGCTGGTTCGCATGGACAAGCTGAAAGATACTTATGTGGCTACTGATTTCTTCGATGCATCCATCAATCGGATCGCAGCATGGGTGATCGGTCTGCGCAATACCAGAAAAGCAATGCTTTCTGCACTGCTTCAGCCGGTAGATAAGATGAAAGAGCTGGAAGCAGCCGGTGATGTGACAGCCAGACTGGCATTCAAAGAAGAGTTCAAAGCGGCTCCCTTTGCCATGGTTTGGGACTACTACTGCAGCCAGAAGAATGCAGGCGTTGGTCTGGATTGGCTGAAGGAAGTACAGGATTACGAAAAAGATGTTTTGCTGAAGAGACAGTAAAGAAAACTCAGGAAGATTCGTCAGAGAAAGAGCTGCCATGTGGCAGCTCTTTTTTTGAAAAATCAGGAAGTGGAAGAGATTCTTTGGATGGTTCCGTCTTCAAAGATGAAAATGGCTTCCAGGCCCGGTTGGGAGAGGGATTGAATCAGCTCGGCCCCTTTTTCATATCCAAGGACAAAGCAGAGGGTGCTCAGCGCATCTCCATCCACCGAATATCGGGACAGAATGGTTACGGAGGTCAGGCCGTTGTCCGCCGGGTAACCGGTTCTGGGATCCAGGATGTGATGGTACAGCTTTCCTTCCAGAAGGAAATAGCGCTCATAGGAGCCGGAGGTCACCACAGAGCCGTCTGTAACGGATACGGAATCAATGGCTTCCCCACGTTCACTGAAGGGTTTTTGAATTGCGATCTTCCAGGGCGTTCCGCCAGGTTTTTCCCCAACGGTCAGTACATTGCCGCCAAGATTGATGATGGCGCCGGAGACACCCTTATCCAGAAGAAATTCCTTTAACCGGTCTGCAATGTATCCTTTGGCGATGCCGCCAAGATCCAGAGCTGCCCGGGGATTTTCCAGGGTTACCTCATTTCCGTTTATCCGGACGGTATGATAATCCACCTGGGCTGTCGCTTCCGCCAGTGCACCGGGTTCAGGAAGAACACCGGTATTGTTTTTAAAATCCCAGAGTGTGCTGACCGGGGCAATGGTGCAGTCAAGGGCACCGTCGGAGAGTTCACTGTAGGTGAGCGCCGTCTCAAGGAGGGAAATGGTGTCTTCCGAGACAGCAGTGGGTGTGCCGGATGCCTGGTTGATTCGGCAGATATCGCTGCCTTCCAGGGTGCGGCTGAACAGTTTTTCGTAATCTTCGCAGAGAGTGAGACACTGGCTGCCCAGCCCTTCTTCTCCGCCGTATATCGTAATCGTAATGGAAGTATCCAGGGCAAAGCCGGTGGTTACCTCCGGCTCTGCAGAAGAACCGGTCTGTCGACAGCCGGTCAGAAGCAGGAGAAGGAGAGTCGGGAGCAGGCAGAAAGCATATTTTTTCATGGAATGATTCCTCCTTGGAACATTGGTTTCTGTCGGCTCATTATAACAGATGAGCCGACATTTGGCAATTAGGGGCCATGGGGACGGGAAATCCCTTCCGGCATCCACAGAAAATACGTTTTACGCATCGACATTTTTTTGAAAAAAAGTCTGGACGAATTTGTAGTTTTGTGAGAAAATAAACTAAGGTATGGGATAAAATATCGAAAGATATCTGCCCTACATAGAAGAACCTACTATTGAAAGGAGTTTTAAAATGATTTATTCACGCGAAGTAGAAGAAATGTGCCCGGTTGCTCAGGGCGTTCATCATGGCGCTGCTCCGATTCCGGAAGAAGCAAAATGGGTACAGGCCAAAGAAGTAAAGGATATTTCCGGTTTTACACATGGTGTTGGCTGGTGTGCACCGCAGCAGGGTGCCTGTAAGCTGAGCCTGAATGTAAAAGAAGGAATCATCCAGGAAGCTCTGGTAGAGACCATCGGATGTTCCGGTATGACCCATTCCGCAGCTATGGCAGCAGAGATTCTGCCGGGTCTGACAGTTATGGAAGCATTGAATACAGACCTTGTATGTGATGCGATCAATACCGCTATGAGAGAGCTCTTCCTGCAGATCGTATACGGACGTTCCCAGTCTGCATTCTCCGAGGACGGACTTGCAGTTGGTGCCGGTCTGGAAGACCTGGGTAAAGGACTTCGTTCTCAGGTAGGTACCATGTACGGAACACTGAAAAAAGGCCCGCGTTACCTGGAGATGGCAGAAGGCTATGTTACCGGTATTGCTCTGGATGCTGATGATCAGATCATCGGATATCAGTTTGTAAGCCTTGGAAAGATGACCGATTTCATCAAGAAAGGCGATGATCCGAATACCGCATGGGAAAAAGCAAAAGGTCAGTATGGCCGTGTTGCTGACGCAGTGAAGATTATTGATCCGAGAAAAGAGTAATTTAGGGAGGTAATGAAAAATGGCTTTATTTGAATCATACGAGAGAAGAATTGATAAGATCAATTCCGTTTTGAATAGTTATGGCATTGCTTCCATTGAAGAAGCAGAGAAGATCACCAAAGATGCTGGCCTGAACGTTTATGACCAGATCAAAGGCATTCAGCCGATCTGTTTTGAAAATGCATGCTGGGCTTACACAGTAGGCGCAGCCATCGCCATTAAGAAGGGCTGCCGCAGAGCAGCTGATGCAGCAGCGGCTATCGGAGAAGGCCTTCAGGCTTTCTGTATTCCTGGCTCTGTGGCTGATACCCGTAAAGTTGGTCTGGGCCATGGAAACCTGGGTAAGATGCTTCTGGAAGAAGAAACCGAGTGCTTCTGCTTCCTGGCAGGCCATGAGTCCTTCGCAGCAGCAGAAGGTGCCATCGGTATCGCTGAGAAGGCAAATAAGGTTCGTCAGAAACCGCTTCGTGTTATCCTGAACGGTCTTGGAAAAGATGCTGCACAGATCATCTCCAGAATCAACGGTTTCACTTTTGTTGAGACAGAATATGATCCGTACACCAATGAAGTACAGGAGATCTCCCGGAAGTCTTATTCTGAAGGACTCCGTTCCAAGGTAAACTGCTACGGCGCAAACAGCGTTCCGGAAGGTGTTGCAATCATGTGGAAAGAGGGCGTGGATGTTTCCATTACCGGTAACTCCACCAACCCGACTCGTTTCCAGCATCCGGTAGCAGGTACCTACAAGAAAGAATGTAACGAAAAAGGTAAGAAATACTTTTCCGTAGCATCCGGCGGCGGTACCGGACGTACCCTTCATCCGGATAATATGGCAGCAGGTCCGGCTTCCTATGGTATGACAGATACCCTGGGTCGTATGCATTCCGATGCACAGTTCGCTGGTTCCTCCTCCGTACCGGCTCATGTAGAAATGATGGGCCTGATCGGCGCAGGTAACAACCCGATGGTTGGTATGACTGTAGCAGTAGCAGTTGCCATTGAGGAAGCAGCTAAGGCTGGTAAATTCTAATTAAGATTTCCTTTAAAATCAAGGGTTCCGGGGCTTTTGGGATATTTCCTGAAAGCCCCTTTTTTTATCCTGCACCTCATTCCGTATGGCAGGGTTGATGTTGGATTGATCGAAAAGATTGCAAAGTGGTGCCTGGAAATCGACAACCATGCGTAGATATCAGTGGAGAGAATTCTGTTTGGATCCTTTTATAGGCGATGACGGACATTTATACAACGCAATTACAGAGGAAACGGTAGGGTTAATGAGAAACTGCTGTCCGTTGCGGATTACATCGTACCGAATTATACCAAAGCAGCATATCTTTCCGGGATGACATAAAAAATCGAAGGATAGAAGAGGAAGAGTAAACATGGAGCAGTTCTTATTTTTTGAACAGCATAAGGAAGCATATCCATTATATGAGGCGTTTGTGAACAGATTACTGGAAAAGTTTCCGCAGACAAAAATTAAAGTGCAGAAGTCGCAGATTTCTTTTTATGATCGGCACCTGTATGCATGTGTTTCATTAATGCGTGTAAAGAAGAAGGCTGACATGCCGGCAGTATATTTTGTTCTTACTCTTGGGATGCCATGTCCGCTGGAATCAAATCGCATAGCAATAAAGACAGAACCATATCCAGGAAGATGGACAACGCATATTGTTGTCAGTACGATGGAAGAATTGGATACGGAACTGTTCGATTGGATTAAGCAGGCCTATGAGTTTGCTCAAAATAAATAGAATACCGGTTTTCAAAAATACATGTTTTACTAGAACTTCAATTAAAAGATAAGTTATTGCTGCGCACCGGAAATCTGTACAATAAAAGATGATTATGAAGAATATAAAAAACTGGATGAGGTGAAACAAAGTGTGTACAAGCATTATTTCAAATAGAAAAAAGACAATTGTTGGATGGAATCTGGATATTCTGGACATGGAGCATAGAGTTGCTGTTTCAGATGCAGGTGTATTTATTCAAATTAATGATGCGAAGGAAGGATGGATGCCTCTTTTTGGAGCTAATTCCCGGGGAGATTTTGTCGGGATGCCAACCTGTTGGCCGTTTGATGAACGCAGTAATCCGACTGGTGAGGGCAGAAATGTTATTATGCTGGATATCGACCTGCTGTTACAAAAGAAGACTTTGCAGGAAATCAGGGAAATTGCAGAAAAAGAGATGATCTATAGCGTTCCAGGTGTGACGTTTATGTCTGCCCTCTCTGATAAGTCCGGGAATGTGCTGCAGATGATTCCGGGACAGGGAAACAGATATTTTGAAAAACCTAAATATCAGATTTTGACTAATTTTTCACCTTTTAAAATGGAATCGGAGTGTCATCCATGGATGGGTTTCGATCGATATCATACAGCACAAAAGATGATGGACGAAGCTTCTGATGATTTTGATGTCAGCGATTGTTTTGAAATCCTAAAGGATGTTTCACAGGAAGTGTGCCCGACAGTCGTGTGGATGGTTTTTGATGTAACAGAAATGACAGTATACTGGTGCGAAAACAGACAGTGGAATAAGGTTCAAAAGAAACAGTTTTCACTCTTGCGTGAATGATTGTCTTTGAGTACTATTTGGGTATAACATGCCGAAGGAGAGTAAACACGTTAAATAATAGTTTGGATGCAAGTAAATACTCGCATAAAGGAAGGAAAGAAGATTCGGATCAGAATCATAGAAATTTATGGATAACGAAAAAATATATTCAATGAGCTTTGCCAGGATTTATCCTCTGCTGGTGGCGAAGGCAGAACGAAAAGGAAGAACACAGGCAGAGGTAGATGAGATCATTACATGGCTGACTGGTTACAGTCAGAGCGAAATTGAGAAGGCAGCAGATAACGAGGTGCGCTATGATAAATTTTTTATGAATGCTCCGATGCCAAATCCGAACCGGAAGCTCATCATGGGCAGTATCTGCGGTGTGAAGGTAGAAAGCATAGAGGAACCGTTGATGCAGGAAATACGCTATCTCGGCAAGCTGGTGGATGAACTGGCCAAAGGGAAAAGCATGGAAAAAATAAAACGATCTGAATAACGAAGCGTAATATGAACAGGGGAAACGGATTATGGGAGAATTATCGAAGCTTCCCAACATTGGGAAAAAAGTGGAAGAACAATTGGTACAGGTTGGAATTGATTCTATTGATAAATTAAAACAGATGGGTTCCAGGTCAGCGTGGCTAAAGATTCAGGAGATAGATGAATCCGCCTGCATTCACCGCCTACTGGCACTTGAGGGAGCGATTCAGGGAGTAAAGAAAACAATGCTATCAGATGAAGTGAAAGCAGATCTGAAGGAATTCTATCAGTGGCATAGGAAATAAAAAGACCTCAGTTTTTGGAGCGTTATAGTGTATTTACAGCAAAAAGCAGTGTCAGTCTGGAATGAACAGGAGGGCACTGTTTTTGTTATGAAGAAATTGTTCCCACATAGAAAAATGATCATCGCAAATACTAACCTTAAAAACATTGAGGTGATACTATGGCGGTTGCACATAAAGGAAGCATTTCGGAACAAACGAAATATGCAGGTTCTGTGGAGATTTCCGGAATTAAAGGAAAATTATAAAAATGTCACGAAGCGATGCATTCTGGATGGGGAGATTGCTGTTCTGGTAAATGGCGTACCGGATTTTTACAGGCTTCAGAAAAGGACATTACTTACAGACCGCTTTAAGATAGATATGGAAGCATCCCGTTATCCGGCGTGTTTTGTGGCGTTTGACTGTATCTATCAGGAAAATCAGGAATTACTCTGGAATCCTTTGATGGAACGAAAAATGCATCTGTCCGATCTTGTTGCAGAGAATTCCAGGATCGCAGTATCCCGTTATGTAGAAGGAATGGGAAAGACAGGTCATTCCTGACCATGTCTGTGTGGTGGAGTATATGCTTAACAGTAAAAATTCGTTAAGACAGCCAGTATTTATGGGGTTCCGTGACGATATATTGCCAGGAGAGGTCCGGATGTAAATGAGAGATCATGTACATAGTGGTCGCGCCGCTTTAATAAATGATCTGTAAAACAATTCCATAAAACGATACACATTGGCTTCTGATAAAAAATCAGAGGCCTTTTTTATGCTTATTTTTTACTTCTTTTACAGAAAAGGGGAAATAACGGTCATTTATTTAACAGAGAGCATAGTAGAAGAAAGCCTGCTCTCAATAAAAGGAGGAACCCGAATGAAAAAGAACCATATGGACATATGGAACGGTCGTGCTTCCATTGGATGTTGGAAAAAGGGCACATTATTTCCAGAACGGTGTGATGCGTGCGACTGAGATAGTACAGAGGATACTGGAGCAGGCAGAAGATCACATTAAGTTTGAAACAGAACGCTTCTGTTATTGTACTGAGTACCATAAGGCAGAGGAAAATGTAATGGCTTTGGCAGCGTAGAAAGACAGGGAGTATCCAGAATTTAGGATACTCCCAATAAAAATGACATTCCGGTTTCTGAAAACTGCCAGGAAGGAGAAGGCGGTAATCGGTTAAAACAGGCTGGAACATACAATAAAAATGTGCTATAGTAAATGCAAGGAAAGAGAACAGAGGTGATCAATACGTCTGGAAAATACAAGATAAAAACGGATACGGTACTGAAGAATTTCTGGAGAGATAATGCCCGGTTTGCAGATCTGTTCAATACGGTATTGTTTGATGGAGAAAATGTGATCAAGCCGGAAGCGCTGGAGGAGGCAGACACAGATCTTTCAGCAATCCTGAAAATCGGCAGCCATACGGAAACATTACAGAAGATCCTGGATGTGGTTAAGAAAAGCGCATACGGTGTTGATTTTGTGATTCTGGGGTTGGAGAACCAACAGCATATTCATTTTGGGATGCCCCTGAGGCTCATGGTAGGCGATGCATTAGGGTATCTGAAAGAATATGAGGAGATTGCAAAGAAAAATAAAGAGGAAGGACACTGGGACAGCACAGAAGAATTCCTTTCCGGTTTCCGCAGGGAAGACCGTCTTCACCCTATGGTGACGATCTGTGTGTACTATGGTGAGAAGGTCTGGGATGGTCCGTTCTCTTTGACAGATATGCTGAGTATTCCGGAAAAGCTGAAACCGATTGTAAATGATTATAAAATGAATCTGATCCAGGTCAGGGAAAGTGAACAGCTAAGATTCCAGAACCCGGATGTGCAGACTGTATTTGACGTAAGCCGTAATATTTTCAAGAAAAATTATGGAAAGATTGAGGATATCTACCGTGAACAGGAGATAGATTCAGAACTTGGTCTGGTGATCGGTACGATCACAGAGTCAAAAGAGCTTATCAACCATGCTTTGGAAAGAAAAGGAGGCAGGATGAATATGTGCACCGCACTGGAGGAATTAAAAAATGAAGGAAAGATTGTCGGATTTATAGAAGCCAGCAAAGGGTTTGGAGCTACAAGAGAAGAGGTCGAGAAAAAAATTCGGGAGACATATGGACTGGATTCCGAAGAGGCAGCGGCTTATATGGAGAAATACTGGTAGGATGATTTTTCTTAAATGGTGACAGTCAGTAAACAGAAGGGCATTGATTATTTTTATGAATAGTCAGTGCCTTTTTGGATTGGCGGAAAAGTGAATGCTTAAAGATCTGTAAATGAAAATATGTTTTTGTAAAACTAATATATTCCAGATATATCCAGGAACATATGTTTAGCACCTAACGATAAATTAAACAAAAAACTGTCTTGAAAAAGTGGGTCACTTTAGGATGATAAGCGGGAATCCTCGGTTATTCAATTGCCGAGATGAAAGCGTCAGTTTTGTGCATGTCTGCACATTTTTCAAAACTTTTTTATTATTAGATGGCTGTATCCAGCCTTGATTTTATAAAATAAAATTCGAAAATATGTTCGATTTCTCTTGACGTATCTGTAT
>JAXEJQ010000133.1:0-6754 GCA_034101475.1 Candidatus Limivivens sp.
GGCTTTTCCTCCTGCTCCTTTTCCTGAATCTCCTGGGCCACCTCGGCAATTCCCTTCTCCTGTTCTTCTCTGGAGGATTTGGGATTGCGCGCCGTTTTTTCCGGCTGTGGAATCTGTTCCGAAGGAGGAATATCCTCGTAGGGCTCCTCCCGGGCATCTTCCGGCATTTTCGTCTGTTCGGCTTCCGGTACCTCCATACGCAATGTTTTCGCCCGACCGGCCGCCGACACTTCCAGCCGCGACATTTCAGACCGGCCGGCTTCCGGCATTTCCGGATGCTCTGTCTCCGACTGGCCGCCTTCCGGCATTTCCGGATTCTCTGTCTCCGACTGGCCGCCTTCCGGGATTTCCAGCTTTATTGTATTTGGCTGTTCCGCATCCGCTCCACTCTGCTTCGCCCGTTCTTTTCCCATCCGGATCAGCTCGCCTCCAAAGCCACTCTCCAGGTCAGGCGGCGTATCTCCCCTCTGGATCGGAAAATCTTCTGAAAAAGCAGGAATCGGGTCTGTTTTCAGCGGCTCTGCCGCAACCGGCTCCAGATTGATCGGTTCCGGTTTAAAGGAGGGACGCCTGGTTTTTGTCTGTTTCTCTTTTTCGCCGAATACCCGTTGCTCCGGGCCTGCCTTGCCGTCCGGTACGGCCGGAACCACTTCATGAACCTCTTCGAGGGATATCACCTGGGGAGCCTTTGGATCATTCAGCAGAAAATCATTGACCCTTCTGGCCGAAGCCCTGGTTTCACCCGGTCCTTCCTCCCTGTCTCTGGCAAGCCTCTGGCGCTCCTCCTCCAGGTAGCGCTTCTCCATCTCACGCTCCTGCTCCCGGCGCAGCCTCTGCCTTTCCCGCCGCAGCTCCGCCCGCTCCCGGCGTATCCCGGCATCATCCATCGCCGTCTGAACGACTTTCCTGCTTCCCTTCTTCACACCATTTAACAGCGAACGCTCTGTAATCATCACAACACAGATAATAATCAGAATCAGCAGAATAACATAAGCCCCCGCCACACCCACCGCAGGGCAGAACATGGAAGCCAGAAGACCGCCCACCAGCCCGCCTCCGCTTTTATAGCGCGCGCTGTCTGTATAATAGTCCAGAAAAGTCCTGCTGGCCAGGTATTTGTTTGTAATCAGCTCCACCACCGTACAGAGAGAAAAATAAAGGAGCATACTGCTGGCCGCTTTGATCCAGGACAGAATGCTTCCGTGATTGGAAACCAGAAAGGCAATCAGGAAAAACAGCAGGATCGGAGCCAGATAGGCCAGAAATCCAAACATACCAAACAGAAATCCGCCGACTTTCTCTCCGAGAAAACCGCCGAATCCAAAGGTACCAATCATCAGAATCACACACAGAGCAAGAGAAAGCCAGATCAGAACTTCATCCAGAATCGGAAAATCCAGCAGAGACTCCGGTTCCAGTTTCTCCGGTTTCTTTTTCTCCACCTTCGAAGACCCTGCCTGTTTTTTGGCGGGGCCTTTGGTGATCTGATTTTTATTTGTCTGGTTTTTGTTTGCCTGATTTTTTTTCGCTGTGTTTGTCTGTCCTGTATTTGTTTTGACTGTCTTTTTCTCCTTTGACGCTTGTGTCTGTTTCTTTTTTGTGTCTGCAGTCATGAAACTCTCCTTTTATATGATGAGCCAAGGGACAAATGGACATGAAAGTCCATGCTTGCATGGATTTTCATGTCTATGGGGCCCGCAAAACATGAGCAAGCAGCCATTTTTCGCAGAAAAATGAGCGAATTGCGAATGTTTTCGTCGATTTTGAGAGTGCAAAGCACGGAAAAATCGACGGAAGGCTCATTTGTCGGGTAACTCATATGATATACGCTCCTCGAGGATACGCAATAAAATCAACTAAATCAGGAAATGCATCACAATGGTCACAACACCTACTGCAAGACAATATGTGGCAAATCCTTTAAAGCTCTTTTTCCGCACAACTACCAGCATGGTCTTAATGCAGACAAACCCCACCAGTCCGGCGGCAATAGCACCTGCAATACAGTTTCCCACCATCCCGGCACTGATGCTCTCGTTCCCGATATCCTTTAATTCCAGTACTGCCGCTCCCAGAATCGCCGGAATCGACATAATAAAGGAATATTTCACCGCAAATCTCCGGTCAAAGCCGCTTAACAGACAGGCAGTAATGGTCGCTCCGGAACGGGACAGCCCGGGCAGTGTGGCAATTCCCTGAACAATCCCGATAAAAAAAGCATTGCTGTAGCTGACATCCCTGGGAATTTTACGTCCATCCTCAGACACCTGGGCTACAATCAGCAGCAGACCAGAAAGCAGCAGGCACACTCCGGGTACCAGAAGTGTTTTTCCGGCAATGGAAACAAGCCCTCGTCCTGCATAACCGATGATGCCTGTAGGAACTGTAGAGACCAGAACCAGCAGAACGAATTTGCGGTAATTGTTATGTACAACACGGTGATAGCGGAGGGCCTCCTGATGGCGTCTGTTCTGAAAAAAGATCCGGATATTGCTGCAGATGTCCGCGCAGATCAGGATCGTTTCCCGGATCATCTTCCAGATGTCCTTCCGGTAAGCCACAAATACAGCCACCAGCGTCCCCACGTGGAGCATTACGTCAAAGAGCAGCCCTCCGTCCGTCTCCATCCCGAAAATATTTTGAAGAATTGCCAGATGCCCGGAACTGCTCACCGGGAGGAATTCTGTAATCCCCTGGACGATCCCCAGGAAAACTGCTTGCAATATGGACATAACCCATCCTCCTAACCGCGCGCAAAGCAGAGCCTCCCGAACCGGGAAACGGGCAGAACTCTGCATCTTTGCGTAAGAAATACTTCATCCTCTTTCGATATCGTACCTATTCTAGCACAATTTATTAAGATTTGCAAATTAATTCATGGAGTCTGGAAATTGCATCGCAGATTCCGCCGACCTCGTCAATAATCCCTTCCTCCACCGCCTGAGGCCCCACCAGAATCGTTCCCAGATCCTTGGTCAGAATTCCCGTATCAAGCATCAGCTCCTCCAGCCGTTCCCTTTTTGCGCTGCAGTGGTCCGAGATAAAGCCCAGAATCCGATCCTGCATCTGTTTAAAATAATCATAGGTCTGAGGCGCCCCGATTACCGTTCCGTTCATCCGCACCGGATGAATCACCATGGTTCCGGTCTTTACGATATAGGAGTAATCCGTGGATACCGCAATGGGAACGCCGATGGAATGGCTTCCTCCCAAAACCAGAGAAACCGTGGGCTTACTTAGGGAAGCAATCATTTCCGCAATGGCAAGTCCCGCCTCCACATCGCCTCCCACAGTATTCAACAGAACCAACAGACCTTTCGTCTCCTGGCTGTCTTCAATGGCTGCCAGCTGGGGCAGGACATGTTCATATTTTGTGGTTTTTGTATTGGAGGAAAGACATTCGTGTCCCTCAATCTCTCCGATGACGGAAAGCAGATGAATTTTATGATCCAGTATCAGCTGCCCATAGTCTTTGACCGCCTCCCCCTCCTTCACGATTTTTTCTGTATCCTTCGGATCGCCGCTCTTCTTCTCAGACATCTGTGTACCTCCTGCTTTTTTCCAATAGTATGCCCGAAAAAAAGAACCGCATACCATTTCCGGTATACGGTTCGCCTCTTAACTCAGGAAAAAATATTCCTTTTCCAGATCCCGCACCATGCGAATATAAAGATCCATGCACTCTTCATTCCGTGCTTCCTCAATCATCCGCATACAGGGCTCCAGATAGACATCCCAGATATTCTGATAAATCTCCTTTTTATTCTGCTGCCGGTCAATGTGCTTCACAATGGTGGGGGCCAGATCATAATACTCCTCAATGATCGCTTCCCCGTCCTCCCGACCCGCCAGATACGTATCCCGGTATTCCCGGAAAAGATTCAGCTCATAGCAGTCGTCAGGCTTTCCGAAGGTCTCGCAGACTGCCGTAGTAATATAGCAGAACTTCCGCTTAAAGCCCTGATTGATCGTCTCAAAATTCGCAGCCTGAACATTGGTCTTCGGAAAAGCTTCCTTCCATGCGGCGAGCATCTTATCCTTCAGAGGTTCAGAGGATTCCCTGCCGAATTCCAGAATGCAGGGATAAACATAAGCAGCCAGACAGAAATTAAAATCCATCAGAATCTGCTCCTTCTGGCTTTTCTTCGGAATCGCCTCAATCTTTTCCTTCGCGGCATCCGCAACCGCCTGGGCCATATTGGTCAGATACTGATCCTTGTCCACTACCGTCTGATAGCCATTCTCCAGTGCCTCCAGGGTCACCAGATGGCGTTCACAGTATTTCGTGAACTGATCCGCATAGAGGTTTCTCTTAAAGTTTCCCAGAGGATTCTCAATATCAAAAAGCATCTGGGGCAATCCTTCGATCGCTACGGTATAAAAGCTCATAGGCCGCCTCCCGGTATCTTCTCCCGCGGAACGTCTCCGCGCGGCTCCTTATTCTTCGTCCCAGTTATGATAAACCGCCTGCACGTCATCATCTTCATCCAGAAGATCCAGCGTTCTCTGCAGATTGTTCACTGCCGTTTCATCTGTCAGGCTCACATAATTCTGAGGAATCATGGTAACCTCTGCCTCTGCCATGGGAACTCCCTCTTTTTCCAGTGCTTCCCGGACTGTGGAAAAATCATCCGGAGCCGTGATCACCTCGAAGCTGTCCTCTTCCTCATTGAAATCCTCTGCTCCGGCATCCAGCGCCAGCATCATCAGATCATCCGCGCCCATTTCACAGTCTTCCTTGGAAATGATAATCTGCCCCTTCTGATCGAAGCTGTAGGAAACGCAGCCCTGGGTTCCGATGCTTCCGCTTCCCTTTGTGAAAGCGCTGCGGACATTGGCTGCCGTACGGTTTTTATTATCCGTCAGGGCCTCTACGATAATCGCGATTCCGCCGGGCCCATAGCCTTCATAGGTAACGTACTCGTAGTTGACAGAGTTGGCATCCCCGGCTGCTTTCTTGATTCCGCGGTCGATGGTGTCGTTCGGCATGTTATTGGCCTTGGCCTTGGCAATCACATCACGCAGCTTGCTGTTGTTGGCCGGATCCGGTCCGCCTTCCTTAACCGCTACGGCTATCTCACGGCCGATGATGGTAAAAATCTTTCCTTTCGCTGCGTCGTTCTTTTCCTTTTTGTGCTTGATATTCGCAAATTTTGAATGTCCTGACATAACATAACTCCTTTGTTTTCTTTTATTAGTTCTTTTCCTGGTCTGCTTCTTCCGATGCCCGCTCCAGTCGGGTCACCCGGACCTTCTCGATGGTCTTATTCGCAACGCTCAGAATCTGGAAGCAGTAGCCGTCCTCTTCAATGGCTGAATGCTCGTCCTCATCCGGGATCTTATCCAGTTTGGAAATCAGATAGCCATTCAGTGTTTCAATGTCTGCGTCTACATGAAGCGTGGTCTGAAGTGTCTCCTCCACGTCCTCAAGGGCAGTCATACCATTCATAATATAACAGGAATCGGAAATTTTTTCAATCATGTTTTCATCATTATCATATTCATCCTGAATATTTCCGACAATTTCTTCCAGAATATCCTCCATGGCCACCAGGCCGGCAGTCTGACCGTATTCGTCCGCAACCATGACCATCTGAAGCTTCTGTGCCTGCATGCTCCTGAAAAGCTGGCTGATGTTGCGTGTCTCCGGTATAAACACCGCAGTCCGGATCAGCCCCGGAATATCCTTGATCAGCCAGTCATCATAAATCCCCTTCGTATGACAGCGCATGGCATCCTTTAAATGGAGAATCCCCGTGACATTGTCAATCTCCTCCTCAAAGACCGGAAAACGGGAATGGGAGGCGTCCAGCATAAAATTTAATACGGTAATCAGGTTCTGGCATCCGTCAACCGCCACAATGTTCTTCCTGTGGGTCATGATATCCTGGGCATCCTTGTCGCCGAATTCGAAGATGTTGTTGATCATCTCCGCCTCACTGGCCTCCAGGACTCCCTGCTCATGACCTTCATTAACCATGGAAATGATCTCTTCCTCTGTCACGTCATCCTCGATCTGGGCCGGATCCATGCCAAGAAGCTTCAGCGGCAGATTTACAAGGCCCATAAGCACTGCACAGAAGGGATGGCAGATCCGCTCCAGCGCCCAGGCAATCCCGCCCAGCCGCTGGGCAAACAGCACCGGCTTCTGCGCTCCCAGTACCCGCGGAAGATAGACGCCCAGTGCGAAGAGAAGGCTCACTGCAATCAGAAAAGCCAGCACCCAGGCCACAATATGTAAAAGACTCCCGGTCAGGAAATGCTGACCCATGGCACTGCGAAAGGCATCGAAAAGATACCGCGCGGGAACCAGACCGGCCGCCATGGACAGAAACAGCGTCATATACTGCAGCTCTGCCGAATACAGCACCAGATTTTCCTGAAAAAATAAAATTCTTTTGTGGCTTTTCCGGCCCTCCAGTGCCTGCATATCTTCCTCATCCAGGAAACGCATGGAAGACAGGAAGCAGTTAATCACTGCCTCCAGAACCAGAATCACAAGAAAAATACCGAGTCCCAAAAGAGGACTCCCGTTATCATCCATTTGTATAAAAACTCCTTCCGTCCTGTCAGTCTGTGCTGAACAGTTACAAAAAATATATCACAACTATGTAACAAGTTCAAGACTGACCTTCAGCGCCCGGTCCACCTGTTCCAGAATTTCCCCGTCCAGATGGCAGACCCGGTCTTTCAGGCGCTTTTTGTCGATTGTGCGAAGCTGTTCCAGCAGAATCACCGAATCCTTGACGATCTC
>JAXEJQ010000134.1:0-22815 GCA_034101475.1 Candidatus Limivivens sp.
GAGGAAAAGCCGGAGTATGTTTTTCCTCCCCTTGATCTTCTGAAGCTTCCGAAAAGCGGTCAGACCGGTGAATCCGATGAAACACTGCGCAGTACGGCCAGAAAGCTGCAGCAGACCCTCCACAATTTCGGCGTGGAAGTCACCATCAGCAATGTAAGCTGCGGTCCGGCGGTGACCCGCTATGAGCTGACGCCGGAGCAGGGTGTCCGGGTCAGCAAGATTGTGAACCTGGCAGATGATATCAAGCTGAATCTGGCAGCTGCCGATATCCGTATTGAGGCTCCGATTCCGGGAAAAATGGCGGTTGGAATTGAGGTTCCCAATAAAGAGAACAGCGCGGTTCTTCTCCGGGAGCTGCTGGAATCCAGAGAATTTCAGCAGCATCCTTCGAACCTGGCCTTTGCGGCCGGGAAGGATATCGGGGGCAAGGTTGTGGTGACGGATATTGCCAAAATGCCTCATCTTCTGATTGCAGGTGCCACAGGCTCCGGTAAGTCTGTCTGCATCAATACGATTATCATGAGTATTCTGTATAAAGCCAGACCGGAGGATGTGAAGCTGATCATGATCGATCCCAAGGTGGTGGAGCTCAGCGTTTATAACGGTATTCCCCATCTGTTTATTCCGGTTGTCACGGATCCGAAAAAAGCGGCAGGTGCTCTGAACTGGGCTGTGGCGGAAATGACGGACCGTTATAATAAATTCGCGGAGGTCAATGTCCGGGATCTGAAGGGCTACAATGCCAAGGTGGCGGCTCTGGAGGGCGTGGAAGGCATCCAGGAAGAAGAAAAACCGAAAAAACTGCCTCAGATTGTCATAATTGTCGATGAGCTGGCAGATCTGATGATGGTTGCTCCGGGAGAAGTGGAGGATGCCATCTGTCGTCTGGCTCAGCTGGCCAGGGCAGCGGGAATTCATTTGATTATTGCCACCCAGCGGCCTTCTGTAAACGTGATCACCGGACTGATTAAGGCGAATATGCCTTCCCGAATCGCGTTTGCGGTATCATCCGGTGTGGATTCCAGGACGATTATTGATATGAACGGGGCAGAGAAGCTTCTGGGTAAGGGAGATATGCTCTTTTATCCCCAGGGCTATCAGAAGCCGGCCAGGGTTCAGGGTGCCTTTGTGTCTGATGAAGAGGTCGGAAAGGTGGTAGAATTCCTTTCCGGGCAGGGCCAGGCAATTTCCTACAGCAGGGATGTGGAAGAAAAAATCAGCAGGGCTGTCCAGGCAGGACCGGACAGCGGCGGAGGCTCCGAGGTGGATGTTCTTTTCCGGGAGGCCGGAAAGTTTATTATTGAAAAAGACAAAGCCTCCATCGGAATGCTTCAGAGGATGTTCAAGATCGGTTTTAACCGTGCCGCACGGATTATGGATCAGCTTGCGGAGGCAGGTGTCGTGGGGGAAGAGGAAGGAACCAAGCCCCGGAAGGTGCTGATGTCCCAGGAACAGTTTGAAAATTATGTGGATGAATACATTTAGGGATTGATATTTTTCTGTCATTGAATTATACTTAAGTGAATATTTTTTTCAGGGAACTGCGGTCGGTCCTGATTTTCGGGAACCGCTGTTAAAGAATAGGAGGAAAAAAAAGCTATGTACAGTATCTTAAAAGCAGAGGCGCTGGCAAGCAACATCTATCTGATGGTTGTGGAAGCGCCGAGAGTAGCAAAGCATTGCCTTCCGGGACAGTTTGTTATCGTCAAGGCAGATGAGGTAGGAGAGCGGATTCCCCTGACCATCTGTGACTATGACAGAGAAGCCGGCACCGTCACCATTGTTTTCCAGCCCATTGGCGCTTCCACAGAGAAGTTTGCCAGACTGAAAGCCGGAGATGCTTTCCAGGATTTTGTTGGCCCCCTGGGACGTCCCTCTGAGCTCTGTACGGACGATCTGGAAGAGGTGAAGAAAAAACACGTTTTATTCGTGGCAGGCGGTGTGGGAACAGCACCGGTTTATCCCCAGGTAAAGTGGCTTCATGAGCACGGCATCAAGGCAGATGCCATTGTGGGTGCCAAGACAAAGGATCTGATTATCCTTGAGAAGGAAATGGAAGCAGTCTGCGACAATCTGTACGTAACGACCGATGATGGCTCCTACGGCAGACACGGTATGGTTACCAAGGTCATCGAGGATCTGGTTGCGGAAGGAAAGCAGTATGATCTTGTGGTAGCCATTGGACCGATGATCATGATGAAATTCTGCTGCCTGACCACAAAGAAGCTGGGACTTCCCACCATTGTCAGCATGAATCCGATTATGGTGGACGGAACAGGTATGTGCGGAGCCTGCCGTCTGATGGTTGGCGATGAAGTGAAATTTGCATGTGTGGACGGACCGGAATTCAACGGCCATCTGATTGATTTTGACGCTTGTATGAAGAGACAGCAGTTATATAAGACAGAAGAGGGACGTGCTCTTCTGAAGCTGCGTGAGGGGGATACCCATCACGGCGGATGCGGACATTGCGGAGGTGACAAATAATGGCAGACGTATTGAAAAGAGTACCGGTGAGAGAGCAGGCACCGAAGGTGAGAGCAGCAAACTTCGAAGAGGTTTGTCTTGGATATAATAAAGAAGAGGCAGTGGAGGAAGCCAGCCGGTGCATTAACTGCAAAAACGCGAAATGCGTAACCGGTTGTCCGGTTAATATCAATATCCCCGGCTTCATTCATGAAGTAAAGGAAGGAAATTTTGAAGAAGCTTATAAAGTGATTTCCGAGTCCAGTGCCCTCCCGGCCATCTGCGGTCGTGTATGTCCTCAGGAAAGTCAGTGTGAAGGCAAATGTATCCGCGGCATCAAAGGCGAGCCCATTTCTATTGGTAAGCTGGAGCGTTTCGTGGCAGACTGGGCGAGAGAGAACGGCATCAAACCCACGGCTCCCGCTGAGAAGAACGGCAGGAAGGTTGCTGTTATCGGTTCCGGTCCCTCCGGCCTGACCTGTGCAGGAGATCTGGCGAAGCTTGGCTATGACGTGACCATTTTTGAAGCTCTGCACAAAGCCGGCGGCGTTCTGGTTTATGGTATTCCGGAGTTCCGTCTTCCGAAGAACAAGGTTGTGGCTGCGGAAGTAGAGAACGTAAAGGCTCTGGGTGTGAAGATTGAGACCAATGTCATCATCGGAAAATCCATTACCATTGATGAACTGATGGAAGAGGAAGGCTTTGAAGCTGTCTTCATCGGTTCCGGCGCAGGTCTTCCGATGTTTATGGGCATTCCGGGTGAACAGGCCAACGGTGTCTTCTCTGCCAATGAGTATCTGACCAGAAATAACCTGATGCATGCCTTTGATGAGAATTATGATACTCCGATTGTAAGAGGAAAGAAAGTAGCTGTGGTAGGCGGCGGAAACGTTGCCATGGATGCTGCCAGAACGGCTCTTCGTCTGGGTGCTGAGGTACATATCGTATACCGCAGAAGTGAAGCGGAGCTGCCGGCCCGTGCGGAGGAGGTTCATCACGCAAAAGAAGAAGGCGTTATTTTTGACCTTCTGACCAATCCGGTGGAGATCCTTGTGGATGAAAAGGATTGTGTGAAGGGTCTGAAGCTGGTTAAGATGGAGCTGGGCGAGCCGGATGCATCCGGAAGAAGACGTCCGGTGGAGATTCCGGGATCCGAATATGAGAGTGAAGTGGATACCGTGATCATGTCCCTGGGTACTTCTCCGAATCCGCTGATTTCTTCTACTACCATTGGTCTGGATACCAACCGGAGAAAGTGCATTGTTGCCGATGAAGTGACCGGAAAAACCTCCAAGGACGGCGTGTATGCAGGCGGCGACGCGGTTACCGGAGCTGCCACTGTTATCCTTGCCATGGGCGCAGGAAAAGCTGCCGCAAAGGGTATTCATGAGTTCCTGAGCAATCGATAATCGTATCTGTTCAGTACCTTCACCGAAGTGGCTTCTGAACAGTTGCCAATCATCATCCATATCAAGCGAACAGAAAGCAACAAAAACAGATAACAGAATCCGGACGGGCTGCACATTTTGCAGCCCGTTTACGGTAGTGAGGCATTGGACTTCTGATGAAAATCACACTTGTTACGGTTGGAAAAATCAAAGAGAACTATTTCAGCGGTGCCATTGCAGAATACAGCAAACGATTAAGCCGCTACTGCAGACTGGAAATTCTGGAAGCAGCCGATGAAAAGACACCGGATGGGGCTGGGGAAGCCCTGGAGCTTCAGATCAAGGCGAAGGAAGGTGACCGGATTCTGAAGATGATTCCTGAGGGCGCCTATACCATTGCCCTGGCCATCCAGGGGAAAAAGCTGTCCAGCGAGGGGCTGGCAGCCAGGATCGAACAGCTGGGCGTGACCGGACAGAGCCATCTCTGCTTTGTGATCGGAGGCTCTCTGGGACTGGATGAGCGGGTTCTGAAGCGGGCGGATTTTCTGCTGAGCTTTTCCGACATGACGTTCCCGCATCAGCTGATGCGGGTGATTCTGCTGGAACAGATTTACCGGAGCTTCCGGATTATTCAGCATGAGCCTTATCATAAATAGAAATGCAATGCGTAAAAGAAATGCCGCTTTTGCGCTCACGGAGGAAGCATGAAAACGAAATTTTTAAATACAAGATACACGCTGATGCAGGCCAGCTACTGGAGCGTTTTCTGTGCTCTGAACGGATACGCGGCTGTCTATCTGGATGGAAAAGGGTTTTCAGCCGGACAGACCGGGTCGATCCTGGCTGCGGCAAATATCATTGCTGCTTTTCTGCAGCCTGCTGCTGCGGCAAAGGCGGATCGCCAGGGTAAATTTTCCCTGAAGGAAATTACAGTTGCCCTGGGAGTCCTGTGCATGCTGGCTTCGGTTCTGATGTGCCTTCCGAACAGGAATTTCTGGATGGTCTGTGCGCTGTTTGCCGTGGGATCGGTTTCGATCCAGAGTCTGCAGCCCATGGTGAATGCGGTGAGCATGTATTACTATAACCGTGGTGAGAATATGAATTTCGGCCTGGCCAGAGGAACCGGATCCATTGCGTATGCCGGTGTTTCCTATGTGATCGGGATTCTGACAAGCCGGCTGGGTGTGACGGTGGTTCCGGCGGTGGCTGTGATATCCCTTGTGATTTTTCTGGGAATTGCCCTGAGCTTCCGAATTCAGAAAACTCCTCAGGAGGGCGGAGAGGGACAGAGAACCTCCTCTTCCGGCTTTGCCGGGATTTTAAAGCAATATCCCAGATTCGGCGTGCTTCTTCTGGGGATTATTTTTATGTTTGTGTTTCACTTTTTTACCAATACCTATATGTTCCAGATGGTCCAGGCTGTCGGCGGCGACAGCAGTCATATGGGAATGGCCGTATCCATTGCAGCCATTAGTGAGCTTCCGGTGATGTTCTTTTTCTCGAAAATCGTGGAGCGGATTCCCATCAAAAAGCTTCTGCGCTTTGCAGGGGTTCTGTGGTTTGTGAAGGCTGTGATTTTCTGCTTCTGTACCAGCGTTTTGGGCATTTATCTGACGCAGATTCTTCAGATGCTGGCTTATGGGCTGTATATTCCGGCTTCGGTTTATTATGCCAATCAGCTGATGGATGAGAAAAACAAGGTGAAGGGACAGGCAATGGTAACCATGGCTTTCACTGTCGGTTCTGTATTCGGAAATTTCCTGGGCGGCAAGCTGATTGACTGGTATGGTGTGCGGGAAATGCTGATTGTGGGCGCTGTCTGTACGGCGATTGGAGCGGTTCTGTTCTTCATCGGAACCGGAGCGGACGAAAAACGGTAAAGATTCTGAACAAAGACTTCCGGAGGAGAATCGGAAAAAGTCCGGCAGACGGGAAGAAAGAAGGAGCGGAAAAACGTACCTGGTAGAGCAGGAGAAAAAGGCAGGAGGAGAAGACAGATGGATGTAGCAGAGATTCTGGAGGAACTGCAGAGGCGTGCCCTGCGGGAACCGGAGCTGAAGGAGATGCTCCTGGAAACCAGAAAAGAGAAAAATCCCCTTACGGCTTTCTGTGCGAAGGCACGGGAGCTGGGATATCCGCTGTATGAGATGGAACTGCTCAGCGCAGGAGAAGATTTTTATGCTGCCATGCGCAGAAGCACCAACGGAGGAGGAGAAAATTCTCCTATGCTGGAAGGGGAAGACGATTATTATGAATTGTTTTTCGCAGGGCTGAGGTAACCTCAGCCCTGTTTTGATGCCCGGTATTCTCCGGGAGTACAGCCCATGGCTGCCTTAAAGCGCCGGATAAAATAGCTGACATTTTCAAATCCGCAGGACAGTGCGATGGAAAGAACGGTATCATCGGTACCGGATAGCAGCTCACAGGCCTGAAGGATCCGGTAATCGTTGAGATATTCCGTGAAGGTTTTTCCAAAGTTCTGATGGAAAAAGCGGCTGAAATATTTGGGTGACAGATGAAATTGTTCTGCCATCTCAGAGAGACTGATGGAACGCCTGTAATTTTCTGACAGGTAGGAGAGGATGCTCCGCAGCAGCTTTAAATGTTCTTGGGATTCCGAAAACTCGCTGTCCCTGGCCGGAAGGAAAAGCCCGTCCCGGAACATCTGACAGAGTACCTGCAAAAGCAGCGTTTTCGTAGCCAGCTGATAAGCCGGGCCGCATTGCCGGTTTTCTTCCAGAACCTGCTCCAGAAGTTCTCCGAGCCGGGTCTGTCCGCTTAAATGGGCCGGAAAGAGCAGCTTTTTCTGGATCAGAGGCGCAAGATAGCGGCTCTGCACATCGTCGAAAAGAGAAAAACTCAAAAAAGACAGGGGAAACAGGAAGGCCTCGTATTTTACCGGGCTTTCTGTGGCCCGCATGGTATGCAGATGCTCCGGCATAATGAAAAAGAGATCTCCGGGACCTCCTTTTAGGGTGATCTGATTATCCACAACGGTGAGAAGACCTTCCCGGATCAAAAGGATCTCAAGCTCCGGGTGCCAGTGATAATTGACAATGCTGGTGAAGGGCTGAATATCCATGTGGTAAATCTGAAAGGGATAAAAAGGGGTTCCATGCTGAATGGATTCCAGAAAATCCTGCATAACTGCCTCCTTAAGTGGAAATTGTGTTATTTTCTGTAGAAAAAATACAAGAAAACAGGAAATCGTATTACTAAAATAAGATTGATGTTGGGGCACTCCTACAATCCTGCCCAATATTCGGATATCGTGGGACATTCGTCCCGCTTTTATCCTCATATTGGGGCGGGTCAATCAGTCATAAAACCACTTATGCGCAAGCGCATCGTGGTTTATGACTTTTGACCCTGGCATCATAAGATTATCACAGATCACAGAAAAAATGGAGGATTTTTTTATGATTTTCAAATATCGTTTCGGAAATCCTTTTCCGACAGATGCCGTTGTCAATACCGAAAATGTACAGGTAATGGAAAATGGGAATATCCCGTTCCTGAAGCTGGAGAAGGACGGGAGCTTTCACTATAATATGCAGCCTTCTGATATCGTTTACGGACTTGGAGAAAATGTCCGCGGGATCAATAAACGGGGCTGGATTTATACCAGCAACTGTAGCGATGATCCCAATCATCAGGAGGACAAGCGTTCTCTCTATGCAGCCCATAATTTTCTGATCATCGATGGCGCAAAGAAATTCGGCCTGTTTCTGGATTATCCGGGAATTCTGACCTTTGATGTGGGCTACACCCGGTCGGATGAACTGAAAATCACCCCCACGGACTGGAATCTGGATCTCTATCTCTGGGAGGGAGACAGTCTTACAGAGCTTGTGAAAACTTTCCGACGGATGATCGGCAGAAGCTATATTCCACCCAGATGGGCTTTCGGCTATGGACAGAGCCGCTGGGGCTATAAAAATGAGGCAGATGTCCGGGAGGTTGTGGAACAGCACAGAGAACTGGATCTTCCGCTGGACAGCGTTTATCTGGATATCGATTACATGGAGCACTATAAGGATTTTACCATCAATGAGGAGCGGTTCCCGGATTTTGCAGGCTTTACCGAAGAGATGAAAGCCCGGGGAATCCATCTGGTGCCGATTATCGATGCCGGAGTAAAAAAGGAAGAGGGCTATCCGGTTTATGAGGAAGGCGTGGAAAAGGGCTATTTCTGTAAAAAAGAGGACGGAAGCAATTTTGTGGCGGCAGTATGGCCGGGACATTCTATGTTTACGGATTTCCTGAATCCGGAAGCGAGAGCATGGTTTGGCAATCATTACGCATTTCTGCTGGAGAAGGGGATTGATGGCTTCTGGAATGATATGAATGAGCCGTCCATTTTCTACACAGAGGACCGGATTCGCAGCGTCATTGAGGAAGTCAGCAAATTGAAGGGGAAGAACCTGGATATGGACGCCTTTGAGCGAATGATGGGTCTGGTAAATACCATGGCAAACAATGTGGAGGATTACAGGACCTTCTATCATGAGACGCCGGTTGGGAGGATCAGTCATGATCGGGTACACAATCTGTTTGGCTACAATATGACCCGGGCAGCAGGGGAAGCTTTTGAGCGTCTCTGTCCGGAAAAACGAATCCTGATGTTTTCCCGTTCTTCCTATGTGGGGATGCACCGTTACGGCGGGATCTGGCAGGGTGACAATAAATCCTGGTGGTCCCATCTTCTGATGAATATCAAAATGTGCCCGTCCCTGAATATGTGCGGAATTCTTTATACCGGTGCGGATCTGGGCGGCTTTGGAAGCGATACCACTGAGGATCTGGTGCTGCGGTGGCTGCAGTTCGGTATTTTTACGCCGTTGATGCGGAATCATTCGGCAAAGGGAACCAGGGTGCAGGAGGTTTATCGCTTCCAGGATGTGGATGCCTTCCGGAATATTCTGAAATTCCGTTACCGTCTGCTGCCGTATCTGTACAGTGAATATATGAAGGCAGCCCTGAGGAATGAAATGTATTTCAGCCCCATGGCGTTTGTTTATCCGGAGGACTCCTTCGCGTCCCAGGTGGAGGATCAGCTTTTTGTGGGAAGCAGCCTGATGGCAGCACCGGTTTATGATCAGAATGCCAGAGGAAGGTATGTCTATCTGCCGGAGGAAATGCGGATGTTCCGGCTGAAAAAAGACGGCACTCTGGAAAGCAGGATCCTGCCGGCCGGACATCATTATGTGGAAGCAGAGCTGGAGGAGATGGTGTTTTTCCTGAGAAAAGGGCATGCGCTTCTGCTGGCGGAGGCAGCGAACCGGACAGATGAGGTGGATTTTGAAAATCTGCAGGCACTGACCTTCGGGGAAGCGGATTATGAGTATTATCACGATGACGGATATACCAAAGATTATGACAATCCGAAGCACTGGACCAGGATTCATGTGAAGGAAGACGGGAGGGTTTCCATTTCGGAGTAAGGTGCAGGCCGGGCTGTGCTGAGAAGGAGAGGTGGTGTATGAGGAGACGCCGCCGGGACGGAAGATTTTTTCCGGGACGCGGGCAACGGCTCCGGCGAGCTAACCTCCAACTTCGACTAAGCTCATCGCGAAAACGCTCTTCGCTAAGTCTGCGTAGGAGGTGGATCTCGTCTGCGCCGAAAAGCGCCCTTAAAATGTCCCGGAAAGAAATGTTCCGTCCCGGCGGCTGTTCACTAATACATCCACCCTAAATACCGTACTGTTTCGGGAAAGCAGACCAGCGAAATCATGCGGTATTTGAGGTAGATCATACTGGAAACAGAACCAGGAACTCCTTCCTCAGCACAAAGCAGCCTGCAATAGCTGTTTGTTTCCGGAAAAAAGAGAGCGCGTGATTCAGGTGTTCGCAGGCTTGCCAGTGAACAGCAGCATGGATTGTGAACATCCTTCTGACTGCGATGAACAGGTCTTGTGCAGGGGCCGGAAATATGCTATGATTCAGAAAAAGAGCTGAAAAAGCGTGTCAGTACACCAGTACATCGGTTCGTAAATAACTGTACCAATAACGCAGAGTAGTTCTTCGAGTGTGCATGGCAAAAAGCCTCAGCGTAGCGGGCTACGCCGAGGCTTTTTGCCATGTGCAATCGGAGAAATAGTCAAGTTATTTGGTGTAGTTATTTCGAAACCGATGTACCAGTATAACCCACATGAAATACCTTACTGTTTCGGTGAGGATGCTTCGGAAAATGAGACGCTTTATTGACGATATGGAAGGGATTGTGACAAATGCGCATATGGAAGCCGTGTTTGTGGAGGTATACGAATGACGACAACTCAAAAGACAATCATTGAATCGATTCTTGCTGCTTATCCGGTCTGTCAGTATGCGTTTCTGACACCGCAGGATCTGGAGTTTCCCCGGCGTGTCCGGACCATCTGTGAGACAGAGTGCCCGCGCTATAATACAACCTGGGCCTGCCCGCCTGCTGTTGGAAGTGTGGAAGAGTGTCGGGAGAGATGTTTTTCCTATGCGGATGTTCTGCTGGTAACAACTCTTGCAGAGGTGGAGGATACGGGGCTTCTGGAGGAAACCCTGAAAACCAGAGAAGCTCACGAGGAGGTCATGCGGGGACTGATCCGGGATCTGAAAAAGGAAGGGATTGAAGGATTTGCCCTGTCCACAGAATCCTGCGATATCTGTCCGACCTGCGCCTATCCGGATGCGCCCTGCCGGTTTCCGGATAAAATGATTCCCTGCGTGGAAAGCTATGGTATCCTGGTTACCGCTGCAGCGGAAAAGGCCGGCATTGATTTCTTTTATGACAGCAGGACGGTTACCTGGTTTGGAATGCTGTTTTATAACCGAATCAGGTAATGTTCTGGAAAAGGTATTTCTGCATATACTGTGTAATAAACGGCGATGATAGTATATGAGTTCGAGTGAAAAATCGCTTCTGAAACGGATGACCCGGGCTGCCCAGATTCCGGAGGACCTGGCAGACAGGGCGGTGCTGGTGCAGATCACCGGTCAGGACAGTGTCCTGGTGGAAAATTACCGGGGGATTCTGGAATATTCCAGCGAACGGCTGGCGTTGCAGACGAAGACCTGCCGCCTGATCATTGAAGGAAAGGCCCTGTACATTTCCTACTATAATGGGGAAGAAATGAAAATCAGCGGCCATATCGAACAGATACACTATTGCTAGGGAGGCATCTGTCTGATCCAGAAACTGATTCAGTATGTAAAAGGCAGTGTACAGATCCGGATCACCGGCCAGTCTTATGACCGGTTTTTAAATCTGTGTGCCAATCGGAACCTTTGTCTGCGGGATTTGACCTGCGACGGGAATTCCTATCTTGCCACGATCTCCCTGAAGGAATTCCGTTCATTAAGGCCCCTGGCCAGAAAAAGCAGGACCCGGGTGCGGATTGTCCGCCGGGAGGGCCTGCCTTTCTTTTTGTATCGGTACCGGCATCGGAAAATGCTGTTCTGCGGAATGGCCTTCGGCATTTTTCTGATGTTTTTTCTCTCTTTTTTTATCTGGGACATCCGCATAGAGGGGAACCAGGCGCAGACGGCTGATGTGATTTTTGATTTTCTGAAGGAGAGCCGGGTCTATTTCGGAACGCTGAAAAACAGGGTGGACTGCAAAGAGCTGGCGGTATCCATGCGCCGCAGATTTGACAATTTCACCTGGGTTTCCGTTCGAATCCAGGGTACACAGCTTCTGATCGATGTTCAGGAGAACAACAGTACCCTGACGGAAACGGAGGAAAATCTGCCGGTCAGCGATCTGGTGGCGGAGGTGGACGGGGTGATTGAAAGTATCATCACCAGGAAGGGCGTGCCGGCTGTGGAACCGGGAACCGAAGTGAAAAAGGGAGATCTGCTTGTCAGCGGTCAGATTGAAATTATCGGAGACGATCTGGAAGTGGTGGGATATCAGTACTGCGCGGCAGATGCGGATATCCGGATACGTACCGTTTATTCCTATTATGACAGTTTTTCCATGGTCCATGAGGAGAAGGTCTATACCGGACAGGAGAAAAAAAGCTGTGTGCTGTATCTGGGGAACCTGCGGATTGCCCTTCCTGCGGAAACCATATCCTATGAAACCTTTGACACGCTGACGGAAGAATACCCCTTAAAGCTTTCCGGAAATTTTTACCTGCCGGTTTCTCTGCAGGTTTTTCGTGGGAGAGAATACCAGATTCAGGAAAAAAATTATACGATTGAAGAGGCGAAGATCCTTGCACGTGAGCGTTTTCTGAAAAAATTGGAAAAAATTCAAGAAAAGGGGGTTCAAATATTTCAAAATAATGTTAGAATAGATGCAGATGCCAAAACTTGTGTGACAGCAGGAAAATTGATTGTGATACAGGATGCCGGAAAAAGAGTGGAAAGGACTATCGAATCATGAGCATTGTGGAAACCATTGCATCGGTTCCGGTGGAACATGAAAAAAACGTGTTCGGTCAGTTTGATCAGTATATGAAAAAAATTGAGCGGGCCTTTCATGTTACCGTTATCGCAAGAGACGGGGAACTGAAAATTATCGGAAATGAAGCCGCTGCCTCCAGGGCGAAGGGGATCTTCCTTCAGCTTCTGGAGCTTTCCAAACGCGGCAATATCATACAGGAGCAGAATGTGGACTATGCCATTTCCCTGGCCATGGAAAATGACAGCTCTTCGCTGGTGGAACTGGATGGGGACTGCATCTGCCACACCATCAACGGAAAGCCCATCAAGCCCAAAACCCTGGGGCAGAAGCAGTATGTGGAGGCCATTCGGGAGAAGATGATTGTGTTCGGCCTTGGGCCTGCCGGAACCGGGAAGACCTATCTGGCCATGGCTATGGCCATCACCGCCTTTAAGGATGAGGAGGTGGGCCGCATCATTCTGACCCGGCCGGCCATTGAGGCAGGGGAGAAGCTTGGATTCCTTCCCGGGGATCTTCAGAGTAAGGTAGATCCTTATCTGCGTCCCCTTTATGACGCCCTTTATCAGATCATGGGGGCGGAGAGCTTTTCCAAAAACATGGAAAAAGGGCTGATTGAAGTGGCGCCGCTGGCTTACATGAGAGGGCGGACTCTGGATAATGCCTTCATTATTCTGGATGAGGCCCAGAATACCACGCCGGCTCAGATGAAGATGTTTCTGACCCGGATCGGTTTCGGATCCAAGGTGATTATTACGGGGGATTTAAGTCAGAAGGATCTGCCGAAGGAGCAGCAGTCCGGTCTGGATGTTGCATTGAAGGTTTTAAAGAATGTGGACGAGATTTCCTTCTGCACGCTGACCAGCAAGGATGTGGTACGTCATCCCCTGGTTCAGAAAATTGTCAATGCCTATGAAGATTACGAAAGCCGTCAGAATACAGGTGGGGCAAAGCCCCAGAGGAGGAAGCATGACAGTCATATTTGAGGATGAATACGGGAAGGAATGGCCTTTCTCTCCGGAGGAACTGGCCGGACAGGTTATCGGAGCGTGCCTGGATTTTGAGGAGTGTCCCTATGAAGCCCAGGTGAGCCTGCTTTTGACCGGAGGGCCTCAGATTCATGAAATGAACCGGGACTTTCGGGGGATTGACCGGGAAACGGATGTGTTGTCCTTTCCCATGCAGGAGTATCCGAAACCGGGGGATTTTTCCCTGATGGAAGAAGATCCTGATTCCTTTGATCCGGACAGCGGGGAACTGCTGCTGGGGGACATTGTATTAAACGGTGACCGGGTCTTTGCCCAGGCAGAAGAATACGGTCATTCTGTGAAGCGGGAATTCGCGTTTCTGATTGCGCACAGCATGCTGCATCTGATGGGATATGACCACATGGAAGAGGCAGAAGCAAAGTTGATGGAAAGCAGACAGAAAGAAATTCTGGAGCTGCTGAACATAAAAAGATAAGAAAAAATGAAAAGAGGTAGCGTATGAAAAAATTAATCGTAGCGGCACTTTTATCGATTGCAGTCTTCAGCCTGACCGGCTGCGGGAGCGATGCAGGAATACAGAAAACAGAAGTGGCCGACAAAGGGGTTGCAGAGGATATCATCAGTGTGACATCCGATCAGCAGACAGGGGAAAAGCAGGAGGATGCCCAGGAAAACGCAGCGGATACGACATCCGAGATGTCCAGAAGTACTCTGACCGGGCAGCTTGTGGAGGAAGAGGTTGCCATCAGGCGTCCCATCGCCATTATGCTGAACAATATTATTGATGCATGCCCCCAGGCAGGTATCGCTCAGGCAGGCGTTGTCTATGAAGCGCCGGTGGAAGGACTGCTGACACGTCTGATGGGTATTTTTGAAACCTATGATCTGGATAAGATCGGCTCTGTCAGAAGCTGCCGTGATTATTATATTGACTTTGCTCAGGAATTTGATGCCATTTATGTTCATTACGGACAGGCTGTATATGCGGTGAGTAAATTGAACGCACCGGGTATCGATAATATCAGTGGCTTACAGTATCAGGAAGGTGTCGGAGAACTGGACGGCTACTGCGGCGAGGATATTTTCTACCGCACCAGTGACCGGGTAGCGCCCCACAACTGCTATACCAGCTACGACCAGATCCAGACAGCCATTGATCGTCTGGAGTTCCGTGATCTGCATTACGCCGGCTTTACCGGACATTATCAGTTCGCGGCTGATGGGGAGACCGTTGTGCCTACCACAGGCGAAGCGCTGAAGATGGCTCCGGGATATCCGGTGAACAGCCCCTGGTTTGAGTATAATGCAGAAGAAGGCGTTTATTACCGCTACCAGTATGGTTCTGCTCAGATTGATGAGCTTACCGGTGAGCAGTTAAAATATGACAATGTCATTTTCCAGGTCTGTGCCTGCGAAAACTATGATGATCACGGTTATCTGAAATTCGATACGAAATCAGGTGGAGACGCTTATTATTTCACCAAGGGCGCGTATCAGAAATGCACCTGGACGACGGATGAGCCGGATGTTTATTCTTCACCTGCCAGATATTATGATGAAAACGGAAATGAAATTGTCCTGAATCAGGGCAAAACCTGGGTCTGCATTATCCGTCAGGCAGGAGCAGGCGATATCACCATCGGATAAAAGCGTCGAAAACAAATGGTTTTGAGCGAGGTATGATGTGGGAAACAAAAGCAAAAACAGCAAAAATTATTTAGTGCAGGGAACCATTCTGGTGGCTGCATCCTTTATCGCAAGGATTATCGGGATGATATACCGGATTCCCCTGACAAATATTTTGGGTGATGATGGGATTGCCTATTATTCTACCGCAAATGAAATTTATAATATTCTGCTGATGGTGTCCACCTTCAGCCTTCCGCTGGCGATTTCACGTCTGGTATCCGAACGTCTTCACACGGGACAGGCAAAAAATGCCCACAAGGTTTTTGTCTGCTCCATGAAATTTGCAGTGATTGCCGGAGCAGTGATGTCTATCCTGACTTTCCTGCTGGCAGGTATCATTACGGACAAGATCATGGGTGTGGCTCCCGCTGCCCTGGCTCTGCGGGTTCTTTCTCCGGCAATTTTTCTCTTTGCCATCGCGGGAGCATTCCGGGGATTTTTCCAGGGACATGAGACCATGGTTCCCACGGCCACCTCTCAGGTGATTGAGCAGATTGTCAATGCAGTGGTGTCCGTTGCCGGAGCCGGTGTGATGGTATCCATCGGAACAAAACTGGCGGAATCCACAGCGGATTCCATAAAGGCGCCGGCTTACGGAGCGGCAGGCGGCACCTTCGGTACGGTAGTCAGCATTGCAGTGGCACTGGTGTTTCTCGCCTTTGTTTATATTTCCTACCAGAGAACCTTCCGCAGACATATGCGCAGGGATGCCACAAAACGGCTGGAATCCGACAGGGCCATTTATTATGCGATTATTGTAACCATTGTACCGGTGGTGCTGAGTACGCTGGTTTACAATATCGGAACGATCCTGGATCAGGGTATTTTTAACAACGTTCTGGCTTCCCAGGGGTATTCGGAAAAGCAGTACAGTACAATCTGGGGTATCTACACCGGAAAATACCGTGTGCTGATGAATGTGCCGCTGTCCATTGCTTCCTGTCTGTCCCCCTCGGTTGTGCCGGCTCTGACCAGTGCCATGGCGGATCAGAATTATCGGGAGGCTGCCACCAAGGTACGGGATTCCATCCGGTATACCATGATCATTACGATCCCCTGTGCTGTGGGAATGGCGGCTCTGGCGTCTCCGATCATGCAGCTGATTTTCGGGGATGGCCGGTCTCTGACAGCCGGAATTATGCAGCAGGGTGCCCTGCTGATTGTTCTTCTGGCGCTTTCGACGCTGACCACCGGGATCCTGCAGGGGCTGGGAGAGATGAAAAAACCGCTGTACAATGCGGCTTTTGCACTGGCGGTTCATATTCTTACCCTGTATTTGTTTCTGCGGTTCCTGAAGCTGAACATTTACAGCGTGATTTATGCAAATACCATTTTTGCCCTGATCATCTGTCTGCTGAACGCCATGGCCATTCGCAGGTGTATTCCCTACCGTCAGGAGCTGAAACGGACGTTTCTCATTCCGCTAGCTGCATCCGGGATTATGGGAGTGGCTGCCTATGGCGTGTACCGGCTGTTCGCGCTTTTTGCAGGAAATGCCATTTCCTGCCTGCTGGGGATCCTGGCCGGAGTTTTTGTCTATGCAGTGCTTCTGGTTAAATTCAGGGGCATGACAGAATCCGAGATTCTGAGTCTTCCGAAAGGCACCATGCTTGTGAATATTTTGAAAAAATGCAGAATTCTATAAAACATAAACCAGTAAAACGGGTGGCTGTGATCCACGATCTCTGTGCTGTGGGCAAGGCCGCCATGACAAATATTCTTCCGGTTTTATCCGTGATGGGCGTGGAAGCCTGTCCCGTTCCGACCATGGCACTGTCCACCCATACCGGCGGATTTGGGAAACCGGCTGTCTGCCCTCTGGGAGGGTTCCAGGCGGAGGCGGCCAGGCATCTGAAAAGCTGCGGGATTTCTTTTGATGCCCTTTTGATCGGCTATCTGGGGAAGACAGAAACTGTTTCCGAAGTCCTGGGGTGGCTGGAATGTTTCCCGGATTCCCAGGTGCTTTTTGATCCCATTATGGGAGATCACGGGTGTTATTATTCCAATTTCGGGGAAAGCTATTGTGAGGCCCTGAAAGGGATCCTGCCTTTTTCTTCTGTTATTACTCCTAATTATACGGAGGGCTGTCTGTTGACCGGAGAAGCATTTGAGCCTGTCTGCGGCAGTGAAAAGCTGACCCGGATCTGCCGTGGCCTGGAAGCTCTGGGAGCAGAGCGGATCCTTCTGACCAGTGTTCCGATCCCGGAGACAGAGATGGGGATCGCGGTCTTTGAACACGGTCAGATTCAGCTTTTGAAAAAGAGGAAGGAAGGGCGGTCCTATCCGGGAACGGGGGATTTATTTGCCGCTGTTCTGCTGGGTTCGCTGCTGGGCGGGTATGCCCTTTTGGAAGCGGCGGAAATGGCCCATGCATTTGTGGCGGCGTGTATCCGGGAGAGCGATCGCTATGGTTATGATGTCCGGGAAGGGATCCTGCTGGAGCCCATGCTGGGCAGTCTTCCTGCTTTTCCGGAAATTTCCGGAGGGAACCGGCCTCCGACCCGGAAAGAAAGGTCGGAGACACCGCTGCCCGAATAGTTTTCTGAGAATTTACCGATACTGTATCCAAAGGAGGTGGCTTTATGCGCCGGGGATATGCTATCGGTATTTTGCTTTGTATGGTTTTTATGGGGGCTGTCTATACCATGACCTTTCATTTCACTGGTCAGGAGTATTCCGGAGCCCCGATGAAGGAAGAAACGGAGCCGCTCCGGGAAAACGAGACAGCCTTCCGGGAAACAGAACGGGAGGAAGAGAGCGAATTTCCGGAGGAGCAGCCTGTGAAAGAAGCGGTTTCTTCCGGAAAGGCGGAAACGGGCCTGTACTATCTGAAGGGGGAGAAGGGCCTGGTTACTGTTTACCGGGGAGATAAAAAGACGCTCTATGAGCGGACGGCAATTCCGGTGGAAAGCTTGCCGGAAATTCTGCGTCTGGAGGTGTCCCTGGGGAAGATGCTGAAGACGGAGCAGGAGCTGTACAGCTTTCTGGAAAATTATAGCAGCTGATGCCATTTTCTCTGGACGATTACTGAAAAATGGTGTAAGATAGGGGAATGACAAAGGAGGAGAAACGTGTGGACTTACGTGCAGATTTTCCAAACAAAAAACGAATTGTAGTTAAAATCGGTTCTTCATCCCTGACCCATCCGGAAACAGGTGCCCTGAACCTTACGAAGCTGGAGGTTCTGGTCCGGGAGCTGAGTGACCTTCATAATATGGGAAAGGATGTGATTCTGGTATCATCCGGCGCCATTGCTGTGGGAAGCCGTGCACTGGGATTCCAGAGCCGTCCCACGAAAATATCGGAGAAGCAGGCCTGTGCATCCGTGGGCCAGGCCAGGCTGATGATGATTTATCAGAAGCTGTTTTCGGAATACAATCAGCTCTGCGGACAGATCCTGATGACGAAAAATACCATTGTCAACAATCTGAACCGCCATAATGCCCTGAATACCTTTCAGGAGCTTTTAAAAATCGGGGCCATTCCCATTGTCAATGAAAATGATACGGTTTCCACTTATGAAATGCAGTTCGGTGACAACGATTCCCTGTCTGCCATTGTGGCGGCCCTGGTGGGAGCGGATCTTCTGGTTCTGCTCTCGGATATCGACGGCCTGTATACAGACGATCCGAATACGAATCCGAAGGCGGAGTTTATCAATGTGGTGGAGAAGCTGGATCAGGATCTGCTGGAGATGGGAAAGGGAACCAGCAGCAGCGGCGTCGGAACCGGAGGCATGGCTTCCAAGCTGAACGCGGCAAAGGTGGCGGTGGCTGCAGGCTGTGATATGGTGATCGCAAACGGGGAGGATTTCCATATCCTGCATAAAATCATTCAGGGCCGGAAATACGGTACGCTTTTTCAGGGCCACCGGAAAGAAGATTTTTACCTGATTGATGTGATTGAAAAAATGTTTTAGGAGTATCTATGAAAGCGGAAAAAATTCAGAGAATCAATGAACTTGCGAGAAAATCCAAAGCAGAGGGGCTGACGGAGGCGGAGAAGAAGGAGCAGGCGGAGCTGCGCCGGGAATTTATCGAAGCCTTCCGTACGAACCTGAGGTCTCAGCTCGACAACATTGACATCCAGGAAAAGGATGGAAGCATTGTAAATCTTGGAGAAAAGTATGGAAAAAAAGGAAATTAGAAAAGAAATCCGGCAGGCCAGAAAGAACCAGACAGAGGAAAGTCTGGAAGCGGGAAGCCGTCGGATCTGTCGGAAGATTATGAAGATGGATGTTTTTCAGAAAGCTTCCTGTATTTATGTTTATATGGACTGCAAGGGAGAGGCCTCTACCAGAGAACTGATCGAAGAAGCCTGGAAACAGGGAAAGCGGGTTGCTGCTCCGAAGGTTTTCGGGGAGAATATGCGGTATTTTTATATTCATTCCTTTGAAGATCTGGAGCCCGGATATTTTCAGATTCCGGAGCCGAAGGAAGGTACCGCAGAGGCCGGGGAAGAGGACGCCCTCTTGATTGTGCCGGGAGTGGCCTTTGATAAAAACCGCCACCGCTGCGGCTACGGCAAGGGATTTTACGACCGCTATCTGAGCGTACATACGAAGCATCCCACCATTGCCATTGCCCTGGACTTCCAGATTGTGCCGGAGGTTCCTGCGGATGAATTTGATATTTTTCCGCAGATGCTTGTGACCCCCCTGCGGACCATCCGGAACCGCCAGGCCACCCTGGAGGAAATCGGCATGCAGGCCCGGGAGACCAGGCCTGTTCTGCAGAAGCTGGAAACCGGAGTCAAAAACGGGGTTCTCACCCAGGCAGCCTCCAGACTTCTGGAAAAGGCAGACTTCCTTCTGGAGTCCAATCGCCTGGATGTGGAAACGGCTGTTGCTTCCGGAATGAACCCGGGGCTGGTGGACCGTCTGACACTGACTTCTGAGCGCATTGCAGGAATGGCGGAAGGTCTGCGTCAGCTGGCCGGGCTGGAGGATCCCATCGGAGAAGTTCTCTCCATGAAAAAGCGTCCCAACGGACTGCTGATCGGACAGAAGCGGGTACCCCTGGGGGTGGTAGGGATTATTTATGAAGCCCGCCCCAATGTGACGGCGGATGCCTTCGGTCTCTGCTTTAAAACGGGAAACGCGGTGATTCTGAAGGGCGGAAGCGATGCTCTGCATTCCAATCAGGCCATTGTGGAGCTGCTGCAGGAGGTGCTGGTGGAAAATGGCCTTCCGGAGGATTGTATTCAGCTGATCGGCTCCACAGACCGGGCGGTGACCACGGCGTTTATGCGTCTGAACCAGTACGTGGATGTGCTGATTCCCAGAGGAAGCGCCCGCCTGATCAGGGCTGTGGTGGAAAACAGTACGATTCCGGTTATCGAGACCGGTACCGGGAACTGCCATATTTATGTGGATGAATCGGCGGACCTGGAGATGGCAGTGAACATTATTTTCAATGCGAAGACGCAGCGGATCGGCGTCTGCAATGCCTGCGAATCCCTGGTGGTTCATGAAAAGGTGATTGACGCGCTGCTGCCGGCTCTGAAGCGCCGTCTGGACGAAAAGCAGGTGGAGCTGCGGGGAGATAAACGGGCATCGGAAGCGGCGGAAGGGATTATCCCCGCCACAGAGGAGGACTGGGGAACGGAGTATCTGGATTATATTCTGTCCATTAAAACGGTGTCATCCCTGGATGAAGCCATAGCCCATATTAATCGCTATAATACAGGTCATTCCGAGGCCATTATCACGGAAAGCTATACCAATGCTCAGCGTTTCCTGGAGGAGATTGATGCGGCTGCGGTTTATGTGAATGCTTCTACCCGTTTTACGGATGGTTTCGAATTCGGCTTTGGAGCAGAAATCGGCATCAGCACCCAGAAGCTTCACGCCAGAGGCCCCATGGGACTGCTGGCGCTGACCACCACCAAATATATTATTTACGGAAACGGGCAGGTGCGGCCTTAAAATCCGCAGCTTTCCGGCAGGATTTTCAGGTTCTTTCTTCCAGGAGAAAGAACCCTTTTTTACATTATTTCTGTGAAGCAGAGGAGAAAAAGGCTATGATGGAAAAATGCAATATCAGAGCATTTGAAAAGGATGTGACAGAGGAAACCGGGTGGACGGAGAGTTTTCGCCATGCGGTGAAGGAGCTGGAAAAACAGGGAGGCGGGATGCTGTATGTTCCTCCGGGAGAGTACCGCACCTGTTCGATCCGCCTGAAATCCCATATTAATTTTCATCTGGAGCAGGGAGCGGTTCTGCGGTTTCTGGATGAGGAGAGCCGCTATGAGGTGGTGGATACGGAATTTGAAGGAATTCGGGGGAAGATGTACATGCCCTGCATTTATGCCTTCGATGCGGAGGATGTGGCGGTAACCGGGAACGGAACCATCGACGGCCAGGGATTTCGCTGGTGGAAACAGAAAAATATGCTGCCCTTTGCGAGACCCTATCTGATCTGTTTTGAACGCTGCAGTCATGTGCGGATCGAAGGAGTGCGGCTGATCAATTCTCCGTCCTGGACCGTCCACCCGCTGTACTGCGATGATGTACGGATCTGCGGAGTTACGATTCAGAATCCGGCAGATTCGCCCAATACAGACGGAATCGATCCGGACTGCTCCAGAAATGTCCGGATTTCCGACTGCCTCATTGATGTGGGAGATGACTGCATTGCCATAAAGGCCGGTACGGAAGATACCGCGGGCCGGATGCCCTGTGAGAATCTTGTTATTACCAACTGCAATATGGTTCACGGCCACGGCGGTATTGTCATCGGAAGTGAAATGAGCGGCGGTGTACGCAATGTGACGGTGTCCAACTGCGTATTTCAGGATACAGACAGGGGGATCCGCCTGAAAACCCGAAGACGGCGGGGCGGAGCCATGGAGCGTTTGGTTTTTCAGAATATTGTGATGGACCGGGTTTTGTGTCCATTTATTTTCAATATGTACTACAACTGCGGAAAAAACGGAAATGAACCCTATGTCTGGGAGAAGGGTTCATACCCGGCAGATGAGACGACACCCGGGATCCGGGATATCCTGATTCAGAATGTTCTGGTTTCCAATGCCCGGGCGGCTGCCGGATTTTTCTGGGGCCTGCCGGAAGCGCCCATTGAGCGCGTGACCATAGCAAATACGACGATTGTCATGGATCCGGACGGAGAACCGGGTCTGCCGGCGATGATGAAGGATCTGGAGCCCATGAAAGGGGAAGGATTTTATCTGCGGAATGTGAAAAATCTGCAGCTGAGCCAGGTGTCCGTGGAGGGCTCCAGAGGAGAAATCGTAAATGCGGATGAAACTGTTTCTGTGCAATGGAACCGTTTTTCATGACCTGTGCCCCCTGTTGGCAGCAGTCCGGGAAGCGGGAGGCTTTCCGGCAGTAACAGAACTGCCTGAACCTGTCTGAATGAAATCAATGGTTTTTCTTGCAGGAATCCGGATTTGATGTTAAAATAAAACGGATTGACCTTAAAACGAATCATAGAACAGTTAGGAAAATGTGAGAATTTCAGCAGAAAGGAAACGTATGGATCATAACAGAAATTTCGATCGTATGGATCTTTCAACCGAGGCGCCGGTTCAGGAGCCGGAGCGCCAATATTATTTTATAGAGAAGTGCCGGCAGGCCCTGGAGAAACAGGAGCAGACGCTGGGACGAAAAATGACGGCCTGTGTGGTGAATTTCGGCTGCCAGATGAATGCCAGGGACAGTGAGAAGCTGCGGGGAATTCTGGGGAAGATCGGTTATCAGGTCCTTGATGCCGAGGAGGCCGATTTTGTGATTTACAACACCTGTACCGTCCGGGAGAACGCGAACCTGAAGGTATACGGGCGTCTGGGTGCCCTGGGCCACCGGAAAAAACAGAATCCGCACATGTTGATCGGGCTCTGCGGCTGCATGATGCAGGAGCCTCAGGTGGTGGAGAAGCTG
>JAXEJQ010000135.1:0-8753 GCA_034101475.1 Candidatus Limivivens sp.
ATTACACAAACGTTTTCCTCCGCTTCCATTTCCCGTGCTATCTTCTCCAATGGAATCTGTTTTTTTATTCTCCATTCCACTTGCGTTCTTTTTAATTTTTTATACATCATCGGATATTCCGGTACAATCTCAATTGGTTTCCAGGATACTCCCTGTATAGATTTAAATTCCGGCTGCGTAGCTGTAGAAAAAACCATCGTACAGTGATATCGGGTACATAATGCATTTACAGCATTCAAAGTTGCAGTCAACAGATTTGCCGGTAAGCTTTGTGCCTCATCAAACAAAATAATACTGTTTGCAATATTATGTAGTTTCCTGCAGTCTGTTGGCTTTTGTGCAAACAATGCCTGAAAAAATTTAACTGAGGTAGTTATAATAAACGGAGACTCCCAGCGTTCTGCAAACTCCCGCTGCCTGTCATCAAGCTCACTTTGGCTGTGATCCTGTAAAATTTCCGGAATTATTTTTGAATAAACTCCATAACTTTGTTCCGTCAATGCAAGAAACGGCAGTACAAGAATAATCCGCTTTTTCTCATATTTAGCGGCGTGCTTCAATGCAAAATACAATAATGCAAGTGTCTTTCCAGTTCCTGTAGGTGCTGTAAGTGTAAATAAACCTTCTTTTAATCTTGCAGCCTCCCCACACCTTTCAAACAATAAGTCACGAAGATTATTCACGATTGAAGAACCTTTTACATTCTTTTTCAGTTCTTCTCTATATTTATCCAATGCCTCCAACCATTGCTCCGCTTCAAATCCCAGTGGTTTCTGCAATTCCTTTTCCGATGAGATGGTATAATCTGCATCTACCAGACAGGAAAATAACATGCGTGTATATAACATCTCATCTATAGATTCATCGATTCCCTCCATCTTCTGCACTTCTTCTATTAACCGATATTCTGATAGAAATCGAGGAAAATCTTTAAGAAAAGCATTTGACGCTTCTTGATATTGTTTCTGGCCTGCTAATGCCGCAGTCTTTTGATTATTGCACTCCACAGGCTCACTATTACGAAGACTGCTTTCCAAGAATATTTCCAGATCATCATATCCCATAAGACCGTCGTGATGTCCGTTTATTGCCTCCATAGCCGCTCGATAACCAAACAAAAATTTTCTGTTCCCTACCAGACAATACAAAAATGCAGTTCCACAAATTGCATGATCAATGTGAGTGCATTTTCCCTCCAAAACACCTTTAAAACTTTCACTGTATTTTCCAAAATCATGCAATTTTCCACATAATTTAGCTATCTTTCTACTTCCAATCTGCTCTCCAAATACTCCTGCCATCTCACTGACTTTATCCAAATGATTCGGAAGCAATTCCTGTGACCCATCTTCTCGCTTTGATTTCGCATAATATTGTGTATTGTTGTCATCCATTTTTACTTTTCCTTCTATTTTATTTATACGTGAGAGTGAAAATTTTGAATAAACTATAGGCATCCGCCAATGTGTTCTATAATGAAATCACCAGACTCATTAATCCACACGCAAGGAAGATGCCTATGTATACAGATTATAGCATCCATTTACAGGAATGTAAATAAAGCCGAAACACAAACTGTATTGCATTTGAAAAGCCCATTGCTATTCCACTTTACTGACCCCGTTCACCCGTTCACCGTTCATGCCGCCCTGCCAGCTTTAAAAACAATCCCTGGGGCAATTCAAAGATGAATACGATCCCCAGCACAATGGCTACCGCACACTTCACTGCCTGGTATCCGGTCTGCAGCGCCAGCGGAAGCTGGTTGGTCACAATGTAATAGGTGGTCCAGTAAACCCCCGCTCCGGGTACCAGGGGGAAAATCCCGGAAATCAGAAAGACCGTCACCGGACAACGCTTCCGGACTGCTGCCAGCCGCGAAAGAAAAATGACAACCATTGTCGCCAAAAGAGAGGCTTCCGCCGGGCTGCACCCATCTAAAGCCGCACAATAAATTCCCCATCCGGCAGCACCGATGGCACCGCAGTACAGATAGTAAACAGAAGGAGCGCCAAACAGAACCGAAAACGCGATGGTTCCAGCCATCGCAGCAATTAACTGATAAATCATAACAACACTCCTCCCGCCAGCCTGCCCATAATGGAAATTCCCAGGCCGACTCCAATGGCAATACTCAAAAACACAAGCAGGGCATCCAGCATCCGGACCGATCCGGAAATGTAATCGCCGTCTGCCACATCCCGGATCGCATTGGTGAAGGCCACACCGGGAATCAGCGGCATAATCGATCCGATAATCATGTAATTCAGATGCTCCCCGATACCGGTAAAATAAAAGATCCCGCAAATCGCCGTCACCAGCGCACCGCCTCCGATGTTTCCCACCATTTTGGACAGGTGGGGAACACTGATCTGCAGAATATAAATGTAAAGAAGGAGTCCTGACACAAAGGCCGCAAAGCTGTCCCACAGGTTTCCGCCGAACAGATAGCAGAACGCCGCGCTGCCTGCTCCGGAAGCCAAAATCTGTACGATTTTTCGTTTATCCGGCATTTTCCGGATCTGTTCCAGCTTCTCTGATGCCTGCGCAAGGGTATATTTCCCCTCTTCAATTTCTCTGGAAAGCTGATTCACCGCCGTCACCTTATGCAGGTTGGTGCTGCTCACCGGAATATGCTGCACCTTGGCAAAAACCTTTTCCTTTTCGCTCCCTGCCGTCACAAAAATTCCGTTGCTCAAAACAAATTCATTGACGGATTCCACTCCATAATGCCTGCAAATCCGATCCATCGTCTCTTCCACCCGGAAGATTTCCGCTCCGTTTTCCAGGAGCACATGCCCTGCCTGCAGCGCCAGCTCCAGAACTTCTTTCTCTTCTTGACTGCTCACCTTGGTCTCTGCCTTTCTGAATCATTTTAAAGGGGCTCCGAACCGCCAACCCACTTCTTCCGCTCACTCTCATATCGCTCTGCCACGGCCTCCATCACATTGGCGGCAGCCCACAGATTGTAGCTGAACCAGGAGCTGTAGCCCCGGCCATCGCTGTAGCGCTCTTCTGTCAGTCCGTCGCTGGGGCACCACCGCTCCGACAATACCCCGTACTGTCCGTAGCCGGTCTTCTCCGGGTACAGTTCCAGGGTCTGCATCATCCATGCAGTGGAATCCAGCGCCCGCTCCCGGTAGTAGGCATCTCCCGTCACCTCGGCCAGGGCGTACAGATCGGAATCCACCAGCACACCCATGGGATGAATGTGGGGATTGGAAATGGATGTCACCGATCCCCCGCAGGCATTCCAGCCGTCACAGACCGGTGCAAACTCCGGCCTCGTGGGATAGGCGTATCTCCACAGGAATTCATATTCAGCGCCCTCTTTCCAGCAGTCCAGGAATTCCGGCTCCCCGGTCTGTTCATAAAGCAGGCGGCTGCCCCGGATAAAGGCCAGATTTCCTTCCTGGTCAATGGATTTCCAGGTATCCATGGGCGCACCGTAGCAGTTCAGGTCCCGGACAAAGGTGCGGTAATACCGGAGTGCTTTCCGGGCCGGCTCCAGCCATTTTTCCTCTCCGGTAAGCTTTGCCAGATAAGCCAGTGACGGCACAAACCAGCATCCGGCAAATCCGCTCCAGTCCAGTACCTTCCGTTCCTGCATGGAGTAGGTATAGCCAAAGGCGCCGTCCGCTCTCTGGAGCGTCACCACCGTATCCAGCACCTGCCTGCAGACATCCAGCCAGCGCTGCTTCCAGGGATGCTGATTTTCCTTCAGGAAATCAATGGTTTTCAGCACGTAATGCACTGCGCTTCCCACGGTATAGGCACAGTGGCAGTCCTTCACCAGACCATAGTAGGTCCACCAGCCGTTCACCCGGCTTCCGGAGTCATCGATGGCTGTCATCAGATCCCAGAGGAGTCCGGATTTTTCATTGTAGCAGTCCACAATCCGATCCAGATACGTTTCTCCATCCATGGCCCATTCCAGAGGCTTTTCCGCCTCTTCCTGCAGCAGATAACGGCCAAGGACCAGAGGATAGGCCAGGATTCCGCCTCCGGTCCAGCCGATTTCCACCACCTTCCGCCAGGGCTTCAGCTTTGTGTCTGCCGGAGGCCTGCAGTTCTGGTTGGTGTATTCTCCCGCTTCTTTGTCAAAGTTCTGATAACAGAAGGTTTCCAGCAATCCCTTCAGAGCGTCATGAAAACTCCGTCTGTATTCTGCCCGGCAGTGTACCTTCTGATAAACCGCCCGGACAATCGGGTGGAGGGTGGTCCTCCCCTCTCCCTCCTGCACATAAATTGTTCCCTTCATCCGGGCTTTTCTCGCCGTATCCCGCAGGGAGGGCTTCGCCACAGAACGGTTTTTTACAGTAATGGGATCATTGGTATAGCCAAGGGTCACCCCAAATCGGTCGGGAAGCCGGGCAAACACACCATTTCGGATATAATCCCGGTCCTTGCCGGAATCCGGCTCCAGTTCCGAATATGGCTCCGCAAAAATCGCTGCTGTCCCCCTTCTGCAGCACAGGGCAGACAGGGGCACTGCCGCCCGGTCAGCCCGGTACTCCCAGCGGTCTGAGCAGAAGGCGCATTCCTTATGCTCCGTGGTCAGCAGAGGAAATTCCCCCAGTTTCGCCTCCTGGGCATGATTATCCCCGAAAATATTGCAGGGAATCACATGATAATAGTCCTCCTGCCCCGGCAGGGCAAGCTGAATCCGAAGCTGCGTCTCATACTCCGTCTCAAATCCTGCGGTATAATCCAGGCCTTCCTCTGTCCGGCTCCAGCTTCCGTAATAACGTCCCTCAGCCGTCTCATAGGAAAATCCATCTTCCTTTACTGCTGTCTCCGGAATCCGGATCCAGATATCCTGTTTCTGGTAATACAATTCCAGCTCCAGTTTAAAAGATTTCAGTTGAAGCTGCATTTCAAACCTCCGTATTTTCCAGGACTCTGTCCGCATCCACCAGCACCGAAGTCCCCAGAAGGCTTCCGGCCTCCCCGGCTCCCTGATGGACTGCAAAGAGTCCGTATTTCACACCAACCCATTTTCCCGGCGTAAACAGGAATTTTTCTCCCGCCGGACGCCAGATTCCCGTCACATCCGGGAAAAGGAACTGGCCGCTTCCGTCCGCATACACCTGCATTCCAAGCTGGAGTATCCCGTCCGCCACTGCGCCGATTCGGCGGGTCTTCTCCGTTTCTCCCATATGGCCGCTGACCTGCGTCAGATACAGCCCGCCTGCTTCCTTCTTCACAGCCAGGGCCGTGTAAAAGAGCCCCTGGGACACCAGACCTGCCAGATCCCCGTCCTTCAGACCGGACACATCCACCTTCGCCGTAACGGCAAAGGCCGGAGCCGTCCATTTCTGCAGAAGGAGATTCGGCGCGTCACACAGCGCACCTTCAAAGGGCTGGGCATACAGGCGGATACCCGGCTGTTCCATCCGGTACCACTCCTCCCGGTAATTGGCATTCCACTGCCACTGAAGGCCCAGGCGCCTTCCTGAGAAATCATCGCTGTCATCCGGAGAACAGGGTTCGAAGGAAGCGCCCACATCCGGCTTTTTCCAGGATTCCACCGGAATGCCGTAGCCTTCCCCATCATCCTGGCCGATGATAGGCCAGTCCTTTTCCCAGCGCATGGGCTGCAGATGGACGATCCGTCCCGCATTTCCCACATCCTGGAAATGAAGAAACCAGTCCTCGCCGGAGGGCGTATCCACCCAGCCCCCCTGGTGAGGGCCGTTTACCCGGGCGTCTCCCTGCATCATAACAATTTTCTCTTCGTAGGGCCCGTAAATCTGCCGGGAACGCAGAGCCACCTGCCAGCCGGATTTCACGCTTCCCGCCGGAGCCAGAATATAATAATAGCCGTTTCGCTTATACATTTTCGGTCCTTCGATGGTGGGCTGTGTATTATGGCCGTCAAAAACATGCCGGCCCTCTCCTGTCAGAGCCGTCCCTTCGGCATTCATGGGACTGATATGTAAGATGCTCTTGATGCCGCTGCGGCTTTTCGCAAAACCATTGACCAGATAGGCCTGACCGTCCTCATCCCAGAAGGGGCAGGGGTCAATCCATCCCTTTCCTGCCCTGACACAGACCGGCTCAGACCAGGGGCCGGCCGCATCCTTTGCCTTACTCATAAAAATACCCTCGTCCGGCATGGGATAATACACCATAAACCAGCCGTCATGATAGCGGATGGCCGGAGCCCATACCCCATGTCCATGCCAGGGAACCTCGTACCCCGGCTCCGTGATCCGGTCCACCACATAGGAAAGCATGCGCCAGTTCACCAGATCCTTCGAATGCAGCACCGGAAGTCCCGGCGAATTACAGAAGCTCGAAGCCACCATATAATAATCTTCTCCCACCCGGATCACATCCGGATCAGAATAATCTGTATACAAAATGGGATTGCGGTATGTCCCGTCACCATTATCCGCATTCCATGTAAATTTTCCCATATTCATTCTCTCCTTTTCATTCCTTGTCCCAATCACCGATTTTATCCTGCTCCGACCGCAGTTTTCCTCATCGATTTCATCTCCGCCCCGGGCATTTCTTACGCCATCGGAATGTACCCTCATAACGTTTACGGACATTTCTTCCGCCATCGGAATGTACCCTCATAACGTTTACGGGCATCCCCATTACGTCAGGCCACTCAAACGCCATACGCAGGAAATGGGAATGCCCGTTATCAGTTTAACCTTTCAGACCGCTGCTTGCAATACCTTCTACGAAATATTTTTGAGCAGCGAAGAACAGGACGATCAGCGGCAGTACCGATACAAAGGCCATGGCCAGCACCTTGCCCCAGACAACCACCGATTCTGCATCCAGAGACAGACGCAGCGCCAGGGATACGGTAAATTTCTTTACCGAGTTGATATAAATCAACGAGTTAAAGTAATCATTGTAGGTCCACATAAACTGGAACAGTGCCGCGGAGAACAGCGCCGGCTTCATCAGCGGAAGCAGGATCTGCCAGAATACGCGGAAGGTTCCGCAGCCGTCAATATAGGCCGATTCATCCAGATCTCTGGGCAGACCGCGCATGAACTGGATCAGCTGATAAATAAAGAACGGATAGCAGGCCAGGATCGCCGGAATGTAGAACGGCAGATAGGAATCCAGCCAGTGGAACTTATTGTACAGTGTATACCGCGGGATGATGATCACCGAGTTCGGCAGCATCAGGGTTGCAATCAGAATCGCAAACAGGATTTTCTTGCCCGGGAAACGGAATCTGGCAAAGCCGTAAGCCACCAGAGAACAGGAAAAAACGGTAAACAGCGTGGTCGGAATAACCATCAGCGCCGTATTCAGGAAATATTTGGAATAAGGAATTACCGTTCCGTTCCACCCGTCAATAAAGTTCCGGAGACTGAAGGACGACGGAAGCAGTCCCACATGTCCGAAAATTTCATCATTGGTCTTAAAGGTCGCAAAGAACATCCAGATGATCGGATAGAGCATTGCGAATCCGATAATAAAAATCACTACATAGGAAAGCACCAGGTTTACTTTCTTCTTTGTTTTCTTCGTCATGGTTCCTTCCTCCTTCCTTAAAATTCTCCTTCGTCTTCATAAAATACCCAGGAAGACGAAGAGCGGAACAGCAGCAGCGTTACAACCAGGATCAGGGCAAACATAACCCAGGAAATGGCGCTGGCATAACCCATCTTGAAGTAGGAAAAGCCTTCTTTGTAGAGCTTCAGACCCATAACATAGGTTGCCTTCAGCGGACCGCCGTTGGTGATAACCGCAGAAGAGGTATAGGTCTGGAGTGCATTGATGGTCTGCATGATCATGTTGAAGAAAATAATCGGTGTAATCTGCGGCAGTGTGATGTAGATGAATTTCTTCACTTTGCCCGCACCGTCGATGGAAGCCGCCTCATACAGAGAAGAGGGAACCTGCTTCAGGGCTGCCAGGAACATAACCATGGAAGAACCGAACTGCCAGATCTCCAGCATACAGATGGTCACCAGAGCAACCTTGGGATCGCCCAGCCAGCTGATGCCGGTAATACCGATGGCTGCCAGCATGGAATTGATCACACCGTTATCCATGAACATAACCTTCCACAGCATGGCGATGGCAATACTTCCGCCGAACAGGGACGGAACATAGTACAGCGTACGGATCAGGTTAATACCCTTCAGATTCCGGTTCAGGAAAACAGCCACTGCCAGAGCCAGAATCAGCTTACCGGGAACAGTCAGCAGGGCAAATTTGATGGTCACCCACAATGCGGTAATGAATTCCGAATCTGCGGTAAACAGGGTAATATAATTCTGAATTCCGTTCCAGACCGGCTTGGAGGTAATCTGATAATCCGTGAACGAATAGTAGAAGGAGCTTAAAAACGGATATAACTGCAGAACGCACAGGCCAACCAGCCATGGCGCCAGATAAATAAATGCCTGATAATCACGTTTGCGATAGGCACGGATTTTTTTCTTTTTATTCATAAACACAATCCCCTTTCGGAACCAAACAGCAGGAAGTCTTCGACAGGCCGTATTCAGAGCCGGAAACGGCCGCCGCATAAGCCTTCTGCGGCGGCCGCTGTAAAATTCTGTGTCCGTTTACGGAAATATTCCTGTCTGCGGCATCGCCGCTTCCCTTATTCTTACTCTTAAATTATGATGATGCCAGGGTCAAAAGTCATAAACCACGATGCGCTTGCGCATAAGTGGTTTTATGACTGATTGACCCGCCCCAATATGAGGATAAAAGTGGGACGAATGTCCCACGATATCCGAATATTGGGCAGGATTGTGGGAGTG
>JAXEJQ010000136.1:0-2685 GCA_034101475.1 Candidatus Limivivens sp.
CTCCCACAATCCTGCCCAATATTCGGATATCGTGGGACATTCGTCCCACTTTTATCCTCATATTGGGGCGGGTCAATCAGTCATAAAACCACTTATGCGCAAGCGCATCGTGGTTTATGACTTTTGACCCTGGCATCATAAGATGTTGGGGGGCAAAAAGAACAGTTCCCCTCGGTTAGGAGAAACATGAATTACGAAGAGGCAAGAGTATATTTAGACGAAGCTGCTAAATACGGAAGTGTACTTGGCCTGGAAACGATGACAGAACTGCTTGGCAGGCTGGGAAATCCACAGGATTCCCTGAAGTTCATCCATATCGCAGGAACGAACGGAAAAGGCTCCGTATTGGCATATCTTTCCACAGTCCTTACGGAAGCCGGATATCGCGTGGGACGTTATCTGTCGCCTACTCTCTTTTCCTATCGGGAGAAGATCCAGGTGGACGGAGAACGGATCACGAGAGAAGCCCTGGCACGGCTGACGAGCCGGGTGAAGGATGCTGCGGAGGAGATGAAAAGGGCGGGATTTTCCCGGCCTACTGTTTTTGAAATGGAAACAGCCATCAGTTTTCTCTATTTTCAAGAAACAGCATGTGACCTGGTGGTACTGGAGGTCGGAATGGGCGGCAGAGAAGATGCCACCAATGTGGTGAAGACCACGATTCTGGAGGTTCTGGTGTCCATCAGCATGGATCATATGGGATTTCTGGGAAATTCCCTGGCGGAGATTGCATGGAACAAGGCAGGGATCATTAAAAAGGGAACCAGTGTGGTATCCGCGGTTCAGGAGCCGGAAGCCATGCGGGTGATTGAAGAGGAGTGCCGGAAGCAGGAGGCTTCGCTGACTGTTGCGGACAGCGGACAGGCTGCGGATGTGATTTACGGATGGGAGGAGCAGAGCTTTTCCTACGGAGGTTATGAAAAGCTGAAGATCCATCTGGCAGGCAGCTATCAGATTCCGAATGCGGTTCTTGCGGTGGAAGCTCTGAAAGCCCTTCAGAAGCTGGGATATCCGGTTTCGGAGGCACAGCTTCGGAAGGGATTGGCACAGACCAGCTGGCGGGGAAGGTTCACCGTTCTGCAGAAGGATCCGGTCTTTATCATAGACGGAGCGCACAACCGGGACGGGGCACGGAACCTGCGGCGCTCCCTGGAGCTTTATTTCCAGGACAGAAGGATCTTTTATATCATGGGCGTATTCAAAGATAAGGAATACGAGGAAATTATCAAAATCACGGCCCCTCTGGCTGCTCATGTGACAGCCGTCCAGACTCCGGGCAATGACCGGGCGCTTCCGGCCAGGGAGCTGGCGGCCGTGTGGAAAAAGTATCATGGACAGGTCAGCTGTCAGGAGGATCTTGCGGAAGCCGTCCGGGAAAACCGGAAGCTGGCAGACCGGAAGGATGACGTGATCATTGCTTTTGGTTCGCTTTCCTTTTTGGGAGCCTTGACAGAAGCACTGGAAGAAGTTAGGAGACAGGAATCATGATGGATCAGGATAAAATCAAACAGGGAGTACGGCTGATACTGGAAGGGATCGGAGAGGATCCCGACAGAGAAGGCCTGATTGAGACCCCGGACAGAATCGCCAGAATGTATGGTGAGATTGCCGGAGGGATGGAAGAGGATGCGGCTGTGCATCTTAGCAAGCGGTTTCAGGTAGAGAATAATGAGATGGTGATTGAGAAGGATATCACGTTTTATTCCATGTGTGAGCATCACATGCTTCCTTTTTACGGGAAGGCCCATGTCGCCTATATTCCGGACGGGGAAGTGGTGGGATTGAGCAAGATTGCCCGTACCGTAGAGGTTTTTGCCAAACGGCTTCAGCTTCAGGAGCGCCTGACGGCCCAGATTGCGGACGCTTTCATGGAGAATTTAAAGCCCAAGGGCGTTTTGGTTATGGTGGAGGCCGAGCATATGTGTATGACCATGCGGGGCATCAAAAAGCCCGGTACGAAGACCGTTACCCTGACTACCAGAGGCATTTTTGACGGAAACGAGACCTTACAGAATACCTTTTTCAGAATGATACAGCGGTAAATTATGGACAGGATTAATCAGATTATCAATCACAAAACCTATCGGCACTGCCTGAAACAGATCCGGGATCTGGAAAAAGACAGGATTTTCTGCGGCCATGACATGGCGCATTTTCTGGATGTGGCGCGTCTGGCTTATCTGATCAGTCTGGAAGAAGGGCTTGCCATACCAAAAGAGCGGATCTATGCGACCGCTCTTCTTCACGATATAGGGCGTCATATTCAGTATCTGGAGGGAACGCCTCATCAGGAGGCCAGTCTGCCCATCGCAGAGGAGATCCTGAAAGATTGCGGATTTGAGGAAGAGGAACGGGAGGATATTCTGACAGCCATCCGCAGACACCGGGACCCTCAGGCAGCCTCCGAGCCCGATTTGTCCGGACTGATTTACCGGGCGGACAAACTGTCCAGAAGCTGCTTCGGGTGCCAGGCAGAGCCTCAGTGCGACTGGAGTGCCCGGAAGAAAAATCTGGAGCTGACCTATTAAGATGATGCCAGGGTCGAAAGTCATAAACCACGATGCGCTTGCGCATAAGTGGTTTTATGACTGATTGACCCGCCCCAATATGAGGATAAAAGTGGGACGAATGTCCCACGATATCCGAATATTGGGCAGGATTGTGGGAGTGCGAAGCACGGAACAA